>DITW01000061.1 GCA_002422945.1 Sphingomonadales bacterium UBA6174 | reverse complement strand
GCAGACGTCGGTCTTGCGGTCGACAAAGCTGTTCGAATCAAAATTCTTCGGGTCCACCGTCGCCGAATCGACATTGGTGAAAATCTTGAATTCATCCGCGACCCGCGCGTCATAGCCATAAGAAGACAGGCCATAAGAGATAGAATCCCCGCGGCGTTGCGCCTCGACAAACGGTTCGATCATACCGTTGTTGAGCGCCTGCTCCCTGATCCAACGGTCCGACTGGATCGCCATTGCTGCGTCTTCCCCCTTCAATTTCGTCGAAGCGTCCTAACCTAGCCGCCCGCGATGGCAAACCCCCAATCTTAATGGGCCAATCTTAATGGGCCAATCTTAATGGGGATGCACCACATTCCACGCCACCGTGCCGTGAATGCCATCAACCCGGCGGCGATCGCTCGCCCGCCACATCGCCCAACCGCGTTCCCCATAATTGGGCGGAAAAAATCCATTGTCGAGCCACAACTCGCGCTTGATCGCCGACGTCACGCCATAGACATCGTCAAAATTAGCGCTGATCCACAAAATCGCATGCTTGCCCGATTGCTGCTCAACCGCCCGCACCAACAAGCGGATTTCATCCAGCACCGCCGCCTTGCCGGGCCGTGCGGGACAATCATCCATGAAATCAAGCCGGATCGCCGGCGCCAGTGCCGCCTTTTCACGCGGCACAGCGGCGACGAAATTATTCGCCTGCGCATCCGCCGAATGACACAGGGAATACGCGTGCCACGCCCCGCGCCGCACCTTTGCCGTGCGGCTATCCGCCCAATAGCTCGCAAAGCCCGCATCCCGCCCGGTCGCACCATAGGTCGCGCGCAAATAAGCGAAATCGACACCCGCCGATTGTGCTGTCGGCCATTGGACATCGCCTGCATCGCTGCTGATCGCCACGCCTTGCACCGGATATTTGTCCCGCGATGGCGTCCAGCCCATCGCGTAAATCCACACGGCAAGAATCAACAGCAACCCCGCCACCGCCGCCAAAAATGCCCGTGCATCAATCCTACGCATACACAACTCCCCCCACTCAACCGCGAATATGCAGCACGCAAATCAGGGTAAACAACCGTCGCGCCGTATCGAAATCGACTTCGATCTTGTCTTCAAGCCGATCGATCAACAATTGCGCGGCCTCATTATGGATCGCGCGCCGCGCCATATCGATGGTTTCGATCTGCTGCGCAGTGGCTTGGCGGATCGCCTGAAAATAGCTGTCGCAAATGGCGAAATAATCGCGGATTGGCCGCCGAAAACGGGTCAGCGACAAAATCAGCGTCTCCAGCAACTCCCCATTTTCCGCCGAAATATCGAGCGCGAGCCTGCCCTCGATCACCCGCAGCATCAACCGGAACGGCCCGGCATAATCTTGCGGATAATCGCGCAGCGGCTTGAAGAAATTGCCTTCCAGCAAATCGAATATAGCGATGCGCCGCTCCTGCTCGACATCGGCATTGCGCCAGATAATCGTCTGGTCATCCAATTGAACATCGATGATGCGGGGGTCGGCCATAAGGATCAGCCATAGGGGCAAACAGGGTGCCAGATCAATCTACCCCAATTCAATCGCGCGAGATCTTCTGTTTCAATCTCTTCTGGCATTCCAACGCTCTTATTGATAATGACTCGCACCAATGACCCAAATCACGCCCCCCATCGCACTTGATCAATTCCAGATGAGCCTACCCGCCCGCATCGTCACGGTCGATTGGCAGTTGCTCAGCATCGATCAGGCGCGCCGTTTGCGCGAAATGGGTTTTGACGAGGGCGTGACCGTCGAGTTGCTGCATCAAGGCCCCTATGGCGGCGATCCCTTGGCCTGTCAGGTGGGGCGCATGACCGTTGCCATCCGGCGCGAACTCGCCCATTATATCAAGGTCGTGGCAGAAGAGGTGACGGCATGACCCCGCCTCCCGCATCGCCCCCTGAATCTGCGCCCGTCATCGCTTTGGTCGGCAACCCCAATGCGGGCAAAACCGCCATGTTCAACGCCTTTACAGGTGCGCGGCAGAAGGTTGGCAATTATCCCGGCGTGACGGTCGAACGCCATGCGGGCAAGATCATGATGGGCGATGGTCGCCCGGCGGAACTGATCGACCTGCCAGGCACCTATAGCCTCACCCCACACAGCCCGGACGAGGCCGTCACCCGCGATGTGCTGCTGGGCCGTCAATTGGGCGAACAAAAGCCCGACGTCATCCTTGCGGTGGTCGATGCGGGCAATCTCGACAATCATCTGCGCTTCATCCTTGAATTGAAGTCGTTGGGGCTACCGATCGTGCTCGCCCTCAACATGGTCGATCTTGCCCGGCGCGATGGGCTGGAAATCGACATCGCCGCCTTGTCAGAACAGCTTGGCATCAGGGTCGCCCCAACTATTGCGGTGCGTCGTCACGGCCTTGATCGCCTGCGCGACCTGCTGGCCGAGGTCGCCCCGGCGGCACATGTCGAAAATGCGGCAGACGAGGCCCGCAAGCTCCCCGCACTCGACATTCGCGCGTTGCAAAAACAGGCCCGCGCCATCGCGGACGCCGTCACCACCGAAACCGACAAGCGCCGCAGCATCACCCGCAGGATCGACAATGTCGCGCTGCACCCAGTGGTCGGCCCGCTGTTGCTCGCGGGCATATTGTTCCTGATGTTTCAGGCGGTGTTCGCCTGGGCTGCGGCCCCGGTCGAGATGATCGAAACGCTGATCTCCGCGTTGCACGATGCGATCCAGAACCTGTTGCCCGCCGGTTTCCTGCGCGATCTCATCCTTGAAGGGGTGATCGCGGGCGTCGGCTCGGTCGTCGTCTTCCTGCCCCAAATCCTGATATTGTTCAGCTTCATCCTGTTGCTGGAAGCGAGCGGCTATATGGTCCGCGCCGCCTTTTTGATGGATCGGCTGATGGGCCGGGCGGGGCTTTCTGGCCGCGCCTTCATCCCGTTGCTGTCATCCTTCGCCTGCGCCGTGCCGGGCATCATGGCGACCCGCACCATGGCTGAACCGCGCGACCGGCTGACCACGATATTGATTGCGCCATTGATGACCTGTTCTGCCCGTTTGCCGGTCTATGCAGTGATCATCGCAGCGTTTATCCCTGCGAACTCGGTTGGCCCCGGCATCGGTCTGCAAGGTCTGGTGCTGTTCACCCTCTACATCGTCGGCATTCTCGCGGCCTTTATCGTTGCGCTGGTGCTGCGCCGGACGGTAACCAAGGGGCCGGATCAGGGCTTTTTGATGGAAATGCCGAAATATCAAATGCCGGTGATGCGCGATTTCCTGCTCGGTCTGTGGCAGCGTGCAGAAGTCTTCCTGAAACGCGCGGGAACGATCATCCTGACTTCGACCGTCATTCTGTGGCTATTGCTGAGCTTTCCCAAGCCGCCAGCAGGCGCAGACCCGGCCATTCCGGCTGTGGATTACAGCATCGCCGCCAATGTCGCGGATGGGCTGGCGGTGGTGCTCAAACCGATTGGCTTTGATCGCGACATCGCCTTGGCACTGATCCCCGCGATGGCCGCGCGCGAAGTGGCGGTATCGGCGCTGGCTACCGTCTATGCGATTGAATCCGATGGTGGCGACGAACATTCGCTGGTCGAACGGCTGCGCGGCAAATGGCCGCTGCCGACCGCGCTCGCGTTTCTCGCGTGGTTCGTGTTCGCACCGCAGTGCATCTCGACCATCGCCGTGGTCCGGCGCGAGACAAACGGGTGGAAATGGCCCGGATTCTTGCTGGCATATCTGTTCGCGCTCGCTTATGTCGCTGCTGGTATCACTTATTGGTCGGCAACGGCATTTGGCCTGTAAAACGGCATTTTCACATCTAAGGGGAGCGAATCGGTGGCAGGCAGCGTCAACAAGGTCATCCTGATTGGTAATCTGGGCCGCGATCCCGAAAGCCGCAGCTTCCAGAACGGCGGCAAGGTCGTGAACCTGCGCGTCGCGACTACCGATAGCTGGAAAGACAAGGCGACCGGCGAACGCAAGGAAAAGACCGAATGGCATTCGGTATCGATCTTTAACGAAGCGCTGGCCAACATCGCCGAACGCTATCTCCGCAAGGGGTCGAAGGTCTATATCGAGGGCAAACTCCAGACTCGCAAATGGCAGGATCAATCCGGTCAGGACAAATATTCGACCGAAGTCATTCTGCAGGGCTATGACGGCACGCTCACCCTGCTCGACAAGCCGGAAGGCGGCGCAGGCCGCAGCAGCGGTGGCGGCGGTAGCGATTGGGGCAATGATGGCGGCTATAGCGGTGGTGACACCGGCTTTGGCGGTGGCGCATCGGGTGGCGGTGCCTCACGCGGCGGCGCATCGGCCCCCAGCCGCGCATTCGACAGCGATCTTGACGACGATGTGCCATTCTAAAACCTCTGGCCGCTGGGCGTGCCATTCCGGGTATTTCTTGACATTGCACCGGATGCACGCCATGGCCGCGAGCGTATCAGCCAATGGGGCCGATCGCGCTATTTCCGGATGTTATAGATGAGTTTTGCCGATCTCGGCCTATCTGATTCCCTGCTGCGGGCCGTTGAGGACTCCGGCTATAATATCCCGACTCCGATCCAGAAGCAGGCAATTCCTTCTGTCCTGATGGGCAAGGATATCGTCGGCATCGCCCAGACCGGCACCGGCAANNCAGCTTCGTCCTGCCGATGATCGATATTCTGGCCGAAGGGCGCAGCCGCGCGCGCATGCCGCGCTCACTGATTTTGGAACCGACCCGCGAACTCGCGGTGCAGGTGGCCGAAAATTTCGAAAAATACGGCAAATATCACAAGCTCAACATGGCGCTGCTCATCGGCGGCGTCAGCATGGGCGACCAATTGGCCGCGCTGGAAAAGGGCGTCGATGTCCTGATCGCCACACCGGGCCGGTTGAAGGACCTGTTCGAACGCGGCAAGATCTTGCTGACCGGGTGCAGCCTGCTCGTCATCGACGAGGCGGACCGCATGCTCGACATGGGCTTCATCCCCGATATCGAGGAAATCTGCTCGCGCCTGCCGACCTCGCGCCAGACTTTGCTGTTCTCCGCGACCATGCCGCCGCCGATCAAAAAGCTGGCGGACAAATTCCTGAGTAGCCCGAAATCGATTGAGGTCGCGCGCCCCGCGACGACCAACATCATGATTGAGCAAAAGCTGGCGATCACCAACCCGCGCAAAAAGCGCGAAGTGCTGCGCGCCCTGATCGCATCGGAAAATATCAAAAACGCCATCGTCTTCTGCAATCGCAAGACGACCGTGCGCGAGCTGGCGGAAAGCCTGAACCGTCATGGCATGGCCGCCGGGCAGATTCATGGCGACATGGACCAGCCGTCGCGGATCAAGGAACTCGACAAGTTCAAGGCGGGCGACATCGCCATCCTGTGCGCCTCCGACGTGGCGGCCCGTGGCCTCGACATCAAGGGTGTCAGCCATGTGTTCAATTTCGACGTGCCGTGGCATGCCGATGATTATGTCCACCGCATTGGCCGCACAGGCCGTGGCGGCGCGACCGGCATTGCGATCACCATCGCCACCGACGCCGATCAGGAAGCTATCGAAGCGATCGAAAAGCTGACCGGCGGCCCGATCCCCCGGATCACCGATATTGATACCGCAACCCCTGCCCGCGATAAGAACGAGCGCGAAGCCAAGGGTAGCGAAACCAATGAAGCCGAACCCCGCGCCCGCAAAGCGCGCGGCGACCGGTCGAGACCGGCGCGCGAACGCGCCCCACGCGAACGCTCGCCGCGCGAGCAGGCACCGCAAGAAGCGGCCCCCGTCGCAGAGGTTGTCGAACAGGCAGCCCCTCCTGAACAGGCACCTCGCGAACAGGCCCCACGCCCGGAACGCAGCCGTGAAAAGCCCGCACGTGAACGCTCTGGCCGCGAACGCGGTCCACGCGGTCGTCAGTCTGAAGCCGACACCTCGTCCGGCATTGGCGGCACCCAGCGTTATCCTGCGCCGCAAGGCATTCAGCCTGTGGACGAAACCCTCGCCCCCGGCGATTGGGCAGGACCTGTGCCGAGCTTCCTCAACTTCGGGATTCCGCGCTGATTTCTGGCAAAGAACAGATGGTTTTTCATCCCGCGATTTTCGAGCCGTGAAATGTACCATGTCACTCGAAATCACTCTAAGAAAAGCGGCATGACGACCTATCCAGATATTATCGACACGATTTGCACGCTGGCCGATGCCGATCCGGCCCGCCCGTTTCTCCGCAATGCGGCGGGCGATGTCTTGCTCGATTATGGGCAGTTGCGCAGTGAAGCCGCGCGCATTGCCGCACTTTTGGCCGAACTCGGCATCCAACCCGGCGACCGCGTCACCGCGCAGGTCGAAAAGTCCGTCCCCGCCTTGCTGCTCTATCTTGGGTGCCTGTGGCACGGCGCGGTCTATATGCCGCTCAACAGCGGCTATACCGCTTCGGAAGTCGCATGGTTCATCGACAATGCCGAACCGTCGCTACTGATCGTCGATCCGCTCTGGCGCAACCGGCTCGATAATTTACCCGCAACCTTGCGGATCGAAACGCTGGATGGATCGGGCAAGGGCAGTTGGACCGACCTGCTCGCCCATGTCGCCACCACAGCCGCAACCCCGCCAAGCCACGATCCGGAAGCCCCGGCGGCGATGCTTTACACCTCCGGCACCACCGGCAAGCCCAAGGGCGCGGTCATCCCGCGCCGCGCCTTGTCGTCCAACGCCGCGATTTTGGTCGACGCATGGCGTTTTACCAAAGATGATGTGCTGATCCACGCGCTGCCGATCTTCCATGTCCACGGCCTGTTCATCGCCACCAACACGCTGATTTCGGCGGGTGGCAGCATGATCTTCCTGCCGAAATTCGACGCAGCCGAGGTCCTGTCCCTCTTCCCGCGCGCGACAAGCCTGATGGGCGTGCCGACCTTTTACACGCGGCTGCTCACCCTCACCGGCCTCACACCCGATGCGGTCAAGAACATGCACCTGTTCATCTCTGGCTCTGCACCCTTATTGGCCGACACCCATCGCGCCTTTGCCGACAAGACCGGCCATTACATTCTCGAACGTTACGGCATGACCGAAACCCAGATGAACACGTCCAACCCTTATGAGGGCGTGCGCGAACCCGGCACCGTCGGCTTTCCGCTGCCGGGGGTGGACCTGCGCATCACCGATCCGGCCAGCGGCACCCCCCTGCCGCAAGGCGAAATCGGCATGATCGAAGTGCGCGGGCCGAACCTGTTTTCCGGCTATTGGCGCAACCCGGGAAAAACCGCCGAAGACATGCGCGATGACGGTTTCTTCATCACCGGCGACCTCGGCATGATCGATGACAAGGGCTATGTCCGCATCATCGGGCGCGGCAAGGATCTGATCATTTCCGGCGGGTTCAACATCTATCCGAAAGAGGTCGAATCCGAAATCGACGACCTGCCCGGCGTCAATGAAAGCGCGGTCATCGGCGTTCCCCATCCCGATTTTGGCGAGGCGGTGGTCGCGGTGATCGTCCCCTTGGCCGGGGCGGAACTGTCGGAAGCCGGGATCATCACCGGCCTGCAAGATCGGCTCGCCCGGTTCAAACAGCCCAAATCAGTGCAATTCGTCCCCGAACTGCCGCGCAATACGATGGGCAAGGTCCAGAAAAACGCACTGCGCGACCAATATCGGGATCTATTTGCCTGAATGCCCGATTTTTTCACCTCAAATTGGTCAATCTCATTGCCCCGCCAAGGCGTTCACCGCAATATCAGCGGCAAAGGGGCATGAATGATGCGTAAAATGGCCATCGGCCTGATAATGACGGCAATGGCTGGGATGCTACCCATGGGCACAGCAACGGCGCGGGATGCGACCCTTACCCGCCAGCATCATGTCCAATGCCTGATCGCCACTGTCACCCTGACCGGCAGCGAAGACCAGGACCTCAGCCGCAATGCCTATATGGCCTCGCTGTTCTTCGCGGGCCAATTGTTCGGCAACAATCCTACCATTGATCTTGCGCAAGCGGTCAAGGCCGAAATCCCCAAATTGGACGCGGAAAAGCTCGCGACATTGGCGGGTGAATGCGGCGCGGAACTGGCGGCACGCGGCCAGCAATTAAGCGCGGTCGAACAGGTGCTGGCGGAAGCTGGAGGCCCACTCGCAAGCCCAGCCCCCTAATCCATCCGCTCGACGCATTTTACGCGCCACGCAATGTTCCATTTCACGCGAAATCACTCTAAAGCCTCCTTATGACCGTCCGCACCCGCATTATTCCATGTCTCGATGTCGCCAATGGCCGTGTGGTCAAGGGCGTCAATTTTGTCGACCTGCGCGATGCCGGGGACCCGGTCGAAATCGCCCGCGCTTATGATGCCGCCGGGGCCGACGAACTTTGCTTCCTCGATATTACCGCCAGCCATGAAGCGCGCGGCACCTTGCTCGACATTGTATCACGCACCGCTGCGGTGTGTTTCATGCCGCTCACTGTTGGCGGCGGGGTCCGCACGCCGGAAGATGTGCGCGCATTGCTGCTCGCCGGGGCCGATAAGGTCGGGGTCAATTCCGCCGCCGTTGCCAAGCCGGAAATCGTCGCGGACATGGCCAATATCTTCGGCAGCCAGTGCATCGTCGGTTCGGTCGATGCCAAACAGGTCTCGCCGGGCAAATGGGAAATCTTCACCCATGGCGGGCGGCGTCCGACCGGGATCGATGCCGTCGCCCATGCGGTGCGGCTGGCCGAACTCGGCGCGGGCGAATTGCTGGTCACCTCGATGGACCGCGATGGCACGCGCGACGGCTATGACCTCGAACTCACCCGCACAATCGCCGATCAGGTCGCCGTGCCGGTGATCGCCTCGGGCGGGGTCGGCACGCTTGATCATCTGGTCGCCGGCGTCACCAAGGGCCATGCGAGCGCCGTGCTGGCCGCCTCGATCTTCCATTTCGGCCAACATAGCGTCGCCGAAGCCCGCGCCGCCTTGCGTGCGGCAGGTCTCCCGGTCCGCGCCTAAGCCTTCTTTCCGCTTGCGCCCACCGCGCGTTTGGCGAAGATGGCAGGATGACGGACACCAAATTTTCCATTCTCGACCTCATCCCCATCCGCGAAGGCCATGACATCGCCGATGCGCTGGCCAATGCCGCCGCACAGGCGGTGCTGGCGGAAGAATTGGGGTTCAACCGTTATTGGGTGGCCGAACATCACGGCATGCCGGGGATCGGCGGCGCGGCGACATCGGTTGTGCTGTCCCATCTCGGCCATGCGACCTCGCGCATCCGCATCGGATCGGGCGGGATCATGCTACCGAACCACAGCCCGTTGCAGATCGCGGAGCAATTCGGGACGCTGGACGCGCTATTTCCGGGCCGGATCGATTTGGGCCTGGGCCGCGCCCCCGGTTCGGATGGCCGCGTGGCGCAGGCAATGCGGCGCAACCTCAACAGCGACGCCAACCAATTCCCGCGCGATGTGATGGAGTTGCAGGCCTATTTCGAGGGCAATCCCCAATTGGGCATCACCGCGACGCCGGGCGCGGGTGCCAAGGTCGATCTGTGGATTCTGGGGTCGAGCCTGTTCGGCGCGCAATTGGCGGCGGCCCTTGGCCTACCTTATGCCTTTGCCTCACATTTCGCGCCCGATTTGCTGGAAGAGGCGCTCGACATCTATCGTGCGCAGTTCCGGCCCTCAAAAACGCTGGATCGCCCTTATGCGGCGGCTGCGTTCAATACATTCGCCGCCGACACATTGGAGGAGGCGCAATTGATCGCCTCGTCGATGCAACAGAATTTCGTCTCGATCCGCTTTGGTACGCCGGGCAAGCTGCCGCCCCCGGTGCCGGGCTATGTCGACAGCCTCGATCCGATGGGGCGCGGGGTGCTGCATTCGATGCTGCGCTGCATCAGCATCGGCACACAGACCGATATCGAACGCGACCTTGCCGCGTTTATCGCCCGCACCGGGGTTGATGAGGTCGTGCTGTGCGGCAGCGTCTACGATCAGGCGGCGCGCAGGCGGTCCTTGCAGATCGTGGCCGCTGCGGCCCGCAATATCGGGACATTGCAGGCAGCAGCCTAAAACTCAGGCCTGACGATCCACCCCATATTTCCGCATTTTCTCAATCAATGTCGTGCGCTTGAGCATCAGCAATCGCGCGGCTTCCGAAATCACGCCATCCGCCATATCGAGCGCCATCTGAATACGCTCCAATTCCATCGTCTCCAGCAACTCCTTCAGGTTGATCGGCATCAACGGATTGTCATTGCTCGGGGTTTGGGGATGGACGGCATGGCCTTTCATGCCATGCTCGCATGGGCCGAACCGATGCGACAAGGAGCAATCGACGACAGCTATTCCGAATATAGTGACTGGTTCGCCGACCAGGCTGAGGATGCGATTGCCGAGCGCCAATTACATGCCACGCTCGCGTAGCACATCACCCAACTCGATCAGCGCGAGGCATTGGGCGTCGGCGCTGCCCGCGCCTGTCAGCTCAAAAAAGCCGCGCTCGCCTACCTGCATCAGTTGATGACCCAGAACCGGTGCTGATGCAGGTGCGCTAAAAGTCGAACTGCAATCTTGTTGCAAATGCCTCACCCCGCGCCGTCGTGCCATTGACCAATGGCGTCACGAGCAAGGGGGAATTGCTTCCCCGGAACCGGATATAATTGAACAACAGCGTCGCCCGCGCGTTCAGATACCAGTTGATCGCGCCGGTCCAACTCACCGCCTTGCGGTTAAGCGGCGACAGGCCGCGATCCGTCAGATCAAGCTGATCATAACGCAGCGCCAGTTCCACCGCGCCCCAATGGCCCGCTTTGGGGTTAAAATCGGTATTGGGCTTGATATGCTCCACCGCACCATTTTTCACCCGACGCGTTTCGCCGGTCGCAAGCCAACTGCCGAACACATAAAAACCGTCGAAATCGAGATCGGCCAACCCCGTCGAACGGTTCAGCTTCAACCGCCCATATTCGCCCTGCACCGACCATGGCCCCCGCGCGGCGATCATCTCTGCCATGACGGAATCGGCGGATGAGATGCCCGTGATTGACTTCACCTCGATCAACTTCCCATCATCGACGCGCAAATTGGGGCGATCCCCAATCGTCAGCGTCCGGCCCGCCAGATTGGTCGCATGGAAGCCCGACACGCCGATTTGCAACAAGCTATCCTTGGTCAGGATCGGGGCATAGGCCACCCGGCCATTCACGCCATAGCCTTCATCCGGGGTCGCCTCAGACCGCTTGACCGCCTCACCCGATCCGAACAGGCCCAGCGCCGCATTCAGCCTTGGCGATTGATAGCTGACCATTGCACCCACCCGCCGATCCGCACCGACCGCCGTAAACGCATTTCCCGCCATCCCATGTTCAAGGAATGTCTGATTGGCGTCCGAGGTCACGCCCTCCAGCCCATAGGGCGTCTTCACATGACCGATAGTGACCGACCAATTGGGCGTCACTGCATATTGGAGATAGGCATCCAGCAACGTCACGGTATTTTTGACATATTCGGCGTTCAAGCGCCATTTGAATGCCTCATAAGCCGTGCCGTCAAAGCCAAAGCGCGCACGGCGAATATCAGTGCCATTGCTATAATCATAGCCGCCCGCCCGCGCGTTATATCCCACATAATCAGCCTGAAACATCCCCTTGGGCCGGAACGTGAAATCGGCAGCGGCAGGCGCAGGCGCAGGCGCTGGAGCGGCGACGGGTGTCGCTGCCACCACGACCGCCGATACCGGGGATGAAGCCGAAGATGAGGCCAAGCTCGCGGCAACAGGGGACGCGGCGAAGGGTGCCGATGCGGCTGGCATCGCGGCTTGCGCGGCTTCCAACACGGCATTGCGCGCTTCCAGCTGGCGCACCCGCGCCTCCAACGCATCCAGCCGTTGCAACAGCAAATCCTCCACAGCGTGAGAAGGTGCCGGCACGACAGCCTGCGCCAAGCCCGATGTCGTCGAGAGCAAGATATAAACACCCAACGACAATGTCGGCAGCTTATGCGCAGATTTCATCATGTCATCACCCTTTCGCTGACCCTGGTAGCGCTCAAGATACAGCATGCCGGACCTGCGCGGCTCATAGCTGAAGCTGCCGCCATAACGCAAAGCTGAATTGGAAATAGAGTGACTAAGTACGGGCATCAAAGACACGTCAAAATACTGACATGGCGCGCATTGATCAAAATTGCAGGTCGTTACAGTCCTCTAATGATCGATTGCGCAGAACCTCGCAGTTGGTTTCAGGACTTGTAACCGGCCATTGGCAAGGCTAGGGGCCAATATATTGTATCGCGACCGGCGCGAGCGTTTTGCCGAGAACAAGGATTGAAATGAGCAACATTCATGTTTTCATTATATCCTGGCGAGACCAACATAATCGCGCAGCGCAAATCGCCAATAACCTGTCAGGCCGGCTCAACAAGATCGCGATCGTCTATTCCGGGCCAGATGCCGAGATTTTAGATGGTCTGGACTGCCAACTCATTCGCCGCGACGACCATCTTTTCTGGGCGGATAAGTTCCGCGCCTGCCTCGATCATTGCGACCCGCAAGACATCATGCTTGTCATCCATGCCGATTGCACCTGTGATGACTGGGGACAGTTGATCGACAAATGTCGCCAAGCCCATGCCCGGATTGAGGATCTTGCCGTCTGGTCGCCAAAATTACGCGGCACGCCTTGGCGGCTGGAAAGAACCCGGATGCGCCGAATCGAGGGCAGCGAGTGCACCATTGTCGCCCAGACCGACGGGCTGGTCTTCGCCTTGTCGCCCGCCATTGCTGAACGCATGCGCAGTGCGGACTATAGCGAGAATTTCTATGGCCTTGGCATCGACTGGTTGTTCGTCTGCGCCGCTTATGCGCGCCATCAGCTCGCCGTCGTCGATGAGTCCATATTGGTCCACCACGCCCTATCGCGCGGCTACTCCTCCAAAGAGGCCCGCGCCCAGAAACATGTGTTTCTCAAGACACAACTCACGCCCGACGAACATGCCGCTTATGTCTGGCTCAAACGCCAAATGGCGCCGCGCAAGCATTATGGGAAATTGCTCTACCGGTTAGAGTGCTTGAAGGGTTGGTGGACGCACCTCACAACGTCACGCACAACCCGCAGCGACGGTCTTTGCTGATACAACGCATAGGAAGTACAGCGAACCTATGGATGCGCTCCCCGTTTCCCCGAAAGTCTCCGTGGCGATGTGCACCTATAATGGCGCCGCCTATATCGCACAGCAACTCGACAGCATCGCCACGCAAACCGTCTTGCCGGATGAAATCATTATCTGCGACGATGGCTCTACCGATCAAACGCTGACGATCATCGAGGCATTTCGTGCCCATTTCCCCCATCCCATCACCGTCCACCGCAACCCCGTCAACCTCGGCTCGATCCGCAATTTCGAACAAGCCATGCGGATGTGCACCGGGGACATCATCTTGCTGAGCGATCAGGACGATATCTGGTATCCGTATCGGGTCGAACGCAGCGTTGCCGTGCTTATGTCAGATGACCAGATCGGCTATATCTTTTCGGATGCAGATCTGATCGATGGTGAGGAGGCGCCACTGCACAAGATGCTATGGAAATCGGTCCGCTTCCATGATGTTCAGGTCAATCAATTCAGCAACAGCGCCCGTCAGGCCAACATGATATTCAGCCGCCCCTTTGTCACGGGCGCCACGCTTGCCTTCAAGGCAGGCCTGCTGAACATGATTTTACCGATCCCCGAACAGGTGACCGTCAAGTTTCACCATGATCGCTGGATCGCGCTGATCCTCAGTGCCAATGCCTATATCGGCCAAGCTATTCGCCAGCCCTTCATCCAATATCGTGTCCACGCAACACAACAGATTGGCGTCATCGGCAAGCGCAACCTTAGTGAGAAAATCAACCGCGCCTTGCAGGACTTTCTCAATCCGCTGGACAAAATCGCCCACCAAATCGCCATGCTGGACCTCATCAAAGAGCATGTCAGCGATGCGCCGCACCGTTTCGAGTTGAGCCTCGCACCATATCAGATATTCTTGCGGCAGCGTGAGCTGGCCCTCAACCAGCGGTCCCGCACGCAGAAGCTAGCATGCATTGTTCAAATTTGGCGACAGCATCTTTACGCACAGTTTGATCGCCCGAAAATGTCACTGACAAAGGATCTCGTTTGGGCGATCCGTAGCCCATCATCGCTTCCGATCACCTCAGAAATGTGAATGCCAGTGCGTGCTAATCGGCACGTCGCAGACGCCCAAGCACCTCATCAATGCCAGAGGCCAAATCGAACTTCAGCTGCAATCCGAGATTGTGCCGCGCAAATTCGATATCCGGGACATAACGATTGACCAAATTATCCGTCAACGCCTGCACGTCCGCCACCACACCGCAACGGGCCGCCACCAGTTGCGCAAGATCGCCCATCAATACCGCCTCATCCGAGCCGACATTATAAATAGGACAGTGAGGCTGCGCATCCGCGACCATCGCCATCAGCCAATCCACCAGATCATCGGCATGCATATAGCTTCGATAGACAGGGCTCGTCGCCTTGACCACAACAGGTCGACCGGCAAGGCCATCGGCCATAAAATTCCCGATAGCAAAATGTTGGTCACGCGGCAGATAATGCCCCATGAAGGCGAAGCACCTGGCAACCGTCACCCCAACGCCAAACGCCTGACCGAACTGCGCGATCCGCTGTTCCGCCATGCGTTTGGCCTCAGCATAATCCCTCTTATAGGCCTCCATGTCCGCGACATCGCCGGGCCGATAATGCTCTTGGACACGCGCGATATCAGCGGGTTGCGCCCCGTAAACGGCACCGCTGCTGGTATATAAAATCCGCGCCCCGCGAAGATCACGCGCCGCTACATGACAAAAATTATCAATGGAACGCAGAATATTGGCGCGTTCTTCATCCGCATGGGTAATGTAGCGCTGCGCATCGGTAGAACTCGCCGCATGGATGACATAATCAGCCTGTGGTAATTC
Source organism: Sphingomonadales bacterium UBA6174 (assembly GCA_002422945.1). Classification (GTDB taxonomy): domain Bacteria; phylum Pseudomonadota; class Alphaproteobacteria; order Sphingomonadales; family Sphingomonadaceae; genus Alteraquisediminimonas. The sequence goes on along the minus strand of DITW01000061.1, from coordinate 64,946 downwards.
TGTACAATGCCCCACATCCGCATTTACCAACCGCACAGAGGCACTCAACAGGTGTGGATGCGTTGTCTTTAAATCAGTGGCCCGTCGGGCAACGATGATCACCTCATCCACCTGCCAAGGTGCCAGTCGACCGCGCTGATAGGCATCCAGAAACGACTTGCCAAAAAAGCCGCTGCCGCCGATCACCATCAGACGGCGCGACTTCATGCCGATACGAGTGGCCATACCCCCTCCAGATAATCGATTTCCGGCGTCATCCGATCAATCGGATTCGACTCCATCGATCCTGTCGCCGTTATCCGGCTTGAAATCTTGGGGAAATATGTCTGCTCCGGATCAACCGGCACAATGAAAGCCGCAGGGCCTTCATCGTTCATCATCGACTGGAACGCCTCGGATGCCTCAAAATCGAGCGGCAAGGCCATCACAGGAATATCCCAAGCCGCGAACAGCTTTTCCCATTTCGGCATGCCCAGACCCGAAGGACGGTCGCAACCCAGATATTTACCCTCGAAATAGCTGCGCTGGGTCATGCGAATGGAGGCATGGCCCTGATCGTGGAAGATGAAAATCTTCAAATTGCAGCGATTGACATCGACGGTGCCCAGCTCCTGCATATTCTGAGCAAAGCCGCCATCGCCCTCAATGAGGATGGTGCGACGTTTTCCCTGTCCCGCAATCGCGGCACCAATCGCACCCGACAGGCCATAGCCCATGGATGCCAGCGACTTGTTCGTCACCATGCGCTGGCCATATTGTTGCCGGTACAGTTGCATCGATAAGGTAAAGGCGCTGCCACTGCTGCACGGAATGACAAAATCGTCTGCACGCGTCAGCCGCTCAAGGCGAACAATGAAATCATAAGGTGAAATATAGCCTTCACCTGTTTTATTGACTTGCTCGACCCGTGGCACGGCCGCACGGACACGCTGGGCGAGCGAAAGCCAATCTTCTTTGGGTGCAAGTTCGGCCGCCACGAAACGGCGCAACAGGTCATTTGCATCACACTGCAATTGCCAATCGGTACGCGGATGCCCCTTGGCCAATTCACCCGCATCAATTTCAACATGGGCGATCTTGGCATCCCGACCAAATTCCTGCCAGTTGAAGCCCGTTTGCTGAAGACCAAGGCGCGTCCCCAGCGCAAGAATGAAATCAGCCTGCTGAATGATGAGGTTGGAACTGCGCTGTCCCCAAGTATTGGGGCGACCAAGATAATTGCGATCCTCGCCACCGACACGGTCCGCGCCATTATAGGTTGTCATCACGGGCACCGCCCGATCGATCATAAGGCCACGCACATCCGCCATGACATCATATTCAATGCCGCCACCGATAAGGATGATCGGCCGCTGGGCCGCATTATAGGCAGCCACAAACTCATCGATCACCGCATCGCTGGCCGTGGGAAGTGCCGGCATCGCCATCGCGCCGAGCGGCTGCGCCTCCACCTGAGCGGCCTGTACATCCAACGGCATCTCAAGGAAAACGGGGCCTTTACGGGGCGTCCAGCTTTCGGCAATCATGTTGAGAAAGCTGCTTGCAGGCTCTGGCTTGAGAAAACGATAGGCAAGCTTGCAGGTGGATTCGACCAAAGCAACGCCGTCAACTTCTTGAATCCCGCGCGAGCGCACCTGCTTATTGGCCAAGTCTGAGGTCTTTACCTGCCCACCGATCACCAGCAATTCACGGCTTTCAAGATAGGCACCCGACAGCGCCGTCACGATATTGGTGAGGCCCGGCCCCGCCGTCACCAGCGCCAATGCCTTGGCCGGCGATGCAAGTTCGTTAAAATATTCTGCCGCGACACCGGCAGCGACCTCATGCACAACAGGCACGCCAGTCAAGAAGCGATCAAGACTTTCGGTCAAATGCATAATATTTCCGCCACCCACATAAAAATAGTGAGTATAGCCTGCATCACGTAACCATTGACCGATTTGATCGCTATATTTGATAGTCATTGCCGCGTGTAACCTACTTTTTGGAAAGTTTGAGAAGGGAATTCAAAATCAGGAAAATCTGGTTCGGATTCAAACTTTCCAATTGCCCTTGATCATAGCCCCAATTCGCATGAAGCGGCAGATGCACCTTCCCCTCGAACGGCTCAAGATGCGCGTTCATGTCATCGACATAAACGGCAAAGCAATTATCCTGATCCAACCAACCTTGGCCTGACGCAACCGCAACCTTGGAACCACAGCGACGGATATCTTCCTGACCCAGCACTTCGATCACATTGGCGTCGTAGAATTCCATCGTACGCCGGATTGATTCCACGTTCCGCGTTGACAAGATCGCGAAATTTTCCGGATAGGCCAGCAACAGCGGCTTCACCAGAAAGAAGAAATCATAAGGCGCCATGATCTTGGGCCAATCTGGATCGGCCATCATCTCCGCCCGCGCCTCGAAAAACCGTTCGGCAAAGGCCCAATCGCCTGCATCTGGCACCGCCGCCGGCAATTGCGCAGGCGACAACAAGCGCTGCCGCGCATAGAGGCGATTATATTGCCAAGCATCGGTCACCACCGCACGAAAGGCCAGAAACTCCTCAAAAGAAACATTCTGCCTAAGGTCGGCATCTCCTCGGCCCTGATGATTGCATACAGAATATGCTTCAAAGGCGCTGTTGAACAAAACACCATCAAAGTCGAGGATAAGCTTAAGATTCATATTAGACTACAGCCTCTTACGCAATGTGCCTACCCGGTCACTCGCCTCACCACCGCGCACATTCAAAATCGCAGAACGGAGCATTAGCAAATCCACCTCAGCATCAATCGCAGCTTCGAGAGCACCGTCTTGGACAAAGCCCGCACTGGGCATAATCGCCTTGCGCGTTTCGATAAAGCTCAACAGTTCGGTCAACTCTTGATCAGCGCGCAACAATGCGCGCGTCTCTGCATTGACACTGCCACCCATCGTGACTTCAAGACCGCGCGCCTTGCCGGCCCGCGCCACAATTTTGACTTTTTCAATCGTCTCGGCGCAATTCACACCTGCACCACCGAAAGAGGCGGTCAGATCCGAGCGACCGATCGTCACATCGGTGAGCTTAACACCCGCATCAAGGATGGCCTCAATATTCTCAACCGCCGTGAATGTTTCAATCGTGACACCGATATGGTGAAAGGCGCCATCCGGCAACATCGCCATGTATTTCTTCATGGCGAATGCGGTCTCGACCATCGGCGCGACAAGGCTGGTAATACCCACCTGCTGCAAAAACACGATGTCCGACTTTGCTTCACAACCGCCGATTTTCACTAAATAATCAAGACCTTTACGGGCAGCAAAGAGTGCTTCGCCCGCTACTTCGTCACGCGTAAGGCCTTCCGCTTCAAATTCGCCCTTTAAGGAAACAAAGCGGGAATAAATATCGTCTCGATCCATCATTTCTTATATTTCCTAAGCCTTACCATACCATTATTTCTTCATATATTTTGCAATAATATCAATCATATAGGCGATATGATCTGGCGTTAACCCCGGATACAGACCGATCCAGAATGTGCTTTCAGTGATGATATCCGAATTGGTAAGATCACCTACGACGCGATAATTACGCCCCTGCATATAGGGCTGGCGCAACAGGCTGCCGCCGAACAAAAGCCGGGTCCCGATCTTCTTGTCGTTCAGGTGCTGCACCAGATCTTCACGGCTGAAAGGCAAGTTCGGTCGCAGGGTAATGGGAAAACCAAACCATGACGGCTGGCTGTTGGGCGTGGCCTGCGGCAGGATCATCATATCCTCAAGCGGTTTCAACCCTTCTGTCAGCAGGTCAAAGTTGCGTTGACGGGCGGCAATAAAGCCCTCCAACCGATCCATCTGCGCCAGACCCACCGCCGCCTGCATGTCGGTGATCTTCAGATTATAGCCGCAATGGCCATAGGTATATTTATGATCATAGCCGAACGGCAATTTACCAAGGCTACGGGCATAACGCTTGCCACAGGTATTGTCCTGACCTGGCGCACACCAGCAATCGCGCCCCCAATCGCGCATCGATTCAATCACGCGCTTCAGCCGCGGCTTGTCGGTAAATACCGCCCCGCCTTCACCCATGGTGATATGATGCGCGGGATAGAAGCTCAGCGTGCCAATATGGCCGAATGTCCCGACATTCTGACCATTATAAGTTGCGCCAAGCGCATCGCAGCAATCCTCGACTACCCAAAGATTATACTTTTCAGCAACGCGCATCACTTCGCCCAGATCGAAAGGATTGCCGAGCGTATGCGCAATCATGATCGCGCGCGTCTTTTCACTGACCGCCGCCTCAATCATCTCGGGCTTGATGTTATAGGTCGGAATATCCGCATCCACAAAAACCGGCACCAAGCCATATTGCAGCGACGGATTCACCGTCGTCGGAAAGCCTGTCGCAACGGTGATGACCTCGTCGCCCGCCTTCAGCGCATCGCCACGGAAATAATGGGAGGTAAGCGTCGAAAGCGCCAGCAGGTTCGCAGAGGAACCGGAATTGGTCGTCAGCGCATGCGCCACCCCCAAACGCTTGGCAAGACGCGCTTCGAACGCCTCGTTGAAGCGGCCTGTCGTCAACCAAAAATCAAGCGCGCTGTCGACCAGCATGCGCATGTCGCTCTCGCCATAGACCTTGCCGGAGACCGGCACCACGCTCTCGCCCGGCACGAATGGCTTGGTGGCATGGGCAGTGCGCGCATAATGGCCGACGAGATCGAGGATCAGGTCCCGCACTTCTTCCTCACTGCGGCCATCGACGATTTCACTAATGTTGCCGTAACTAGGCGTCGTCATTACACTTGTCCTTCAAGGAAAATACATCTGCTGATTAAGTGAGCCGCGCAGACCAAGCATCCGCCGCTCACGCAATATCCTTAGCGAAATTGATCATCTGGTTGGGCGTCGATCATATGGGCACTGCCGTCCGTGGTGCGCATGCGATATTCATGTATTTGCGCCAAGGTAACAGCCTGTGCATCCGCACCGCCACCCACTTGCTGATGCCATTCCACGATCCGGTCCAATGCCGTTCCCAAATTGAAGCGGGGCCGCCAGCCCATCGCCGCACGCGCCTTGGAACAATCCAAGCGCAACAGATGGGCTTCATGCGGCTGCTCATTATCCGGGAAATGCCAGCCCTGCGACGCCCCCCATTTTTCAAGCATCCGCTCCACAATCCAGCGCACGGGACGCGTATCGTCATCAGAGGGGCCGAAATTCCAGCTTTCCGCAAATTTACGTTCACCTGCAAGCAACCGTTCTGCGATATCGATATATCCCCCCAGTGCTTCCAGCACATGCTGCCAAGGGCGCACGGAGTCCGGAGAGCGAATAACCGGCAGTCCACCCGCACCCAGTGCGCGCACGATATCCGGGATCAATCGATCCTTCGCCCAGTCGCCGCCGCCAATGACATTGCCCGCCCGCACAGAAGCGACTCCGGCAGAGCCCGGCGGCTGAAAATATGACCGGCGATAGGCGGAAATCACCAATTCCGAGGCCCCCTTGCTCGCGCTATAGGGATCATAGCCACCCATGGGCTCATTTTCGCGATAGGCCCATTCCCATTCGCGATTTTCATAACATTTATCGCTGGTCACCGCGATCACCGCACGACAAGTCGGCAAGCGACGTACCGCATCAAGAACGTTCACCGTGCCCATGACATTGGTCGAAAAGGTGTCAACCGGCTCATCATAAGACAGGCGCACAAGCGGTTGGGCAGCGAGGTGAAACACCACCGAAGGGGCCGCCGCACGCATGGCCGCCTCCATCGAGGGAAGATCACGCACGTCGCCTACAATATGTTTGACCCGCTCCTGCACGCGCGCCAGTTCAAACAAGCTCGGCTCGGTATTGGGCGCCAGCGCATATCCGGTGACTTCAGCACCCAGATTGGCCAGCCATAAGGACAGCCAGCTACCTTTGAAACCGGTGTGACCGGTGATGAAAACCTTCTGGCCCGCCCAAATACTCATCTATCACCACCTCTTCCAAGGTGCGTCAGACTGCCACAGCTCTTCAAGATAGTTGCGATCGCGCAGCGTATCCATCGGCTGCCAGAAACCGCCGTGACGGAACGCCATCAACTCGCCACTATGGGCAAGTTTCTCAAGCGGTCCCTGCTCCCAGATCGTATCAGGCCCGTCGATCAGATCGAGCACTTTAGGCGAGGCCACGAAAAATCCGCCATTGATCAAACCGCCATCGCCAGCCGGTTTTTCTCTGAATGCCGTGACTTTATCCCCATCGAATTCAAGCGCGCCGAACCGCCCCGGCGGCGCAACGGCCGTAATCGTGGCCAATTTCCCATGCGCATGATGGAATGCGATGGAGGCCGCGACATCCACATCCGCAACCCCATCGCCATAGGTAAGGCAGAAGGCCTCATCATCCTTGAGATAGGGCTTGATGGCCTTGAGGCGGCCGCCCGTCATGGTCGTATCGCCGGTTTCAACCATGGTGATGGTCCACGGCTCGCTCCAGTTTTGATGAACAGTCATCGCATTGTCGCGAAGATCGATTGTAACATCAGCCGTGTGCAGAAAATAATTGGCGAAATATTCTTTGATCAGATAGCCCTTATAGCCCAAGCAAATTATGAAATCATTAACCCCATGCGAGGCATAGATTTTCATAATATGCCATAATATCGGCTTTCCGCCAATCTCGACCATCGGTTTAGGACGGATTGAAGTCTCTTCACCCAATCGAGTGCCAAGACCACCCGCAAGAATAACACAACGCATCCTATAATCCGATTCAGTTTTAAGACTAGACCCCGCTACTCAATCATAGAGCGCTATGCAAGCCAAACCACGGGCATAAAAATCTGATATCCGATGCTATTAACAACATCAACCGGAGGCCATTCTGAGTTAAAATCATATCAAGCATATACGCATATCTTCATATAATTCTTAATAATCATTCTGATCGATCAGATACGAAGCCCATCGACATTGCGATGACAGGCCCCACCCGCCTCACATGGGCACAATGACAACACCAAAATATCAGCCAAATAATCTAACTGCCGCCGCCCGAATGCGCCGCCCCATCTTCAGGATGCTCTGAAACACGAACCCATATAAAGTCGCCCAGATCAAAGCAAAATAGACGCGTAAAAGCCCCTTTAAACCCCAGGTAGGCCGAAAGCGAATAATGCGGGAGATGCGTTTGGCCGACATGACGGCCAGCGTCTCCTCCTGCAATTTGAAAAATTTCACTTTATTTACATAAGGCTGGCCAGCAACCTTCGCCTGCGACCGCTCGATGAAGGCGTGTAATTGCTCGAAAAATTCGGCAATTGTCCGCTGATAATTGGCCTGCCCTTGCGTCACGCTATTTCTGGCGCGCTCGATTTCGGCAGGATCATTGCCCCAGGCATAGCCCTCCCATCCGAGTTCGTTCATCGCGATTGGCACATCCAGCCATTCATTCGGCATGAATACCGCTGGACATCCGCACAAAACAGCCTCGATCGCCAATGCAGTATTTTCGAAGCAATAAAAGGTTTCCACAGACCGGAAAATTTCAGCGATCTCTTCAGGCGTTTGAGAATCGCGCCGATCACGCGTAATCTCAATGGCACCCTTCGGCAGATTAAAGACAACGCCATTGTGCACATGTTTGAATTTTGCGGCATAAAAGGCCGCACCGGATCGCGGACGAGCCTCGCCCATATTGAATACGTCCTGATTGATCACAGGCACATGTAAAATAGGTACGTCCTTGTCGACCGCATCAGCCAAAATCTTCGAAAACGCCATGACCATGTCGCCTTCGGGATAAGCCGAGTCCCCTCCCAAAAGCCCCGGGAAATTGAGCACCCAGCGAACAACCGCTTCCGCATCAAAGGGATTGCCTGAAATCACCTCAGGATAGACGACAATTGGCCTCAACCCCTGTTGATAATGATAATCAACGAGGTCCATAGTCAGAACAGGCGTCTGCAAATCTAAACAAGTTTCTCGGAGGCCATCGCCACCACTAATAACCATGTACGCACGCTCACCCAGCCGGTTCAACCAGTGGCACAGAATGTGCAAACACCTGATTCCCGCAGAAGTCTGAACATAATGCGGCGCTACAATGTAATACGGGCTTCTTTTTAGATTTGGAGTTACTGATGAATACATGTAAAAATGACCACTCTCATTTATGTTAAATTAAATTTTTAAAAAATTATTATAACCTTGGCATGAGAATTGAAAACAACATTGCAAATCGGATAAATGATTGAATACCTAGGAGCATAAGCACTAAAAATATTTTCATCAACCACCGAAGCGTTTAACATTTCAATCTCCTCCTATCGTAGGGGCGCACGCCCACCACCGCACATGATAGGCAGGGCTAAAACAATCCAATTCAAGGATCGTGGTGAATGTCATGCTATTATGAGACCGACAGAAAACTGCTCCGCTTAGCATCGAAGCAGTTGGCAATAGAATAGCGTCTCAATATGCTGCATGAGTTAATAATTCAGTCCATTCAATCTAGGGGCAACTCCTTCACATGGCACCAGAAAAAATTACCCGCTGCCGGAATTGCAACTCTGACAATACAGCTATCTCAAAGAAAGGTGTCATCACGCCCTTCTTTGGAAAGCGCGTATTTAACATAGAATTCACTACAAATACAAAAGATAAAATATTATACAGCAACAAAAAAAATAATTTTATTAAAAGTAAAATCCTTAAAGTATTAAAAAAATATATATTTAAAAATGAAACAAATAAAGTAATTTTAAATATATATAAGTCAAATCCAATAACAAGCATTATAGTTTGCAATGATTGCAACTTTATAGGTCCAGAAAAAAATTATTCATATGACCTACTAAGCGGTTTATATCATGATTATAGATCAGAAACATATAATAAAGACAGGTGCGAGGTGGAGCCGTCATATGATGCCATTCAACACCTTGTAGGAAAAGATAAAAATGAAATTAAAGAACGCCTAAAGAATGTAGATTCTATCATTAAAAAATATTCAGATACAAAAAATATAAAAAATATACTTGATTGGGGTGGTGGAGAAGGTAAATTTATCCCAACAAAATTTGTAGATAAAAATGTAAGTGTATATGATGTATCTAACGAACCTCTTATTAATGAAAATTATAAGAGAGTTGATAAGTTAGATGATACATTTTTATATGATTACATACAGGTATGCCATGTTCTTGAACATGTGTCTGAACCGAACAGCACAGTAAAAGAAATATTGAAAAATTTGCGCGCTGGCGGGTTGCTATATATTGAAGTCCCGCAAGACAGAACTGATATAGAAATTGAAAATTTCAAATATTCCAACTCAGATATCAATCACTACATTCATGAGCACATAAATTTATATAGCGTTAAATCTGTAGAAGGACTAGGAGAATCGCTTGGACTTGAAATAATTTACATTGGCATGAGCGAGATGGACCTAGGATGGTCGAAAGGTAAAATAATATCGGGATTATTTAAAAATAAATAATTCCATTATCTGATAAATGTACTGCGACAGTCGGTGAATTTCATAACGCACAACATTCACCAGTAATTTTTTACATCATCGCCTTGAACTTTTTGTTCGTCGCCAACAACTCTTCATATGTCCCATGGGCACCCAGATGCCCATGGTCGAGCATGAAGATCGTATCGCAGGCGCGCACGGTGCTCAGGCGGTGGGCGATCATGATGATCGTCTTTTGATGGCTCAGCGCCTGCACCGATTCCATCACTGCCTGTTCGGTGATGGTATCAAGCGCGCTCGTCGCCTCGTCCAGCACCAGCACAGACGGATTGTGATACAGGGCCCGGGCGATGCCGATGCGCTGACGCTGGCCGCCTGACAGGCGCACACCGCGTTCACCGACGGTGGTCTGATATTGGTTCGGCATCTCGTTGATCACGAAATCATGGATCTGGGCCATGCGGGCGCATTCTTCGATCTTGGCCATGTCGATGTCTTTTTTGGCAACGCCCAAGGCGATGTTTTCGGCAACAGACGCATCGGCGAGGAAGATCGATTGCGGCACATAGCCCAAGGCCTGCTGCCACGCGCGCAGATTGCCTGCGTCAATCGCCTGGCCATCGACCACCAATTGGCCGCCGGTCGGCGTCAACAGGCCAAGGATGATATCCACCAATGTCGTCTTGCCCGCACCGGTGCCACCGACCAAACCAACCGAAGAGCCGACCGGGATCGTCAGCCGCACCCCATCAAGCGCATTCTTCTTCGCATTGGGATAAGCGAACACCACATCGTCCAGCAGGATTTCACGGCTGGGGATCATCGCAGGCGGCGGGGTTTCCTCCACATGCGCGACAGAAATCTGGTTGCCGAAATCGGCGGTAATGGAATCGAGCGTCCCTTCACCGAAGCGCAGATTGCCAAGGCCGCTATAGACACGTTGCGCGGCGGGGATCAGCTTGTACCCGGCCAACGCATAGACGCTCAACCCCGGCAGCACGAGACCTGAACCGCTACTATGGGTCGTGAGCAAAATCAGCGCCAGCGCCAATGCGCCGCCAATCGCCACGGCCTCGATCAGATAGCGCGGCGTTTCCGACAAGGTGGCATTGGTAGCCTGATGATGGGCGCAGCGCAGGGACGCTGGGCGGAACTGGTCGAGATAGACATTTTCACGACCCAAGAGCTTGATATCCTTGATGCCGCCAAGTGCGATATCGATCGACGAGAAACGCTCTTTGGTCGCCACTTCAAGATCGCGACCGATGCGCGACAAAAGCCGCTTGATCACCTGAAAGATCAGCACATACATGCCGCCGATCACGCCGCCGACCACCAAAGCCAGCAGCGGGTCCAGCGCCAGCATCAAACTCGTCATGGTGATCAACACGATCGAATATGCAATCACATACATACCGGGTTGCAGGATCAAGGTGACCAGCATCTGGGAATCCGACATGATCTTCTTGGTCAGATCGCTGCTGTGATGTTCCAGAAAGAAAACATAGGGCTGGCGCAGATAGGTCCCGAGCAAGCGTTCGGCGAGATGATGCCCGCCGACCTGCGCAAACAGGTTCATCGCATAGGTGGTTATGATCCGGATCGTCGCCGCGCAGACAATGATGCCAAAGGCGCAAAAGCCGATGACCATCAAAAAGCTGTGGTGGCTGGTCAGCCCGCTCCAGTGATAGATATGGCGCGCCAGCTTGTTGGTATCGATCGCACTCGGATCGCTGAGCAACTGGAAAAAGGGCAACAACGCCGCAATGCCGAAGGTCTCGAACATCGCCATCAGGACAACAAGCACCAAAAGCAGACCCCCGCGTCGTTTCTCCTCACGGGTCATGAGGGCGATCGTCCGGGTAATGGTAGTCCACATTTCAATGATGCTCCGTCAGCGGTACTGCGCCCATTACAAGGTCGGCCCCTACAGGAAAAGCCACAAAATCAGGACCAACTATATTGACGCACACCCACAAAGACAGGCTGTTTTCAGACACAAAATATATACCCGCATCACTGGACAGGCCCCCTTATCGGGCCGCCGCCCCAGACCGCGTTTCGTAATTCACCTCGATCCAGTCACGATAGCTGCCATCCATGATCGCCCGCCACCAATCTTCATTGTCGAGATACCACGCCAATGTCCGGGCGAACCAATCGGCAAAGCCATGTGCCGGGGCATAGCCCAGTTCATGGCGGCTCTTCGTCTCGTCAATCGCATAACGCCGATCATGACCGGGCCGGTCGGCAACGTTGGTTTTAAGCGATGCAGTCGGCACGCCCTTGGCCGCTGGGGCATCGGGAAAGCGTACCGCCAGAGCCGGGTCATGGGCAAAGGCGCGATCAATTGCGGCGCATAAGGTGTCGATCACGACCAGATTGGCCATCTCCTCGCCACCGCCGATATTATAGCACTCGCCCACGCGGCCATTTTTCAGGACGCGCTCAATCCCCCGGCAATGGTCCTCGACATAAAGCCAATCCCGGATCTGCTGGCCATCGCCATAAATCGGCAAGGCGCGGCCATGCAGCGCATTGACGATGAACAACGGGATCAGCTTTTCCGGAAACTGATATGGCCCATAATTGTTGGAGCAATTGGAGGTCGTGACCTGCAAGCCATATGTATGGTGATAGGCGCGAACGAGATGGTCGGATGCCGCCTTGGACGCCGCATAGGGCGAATTGGGCGCATAGGCCGTAGTTTCGGTGAAGGCGGGATCTTCTTTACCCAATGCCCCATAAACTTCATCGGTGGAGACATGGTGAAAGCGATGCGGCCGAACCGGACCATTATCCAGCCAATAGGCGCGCGCGACCTTCAACAAGGCATGGGTGCCCAACACATTGGTGTCGATAAATGCATCCGGTCCTTGAATGGAGCGATCGACATGACTTTCCGCCGCGAAATGCACGAGCGTGTCGATGTCATGCGTCGCCAGTAAGCCCGCCACCAACGCCTCATCGCGAATATCGCCATGCACGAATGTGACCTGCGGCACGCCGTCGAGATTGGCGACATTGCCTGCATAGGTCAGCGCATCGAGCGCGACGATTCCATCAGCGGGATATTGTTCACGCCAATAGCGGACAAAATTGGCACCGATGAAACCAGCAGCGCCGGTGACGAGAAGATTAGCCACGGGTCATGTCTTTCAATTGGTGAAGCATCAGGCCAAGCTCGGCACGCCAATGCGCCGCTGGTACACCAAGCAGCGCCCAACTGGCGCTTTTATCCAGCACGCTGAACGCAGGGCGCTTGGCAGGGGTAGGATAATCCTCGGTCGCAATCGGCACAATCGGGACCACGCGATCCAGCAGGCCGATCGCCACCGCCTCATCCTGTATCGCCTGCGCGAAATCATACCAGGACGCCACGCCCGCATCTGTGACATGGACGATGCCGGCCGCCCCCTGCCCGGCCAGCGCCCAGATCGCGCGCGCCAGCGATGCCGCATGTGTCGGCGTGCCGATCTGGTCGGCGACCACCCGCACTTCGTCCCGCGCCGCCATCAGCCGTAGCATCGTCTTGACGAAATTCGCGCCATCCACGCCATAGACCCAAGAAGTGCGGACAATCAGGCTGTTCGGAGCCGATAATGCCGCCTGCTCACCCGCCCATTTTGTCGCGCCATAAACGCTCAATGGCCGGGGTGTATCATCGATATAATAGAGCTGACCCTGCATCCCATCAAAGACGAAATCGGTCGATACATGCACCAACCGCGCATCATATGTCATCGCCGCATCGGCCAGATACTGGACGGCATGATGATTGATCTGCGCCGCCGCTTCTGGTTCTTGCTCGGCCCGATCGACCGCTGTATAGGCCGCTGCATTGACGATCAGTTCAGGCCGATGCGCCGCCACCGCCGCCAACACCGCCGCACGATCACCAATATCGAGCGCCACCCGATCAAGCGCGATCACGTCCGCATCTGTTGGGCGCGCCTGCATCAATGCACGGCCAAGCTGCCCGCCCGCGCCCGTCAACAGCACCTTCATGAATAGACCGCCGCATCTACCAACAGACGACCCTCCGCATCTTTGGCTGACAAGATCGGGTCCATATCGCCCAACGGCCAGTCTATCCCGATCTGCGGATCATTCCACAACACGCAATGCTCATCCGTCGGATCGTATAATGACGTGCATTTATACAGAAAATCCGTGCCATCTTCGAGGGTGACAAAGCCATGGGCAAAGCCGGGCGGCACCCAGAGCATCTGCTTATTGACCGCCGACAGCTCCACCCCGACCCATTGGCCGAATGTCGCTGAATAGCGTCGCAGATCGACCGCGACGTCGAACACGCGACCAGCCGTCACCCGCACCAATTTCCCCTGTGGCTGGTGCAATTGATAATGCAGGCCGCGCAACACCCCGCGCGCCGACCGGCTATGATTATCCTGCACGAAATGGAGGTCCAGCCCCGCCGCCTCAAATGCCGCTGCATTCCATGTTTCCATGAAAAACCCGCGCTCATCGCCAAAGACACGGGGCGTAATCAGCTTAACGTCCGGAATCCGGGTCGGCTCGACGATCATTTGACCTTCCGATGCAGGAGATCGAGCAGATATTGTCCATAGCCGCTTTTACACAATGGCCTAGCCACCTTCTCCAATTGGGCATCGTCGATAAAGCCCTTGCGCCAGGCGATTTCCTCGGGGCAGCAGATTTTCAAGCCCTGACGCTCCTCGGTGATGCGGACATAAAGACCCGCATCCAGCAACGAGCCATGCGTCCCGGTATCAAGCCACGCAAAGCCGCGCCCCATCAATTCGACATTCAAATTGCCCCGTTTAAGATAGATGCGATTGAGGTCAGTGATTTCCAGCTCGCCCCGCGCCGATGGCTTCACCTGACGGGCATATTCGACCGCCTTGCCATCATAGAAATACAAGCCCGTAACGGCATAGTTGGACTTGGGCGCAGCCGGCTTTTCCTCAATTATTTCCGCCCGGCCGTCTTCATCGAAAGACACCACGCCATAGGCCTGCGGGTCCTTGACATAATAGCCGAACACCGTCGCCCCGTCGGTCCTCGCATCCGCCGCATGCAGCATTTGCGGCAGACCATGGCCGTAGAATATATTATCGCCAAGAATCAACGCAGAAGGACGATCACCGACAAAATCCGCGCCAATATGATAGGCCTGCGCCAGCCCTTCCGGCTTGGGCTGCACCGCATATTCGATGTTCATGCCCCATTGCGAACCATCGCCCAACAATGTGCGAAAAGCTGCCTGATCATAAGGGGTAGTGATCATCAGCACATCACTAATCCCCGCCAGCATCAGCACCGACAGGGGATAATAGATCATCGGCTTGTCATAGACCGGCATCAACTGCTTGCTGACCGGCACGGTCAAGGGGTGCAAACGCGTACCAGACCCTCCAGCAAGGATGATACCGCGCCGCGCCGATACATTGTTTCCTGATTTCAGCAGCACTTAATATATTTCCGACCTGAGAAATGTATGATGAACATGCAGGTATACGAGGTCAGCCATTGCGATCAACCATTTACACCCACGCATCTTTTAAACACCTTGAAGTGTCAAACAATGCACCACACATGCAGCGCCAAGGACGTTGTGCCTTGCCGGCCATCGCCGCTTCGATCTCGATAACGGGCGTTCGGCTTTCCTCTCGAGCCGCCATGAGAAAGACAAAAAGCCGCTAGCATCCATTCGCCGCCTTTGCTAAGCGCCTTTCGAAGCACAGCAACATGCCATGCACCCGTAGCTCAGCTGGATAGAGCGCTGCCNNGGCCAGAGGTTCGAATCCTCTCGGGTGCACCAATTTTTCAAATACTTACAAGCGACGAAAACGCCATCGGCGACCGGGAAGGGGTCGTTATGGGGTCGCTACGTTGAGTCGTTCCGCATCCGTTCAACAAAACGGAAGGGGAAAATGGCATGAGCCAAAACGTATCAACCGCTGTCATGCAGCGCCGGGTTGAGGCCCACGATAGCCTTGACGACTTTCCCACGCCACCTTGGGCCACCCGCGCCCTTTGCGAGTGGCTGGCCAGTGAAGGCTACGCAATCGAGCGCCACAACTGCCGTGAGCCAGCCGCCAATCGCGGCCACATGGTCAAGCCGCTATCGGAGTATTTCGCCAGCGTCGAGGCCAGCGATGTGCATGACTATGGCGTAGGCCTTCCAGTGCAGGACTATCTGTTTGGCCCAGACCCTGAATGGGTGGATTGGACCATCACCAACCCGCCATTTCGTCTTGCCGAGCAATTTATTGAGCGGGCGTTGAATAGCAGCCGACTTGGGGTCGCGGTGATCGTCCGCGCCGCCTTTCTGGAAGGCATCGGACGATATGACCGCCTGTATCGTCTGCGCCCGCCCAGCTTTGTCCTGCAATTCACCGAACGGGTGGTGATGCACAAGGGTAAGCTGTCCGCCAAGGGATCAACCGCGACCGCCTACGCTTGGCTGGTGTGGCTTGATGACACCGACACCCGGCTGAGATGGATTCCGCCGTGCCGTAAACGGCTGGAACGGGCCTCAGATTATGAAACAGACCCCGCTGATGGATTTACCGGCGTGGTGAAAATGACACTGGAGAAAGTAGCATGACCGACGAAGAACTCGACGAGGCGCGGGTGGAAGAGGCGTATCGTCTCCACGCAGTAGGCGATTTTATGACAGCTATGGAAGCTGCTGCCATGCTTGGGCGCACCAACTGGCAACCCACGCCCGCTGTTGATCCGCTGGTTGAGGCGATCAAGGACATGGACAGTGATACATTGAGTTATCAGGGGCCGTGTGGGTATGTCGAACGCCTACGTCACTATCTCGCCAAGCACAACCTTGCCATCGTGGAGATAGCCCGCACGGCGATCACCCCTAACCTAAGCATTTCTGCGGGTGAGGAGGGAAAATCAGGGCCGGAGGACATCGCCACAATTGATCCGCTGGTGTTGGAAGCGCGGGAGATTTGCGCGTCAGATATGGCGAATACTAGCCAGCCAAAAGGGGCACAAGAATACCGCGAAGGCTTGCGCGATAGTTGGCCTCAAATGAAAATCGCCCTCGCAGGCCTCAA
The DNA here is from genome assembly GCA_002422945.1 of Sphingomonadales bacterium UBA6174. GTDB lineage: Bacteria > Pseudomonadota > Alphaproteobacteria > Sphingomonadales > Sphingomonadaceae > Alteraquisediminimonas. The sequence goes on along the minus strand of DITW01000061.1, from coordinate 48,426 downwards.
GCGCGGCATGGAGATAGCCCGCGAGGACAAGAGCGATATGCTTGAAGCCGTGATGGGTCTTGGTGCGATGCCAGAGGGTTATTGCTTCTGCTCCAAGGAGCGCATTGGCGACGATAGCAAGGTGCATGAACCAGAATGCGCCGATCTTCGCGCAGCCATTGCCGAAGCAACGGGAGAACTGACATGACGACCGCCCGGAATATGGCCCTTGCGGCCATTAATGCGAACCGCGCCCTAGACGACAACCTTCCGCTTGAGAAGGACCAAGCGAGTTGCATGTATAGCTATGCTTGGGAGATCCTTGTCCAAAATATCGAGGCGTTTGAGGCATTCAAGCAGGATGTGAGCGAGGAACTCGACCACCTAAGCACCGCGTTGTCTAAATCGCCAGACGGGGACCTGAACTGGAGAGGAGACGTTCTGCGTAAACGCTTTGTCATCCCCAAGCCGGTTGATCCCCTGTCTGATGCGCTGGTTGAGGCTATTGGCATCCAACCTCTGGACGAGAGAGAGCATAAAGACCTGCGCCAAGCCCTCGCCGCGCGTGGCCTCAAGATCGTGCAGGAGAGTTGACATGAGCGCGAATATAAAAATCCGCATCACTTCACGGCACGGCGGGAAAACCTCCATGCACCTAAACCCAGATCAGATGGCGTTGCTCGTTGATATTTTGGATGGGCATCGGGACTTAGGGCGTGAAGGTGCATTCGGCCCTTGGTTTGTCAAAAACCTGATCCTCCATGCAAAGGAGAACTGACATGACACAGGTTGGTGTGACTGATGTGGACATGGCAAGGGCGAAAGACTGGTATTGGGTAATTTATAGTAACGAGGATAGTAACCCAATGCGGGATGCCGACAAAGCCGTCAAAGAGTTGGCCGAGGACTTCGCCGCCCACAGCATCGCAGCACGAAACGCCGCGCTGGAAGAGGCTGCGAAGGTGGCTGATGAAACGGACACGGGATGGTTCGATCAACGGACATTCACAGCGCAGAAAATCGCAGCCACCATCCGCGCACTTATGACGAAGGAGCCAAAGTGATGGACATGCGTGAACAGATGGACGCGGCTTGGTCTTCATACGCCAGCGAGTTTGGCAGTGATTACGAGCGACACACTTTCGAAGCCGGTTTCCAAGCCGCCCTCGACCTCTTCGCCAACCCAAGCGACGAGATGGTGGANNGCGCCTGTCTTGCGGCTGCGGTAGGGGGTGAGTGATGGCTGATTGCATCCCAGTAATCGCCTTTTTGGCTATCGTCTTTACCCTTTTATGGGCGTTACGTGATTGCAGCGACGGTAATTATCCGGGGAGCAAGTAATGACCGATGATCTGATTAAGCGGGCGCGAGAAGATGACACCGACCCGGTAATGCTGCAGCAGATGGCCGACACCCTCGAAGCACAGGCAACGGAGATCGCGCGGTTGCGGGAGGCGTTGGGCTGGTTCCTCACTGACAGTCGTTTTGTAATTCAAGTGGGCGGCAACCCAAACGTGGTTCCGCAGATGATTGCAGCAGCCCGCGCAGCATTGGAGGCCAAGCCATGACGAGTGTGAGTGATGCGACGTTAGATGAAATCGCGGGCTGGCTTGACGAGGCCTTACATGAACATGTCAGCTATGAAACTGCCCAACGCGTTCTGTCTGCGCTTGACCCTTGGCGCATTGCCGCGATGATCGAAGGCGCACAGCTGATGCAAGAGGCTGCTGCGAAAGGTGTGATCGGTTACATTCACCCCGACCCAGACGGAAACAATATGCCGCTTTTTGCATCAAGGGCCGTCCGCGCCCTCGACCCGGCTGAAATTGTGAAGGGAAAGAGTGATGAGTGAGTTCAAGGCTGCGACCAAGGCTATCGCTCGACGTATCGTTGATCAGGCCGACCAGACGCACACGCAAGACACTTATTATGTCGCAGAGATTGCGTACGATGCAGCCCGCCAGCAGACCGAACGCGAGATTGTTGCTTGGTTGGATGCCATGAAACGCGACGACACCAACTGGCCGCAAGTGATCGCCCGCATGATCGAACGTGGAGAATATCGCCCACCAGCATAAACGCGGGTTATGCGATGGATGGGATAAGCCTTAACTTAGCCGCGCGTTAAGTTAAGGCAATCGCGTTTGCGTTAACCTATCAAATAAACAAACGGCGCTTTTCCGTCACTTCCGCCTTTCTGCAAGGCGCAAAATCAAAACCCGATCAAATAGCGCGGACTTGTGACATCGCAGGAAAATCTTGTGACATTCAAGCCGCCCTACCTCACCCCTGAGACCAACTCCGCCCAATCATAAGCCTTCTGGGCAAATGCCGTGTTATCCGCGCAGATCAGCGCATCGGATCGGCTGATAGAAACGCGGGGGTCATTGGCCGCGCCTTCATGAAAGATGGCCGAGCCGGTGTCTCCGCGCAAATCGGGGCCAGTGGAATGACCTTGATTGGTCCCGGCTTGTTGCACCCTGCCAACGGCATTGCGATAAGCATCGCGAAGCTGAGAATAATCAGCATCCGCAGCGGCAGCGGCTTGTGCATGTTGTGTTTCCTTTCGGGCTTTTTCGGCTTTGGCGATGCGGGTGGCCTCAGCTTGAGCGGTGCGATAGTTCTTAACCGTCAGATCAAAGGCGGACTGAATGTTGCCCGCCTTCTTCTCCCAATGGCGGGCGTCCTGCTTGGCAAGGCCAAGGGCAATGGTCAGGGCGATGATGACGATGGCAACGCCGATCTGCCGCCAATATTTGATGGCGACCGCGACCGCGTCCACGACCCCAATCACAGCCCGACCCTCGTCCGCAGCCAGCCGAACACGAAGGTTTCGTTCGCTGTCCGCAGCCGCGCCAGTTCAATGTATCGTGCGCCCTGCATGGCGTTGAGCGCCTTGAGCATCACACCTTCCGCATCGCCGCCGCGCGTCCGCAGATATGCGTGGAAAGTTGCCAGCGTCTTGGCCCCGATTGAACCGTCCTCTGGAATGTCGGGATACAGCTTCGCCCCACCATTGAGCGCATTGAGTGCCTGCTGAAACCACAGCGACGGCACCCCCGGCCCCATGTTGACGCCGGTGTCGAACAGTTCCTCGCCAACGCGCGGCGAAACGGCAGCGATAGCAGCGAAGCCGGGATTGATGGCATATTCCTGCAGGTAGATCGCAACCGCCCGTTCGCGCGGGAGATCGCGCATCGCGCCCTTGTAGCCATGCCTGCGGGCGACAGCCTCGGTGATCCCCCACATGGTTTTGCCACCGGCATCGTCCGGATTATCCGAATAACCACCCTCACGCCCAATGGTGGCGTCGATCATCTGTTCAATGCTCATGCTTCATCCCCATCGATCTGCACCGACGCAGGCCCAACGCCAGCCTTGAGCGCCCGAAGAGGCCCCGCCAGCCCGATCAACGCAATGACGACACCCAATATGCCAATGATGCCGAACAGCGCCGTGCCGAGGATATGGATGCGCTGTGCGGCGGTATCTTGCGGCCAGCCGCCCTGCCAGAGTATCCAGACCAGCCAGCAGGCAAACGCTGACAGCGCAGGACCGCCGCCAAGCAGCGCCCAGTTGACGCGATTGGCTAGAGCCTCTTTGAAGGTGCCAGCTTTCATTTTACCACTTGCACATGGTTGGGGATGCCGCCCATTGCGCCATAAGCGGCAACCGCAATGAGAAACGCGATTGCAGCCTTCTTGACCATCGCAAACAGACCCTTGCCCAAGTCGCGATAGAAGTCCTCGGTGATCCGCGCGTAAAGACGTTCAGCGACAGCCTCCACATCGGCGTCGGAGAGTGTTCGTTCACTGGTGGTGGCTGTGCTGCTCATCCCGCTATCCTATTGCGCGGGCCGCGCTCATCTACGGACATTACAGCGACCCCATCAGTTGATGATGACAGCAGCGCGGCGGCGGCTCATGGCTGGCGCATCTTCAATTGAGCGAAACACCTCTATAAATACTGACGACACTCGTGCAGCCGCAGCACCGATATGCATAACCTCTGCCGACAATGACGAGACCCGCGCAGCTGCCGCGCCGCCGTGCAGTGTTTCGAACGAAACTGAAGTGACGCGATATTCGTTCGCCATTTTACACCGTCACTTTCGGCCCACCGCGAATTGCCTCAACCGCACTAGCGGCCCAAGCAGCGGAGGTATTTGGATCAACGGTCATCATTCGCTCATGGCGACCATAGGACAGCGACGTGAGCACATAGTCAGGGCCGTCACTGGTGGTAGCCCCCGACTTGGCCTGCAATGCAATCGACCGCGCCGTCGCGTCTGTCTTTTCTGCAAACACAACCATTTGCACACCGTAAATTGTCGCCGGGGTCGAAGAGAGCGCTCCAAAATCATAGGTATCCACATCTCCCACGGATGACGCTTGCACATAGGTGGTATCCCCATCGACTAGCGTCTCATTGGTCAGCGAGTAATTCACAGCGCCCGCTGATCGCGTCCACCCCTGTGCAACATCTGCGGACGCACGAATCACCTCGACGCGGCCAAGGCCAATCCGAGTATTGGTGTCTGCTTCATAAAAATCATCAAAGTCGAATGTTTCAGAGGTGCTGCTGCCCAACGGCCTAACGATCCCGATCTGATCCACACCCGCAGACGATCCATTATTCTTGTTGTTGATTGATGTAAGCGTCAGTTTTGCAACGCCATCCAAATACACTGTGATGGTGCCAGTCGTCCCCGAAATAGTGGCTTCGACTTCCATGAAATAATATGTATTTGCGGCGACAACGCCTGTTGCAGATGACCCGATCACAGTAGGGGTCTGCACCCCGATTCCGCTACGCACAGCCACAATCTGACCAGAGCTATTGAACAGCAGACCAAACTGACCGATGCCGCCACCGAGAAACATGATCGTCGCCGCCCCGCCACTTGTCGTTTGCAGGTTTCCGACCGAACTAAATCTTATTGCCCCACCCACCGCAAAGGATGCGCGATTGGCTGAAAAAGAACGAATATACCACTGGCCGGGGATACCAGTTGTATAATTCATCCGTAATGCCTGACCGCCAAATCGACCGCTCGTTAGCGATGTATTGGTCACGCCCCCCGTATTTGTCCATTTGGCTTGGACACCGGTGTTGGTGCCAGTGCCATTATATGTGTCAAAGCTATCAGTTGATACGAGTGCCATTAATCGCGCTCCCCTTTGAATGTGATTGAGACGTTTGCAACCGTCGCGTCTGCGGTCACAGGGGCAATAATCTTAATTTGGTCGCCTATCGCGAAAGAGACTGCCGCGCCGGTAGTTGCGAATGTAAATGCGCCGCCAGTTGAAATCGTGACAGTGCCAACCGCCGATCCGTTCTTTTGAACATCAAGAACAAATGATGAGGTTGGGTTCGTGCCAACATCACCGACAGCCCCTGCCCAGTCATCAAGGAATGTGACAGCCTCTGCGAATGTATAGAGCGCCAGAACCTCGCTGCCGGTAGGCGTTGATGTGAATGCAATGCCGACTGAGAACGGGATCAATAGAGAACCCACGACGTTCCATGCGGCCCCATCATATTCAATCGTGGTGTTTTCATCGCGAATGTAGAGTTGGACCCCCTCGACCGCGACCGTGACTGTATGCCAGCCGCTGGCCGCATTGGTGCCGAGCGCGATAGCCAACTTGCCATCCAGCCCAGCCCATGCGCCAGTCGCAGTTGCCTTGATCAGATAGCAAGCGCCATCGGCGCATGAGCCGGGAGGCGCGGTCAAATCGCGGTCCTCAATGATCCAGCGCGAAGCCGCCGCATCCAAAACCCGGAGCGCCTGATTATGCCCCGTCCAAGGCGTGGCTTGCGCCGCAGCCCATTCAGGTGCGGACGTGCGTGGTGTCGTCATAATTGGTCCTTAAGCTGCGAGTGCCAGCGGGAAGCCACGAAGCCCCAAGCTAGGTGACTTTTGATAAAGCGATACGGACAGAACCGTCTGGTTTGATCCCCAGTCCGCGACTTGCATGGCGCTTGTGTATGCCAGCGGCAGGCTGGTGCCGGTGATGGTCCGCTTGACCGTTGTGCCGTCCAGAATGTCGGCCTCCCACGCCTCACTGGCTTCGCCCAACGGCACGTCCTGCCCATCGACATTAGCCCCACCGAGGCGCGTCCTGCGCGTGGCCGTGATCGACCAGTCGTTCGTACCGGTGTTGCGCGTCAACACACCATGCACAGGCGCATAGGGACGGTGCGCGGCTGCGGCATAAGTGAGCGTCGTCGTGAAGGCCGCATCAGGATCGCGCCCGACCGTGACAGCCTTGTAATGATCGGTATCCCCAATCTCGCTGACACCCATCGCCCGCGCCCCGACCCGCGCATCAAATACGATGACCGTTTCGCCCGCCGCATGTGTCCCGATGTGCTGTTCGGTGCCGCGCCCACCACGCAAGAGGCCGGTCAGCTTATAACTGCCATCACCTTGGAGGGTCGCCGTCTGAAACTGGACATATTCATCACCGACCAGAAGCAGATTAATGCCCGCATTATTCAGCATTTCATCATGGGTGATGCTGGTGAGCGTCCCCGACTTCATCACCACATGCAGCTCGTTGCCGGTATCCTCAACCCACGGCAGTGCATCACCAAGCGCCGTGACGCAATAACCCCATGACATACCATCCGTGGACGGAACTGCCGCCCATCCGCTGACAAAATCAATGCCGGTGTCAGATGCGAGGAAGTCGCAGCCGGTCCACATGCCTTCGCCATAAGGGCCAGCCGCATAGTAAACGAATGGTGTGGCGTTTTCATGCACATCCGCAGCCAATGGCACATCAAGCAACACGCCCTTGGTCGGCAGCGGGACCGGAATGACAGACGGCAGGCGACCATCCATCACCGCGCCCGCCGCATTGGTCAGCAATGCCAGCGATGGAGAGTCCGACACCCATTCAGTCGAGATGCGGTCTTTCTGGATCGTCGTTTTGACGCACCGGCTGAAACGTTCCTCACCGTCCAGTTCCAGCACCTTCAAGTCAGCAGGCTCAAGGCTTAATTCCTTGTGCGTCAGCGTCAGTTTCGTGACTTCACGCCCATTCCACAAACGCCGGAAATACCGTTCCGCCAATGACCGCGCCGTGTCCGTGCTGACCGCCAGCGTGGACATATCGATCGATTGTTCGGCCTTGGCATCGGTGGCATCAGCTGGCCGCGACACGCGCACCGAATTGGCCTGCTGTTCTTTGTCCAGATCGCTGAAATTGAACACCAAGGCGCGAGGCAATTCCGATGCCTGCTTAATATCCACCTTATAGCGCGGCTCATTACCAGACCGGACCATCCATTCTGTCGCAACCGTGCCACTGGATAGAGCGCCGCGCACGACACCCTCGACCGTGAAATCATGGACCCGCACATCGCAATCATACGCATCGAACAGCGGCTCAAGAATGTCGCGACCCGTGCCGAGCGTGGCCGAATAGCCGGGGACCATCTGGCTCAATGCGCCGAAGTCATGGTCCTCAACCCCACACCAATCTGCTACATCAGAGGCGATGGCGCTTAACTGCACCCCCTCTGACCCGATACGATCTAGATACAGCCACCAAATATCATCTTGATAATCAGGTGCATGAATTAATGCATGATTGGCCGGATCGTAAATCTTAACTCCAGATGGCAATCCGCCCACCCAAGACCCCGGCGAGATAGTCCTGACAACGCTTAGGTCATTCAGCGAAACTTCGCTAGAACCTAACCAGATCGTTGATGAATTCGGCGGGAGATTGATCCAATTATTATAAGGGCCGACAGCGGGCAAAGTCGGCGCGGCCACTGATGTGACGAGAGTGAAATCTGTGGCATCGACCTTCCACAACTTATCGCTCATATGGACAATGAAATGGCCGTTATAAAACGCAACACCCGTCACGCCGCCAGTGATACCAGCGGTCGCAACAGAATAGAAATTCGTGATTGTGTGGTTTTCGCCTGTGGCAACAATCCGCCAAAAATATAGCGTATCAGCAGCTATATCGCAGCCGACACCAAAAATGTCGCCATAACCATCCACAACAAAGAATTCGACCTTGAAGGCGACCCCGACTTCATCCACAGGATTTAACGTTGCCACATCAATGCCAACGCCAATCATAAAGTGATTGAACGTCTGAACCCCGCCAAAGCTGGTCGTGAGAATATGTTCAACACCCCTGCCATCCGTCAGCAGTTGCAGAGAATAGGTGTAATCAGTCGTCGCGAATACCGGCCCCATGTAAAATGTGCCGTCCGGTGTGAATTTCTTGACGACCCCATCCGTGCCATCAACTGCATAAATCGCGCCAGTCCAGTCAAACCCATAGCATACGTTGCCTGAAATCACAGATGATGGGAATTCACCGGAGGAAAGCACCGTCCGCGAGGCTGTATCAACAAGGCAGAAGCGCCCATCAACACCCCACAGAAACCGCGAAAAATCAGAAGAATAAGTTAATCCATTCAACTGATAAGGAGGGGTTTCAGGCGCAACAATCGTAGCGGATGGATAAATCAGCGTCTTGTTGCTGACCGATTCAATCGTCACCTGCGGGATGCGATTACCGACCTTTTCCAATGGCACATCATCAAAGAAAACATACGCTGTGCCGCGATAGGATGGACAAGTCCCCGCACCGTGCCGCGCTTCCGTTGTTGCCAACATGCGCGTGTCAGGCTCTTGCGTTTCCTTGCCGTAATAAATCCGCATCCCGCCGCCGCCCTTGGCGCGGACAAACAGGCCCAACACCGTCGAGAATGTGGCATCTTCCAAATCCGTGAGAAATTCTTCCCGTGATGGAGAGAAAAACCCACCCGGCACACGCGGCCCCGCGCCGGTCGCATCATAGACCAGATGCTTGTCGAACCAGATGCGGGTGACGCCCTCGATTTCATGGCCCGCAATCGCGCAAGCCCATGTGCCGAAGTATTTATATTCGTTATATTTCCCGCCCTTGGTTTTGCTCTTGTGCTTTTCTTCACGGATGTTTTCAGCATAGAAAATCGGGCAACCTTGGAATTTGCGGGTTCCCCAGAACATCGGCAGCGCAGCGCCATAGTCGCCGGTCGTGACTTTCAGGTCATCAAGGCGCGGCCCCTCGATTTTGCGCGTCATGGACAATGCCATGTTGAGGCCGGTCAGCGCGAGGCTGACCATTAGGCCGGGGATGCTGATCGCCATTAGATTTCCCTCCAGCGCCAAACGCTGTCAATTGCCCGGTTCCATGCAGTTCCCATCGGAACCTCAATCACCGCCATTGGCCCTGATGAATATGTGTGGATCATCCGACCCGTACCGGTTGCGATTGCCAGATGTTGAGGCTTTCCCCCGACAATCAGCAACAACACATCGCCCGCTTGGATCTCGCTCACCTGATCGAACAATGCGGCCAAGCCGTCGCGCAACAGCCGCGTCGGGATCACCGTTGAATAATTGCCCATGCCCGCAAACAGGCTTGCGCCTTCCGGTCGGCCCATTTCCCGCGCCACGCCCGCGACCAGCCCCTTGCAATCACAACCCCGGCCCTTGACCGATTGCTGATGGTGGTGCGGTGTGCCGATCCATTCCCGCGCCTCTGCGACGATCCGTTCCCCGATCATGGCGCGACATTCCCTTGACCCGGCGTGGCGTATTTCAGCACTTGGTCAGACCCCGGCACATCAGGGAAACCGCGAAAATTGATCATGTTGCCGTAAGCCAAGCAGGCAGGCCGCGTTTTCAGGCAACCTTTGCGAATGGTCAGCGTGGAATCGATCAGCGGCAGACCGGCAAGCGGCGTCCAAAGCGTCACCAGACCCGCAACCGACCAGTCGAATATCTCGACCGGGCGCGTCCCGACCAACGCGCCGGAAGTCCAGACGATTGACCCCATGTTGAAATGGTCGTCGGCATAGCTGCCGGTATAGGACACCGTGAATTGCCGCGCATCGACAATGCCGGTGACAGTGGCCGAAATGGTCGGGACCGTGAAGCCACACCGCACATCACCGAAGTCTGCATCACAATAGCCGGTGATCGTGCGCCCGATCCGTTGAGAAAAGCGGCCCACTTGCGAGTGGATCAACAGCGTAAATTGCCCGCCCTTAACCGTGCCGAGCGCCACCCGGCCCCTCATCAACGGGATTGCCCCGTCTGCAAGGTTTGCCCAATTGACTTGGAACATGCGGGCGCGGGCCTCATCGAACCGCCCACCGAGGATTGCAGGCAACGTCACATCGTCTGCAATCGGCCCGCTGATTTCCACATCGTCGGCCTCGAAGCCGGTGGACAAAGCTAGATCGCTTGGCAGGATGCCAGTGGTGGGCGAATAGGTGGCCGCGCCATCGCCCAGATCGAACGTGATGGGCTGGTCGTGATCCGTGATCGCCAGCACCGACCCGTCAATCAGGTCAAGCCGCAGCATCGTGCAGCGCGTGTGCGTATTGCCCGCCAGATGCGTGATATGGCCTGCGGAGAGAGTGCGGCTCATTCGCGCACCTCCACCAGCGTCAAGGTGTCGAGATGCTCATTATATGCCGAACGCCCAACCGAGGTCATGGTGGTATCAAAGCGCACCGGAATATCGAACTCGCCCGTCACAGTGATCACTACGCCAATCGCGGGCGCGGGCGTAAATGTCACGATGCCGGTGGTATAATCGACCGTATAGCCGGATACCTGCACCACATCGTCTTTCTTGACGACCAATGGCGACACCGGGCGCGTGATCTTGCGACTATGCGTCTCCGCGTCCACTGTCCATTTACGGACGATCTGGAACGCGGTTGTCGCGCCATCCCCGGTTCCAATATTCGCATCGGTCAGCGCGAAGTCAGACCAATCCCGAAACCGGAAACTGTGCAGCGATCCCCGCGCGACCTTGTAGAGCGACTTCACCGCCGCATTGACAGCGCTGCCGTAAAGGTCGGTCTTGAAGCTGATTTCGAATTCCAGCAGGCTCTGCGAATGGCGTGCATTGCGGATCTCCCATTGCCCATCGGTGCGGGTGACCTCAATATCCTCTTCATCGCGCCGGATCGCCCCCGTTTCGATTCTGGTTGGCAGGCGCTCATCGATAAACATGGTCAACCACCCATCTTGTTGAAGCGCGTCATTTCAGTACGGAAAGCCGCCGCCGCCTGCTGGCCGGAACGCCGGTCGCGCCGGTCATCCCCAGAGGAGGCCACCGAGACACTGAGGTTATAGATATGGCTGGTGGCCGATACGGACCCTCCATCGCGGCCCATTTTCGTCAATCGCGGGTTATTGATGTTTAACTGCTCACCGGAGGACACGCGGGCGATGGGCTGGCCATTGAGCGAGAGCATATTGCGGTCAACACCGGGACGGCCACCAAGCGTCATGGACCCGCCAGATGCGAAACCGGGCAGGCCAGAGCCTGAAAACGGTAAATCGCTCATTGTCTGGCTCAAAGAAATAGGGCTTGGCCCTGTCGAACCGCCGCCGAACGCCGCGCCTGCTGCGCTCATAAGCCCGCTCAACAGACCTCCACCGCCGCTGCTGCTTTTGCCAAACATCATCTGTTGGATTTGGATGCGGAGAAGATCCGCGATGATCTGCTGCGCGACCTGCCGGAACACCTCGCCGAGCGACTTGGTGCCAAGCAATGCATCGGTGATGCCGTCATTGAGCGATTGCAGCCCGTTTGCGGCGACACCTTCCAGCGCCTCGTTAATCTCTGCTGCCGTCTGCGGCACATCTTTCCGCAGGCGTTCCAGTGGCGAGAGGTTGGAATCCTTCGCCGCCTTGTCCTTCTCCGCATAAATCTGGGGCAGCGCTGCCATGCGGGCCTCAGCATCGGACACCTGCGCGGGTGTGAAAGTGCGGTTGATGCCTTTGTCATCAATGATGTTCTTGAGTTCAGCCTCTTCGCGCTTGCGGGCGTTGGCCAGCAGTTTGCGCTCAATCGCCAGCCGTTCTGCCGCTGTGGTAGCCAGACCGGCTTGCAGGTTCAGCAGTTCATCATTGCTGTCGAGCGCTGCTTGCAGGGTCGCAAGCTGCTCCTCCTGAAGGCGCTGGTTTTCCCGCAGATTGACATTGCCTGCCTCAAGCATGGCAACATGCTCACGCGCGGCGACCAGCGTTTTCTTCTGCTCGGCGTTGTAATCCTCATCGGCATTGATGGAGGCCACATCAGCCTTCAACCGATTGTTGATAGCCTCGCGTTCGATGGCCGACCGTTCGACCAGATCAGCCGTCAAATCGCCGCGCAGTTGCAGTTCCTGATCGTAATAATGCGATAGCTCCTGCAAGAAGCGGTCGGCGATTTCCTGCTCGGTCGGGCCGGTGGCTTTTTTGGTCTTGCCCTTCTTCCCGGTATCACCGCCGCCGCCGCCAGCAATAGGTAGATCGCCCTTGCCAATGGGCGAGTTGCGAAGCCGGTCGATGGTATCGGCCAACGCTGTCACCACCTTCACGGAATCAGTATAATCCCGCGCTCCATCGCGCCCAGTGCGCCCACCAGTGAGCAGATTCATGATCTGCGATGAACCAGCCTGCGCGGCGAATGTGGCCGATCCCAGAATATCGCCCTGCCTGAGCGCTGCGTTCGACGCCTCGCTTAACCGGCTGGCCCCGCCAGAAGTCGCCGCCGCCGACTCATCCCGACGAGCCTTGGCTTCGTCCAATTGCTTTTGCAGCATTTCGACCCGCGCCGCACGCGCTGCCTTGGCCTGCTCGTAAAGGCTCTCCGTCAACCCATCGACGCTGTTCTTGAACGACCACATCTTTGGAGTGGCCGTCGATGCTGCGCCGCCCAATCCTGCGTTCTCGTCTGCCGCCGACAGCGCCTGCTGGCTGGCCTCCGACAGCGAGATGCCCAATTCATCGGCGGCTTGAGCATTGGCTTTCAACCGCTGCTCGGCGTCCTTCGACGCGGCAGAGAAGGCCACCAGCCCGCCCACAGCCGCAAGGACGGCGATCCCGACCGTTCCACCCATCACCGCCGCTAAACCAGACCCGGCCCGTGCAGCAACACCCTGTGCGACTGCAAGGCCCGACACACTGGCTGCGGCTGCGTTCGTGATCGGCACAGAAGACAGCATCAGGCCGTTCGATTGCACCATTGCCGCCGCCAGCGCCTCGGTGGTCAGCGTGGCCCGCACATCAGCGGCAGACTTGGCAATCGTCGCGATGGTCGCCGCACCGATGCTGGCGACATATTTCGCGCCGAGAACAGCCGCCACAATGGCCAACGCTGTCGCGATGGTGCTGACATTGTCGGCCAGCAGTTTGATGCCCACCGACAGGCCCTCGGTGATCCCGTTCGCCGTCGCTGCGCCGCCGACATATTGCACCAGCGCATTGTTGAGCGTGGTGAAGGCCCCGGACAGGGTGAGCGTGGCGCTCTCCGCCGTCGCGATGGTCTGTGGTGCGCCTTTGAGGATGGAATCGAACAGTTCGCGCGAGGTCACATTGCCAGCGTTGATCTCCTGTTTCAGCTTGGCGACTGAGCCGCCCATGCCGTCCATCCCCCGCGCAGCAGCCTGCGCCAAGGGATAGGCCCCCTCGACAATCGAATTCCACTCTTCGGCTTGGACCTTGCCGCTGCCTAATGCCTGCCCCAATTGCAGCAAGGCCCCGGATGCCGATTCCGCACTGCCACCCTGCACCTTGAGCGCTGCCGATACGGCCTCGGTCAGTTGGAGGATTTGCGCGTTGCTTGCACCGAGTTCTTTCTGGGCCTGCGCGGCCTTGGAATAAACCCCCACCAGCGCCTCATATTCAGCGCCGTATTGCTGTGCCGTCCTGAATAGTTTCTCCTGCACAGCGGCCAGCGTGGAGCCTTCCAGCCCCGCGACCTTGAGACTGTTCTGGATGCGAGTGAAGCCGTCGGCGATATCTTTGAGCGCGGTGAGGCTGAACGCGGTCGCGAGAGCGCCGCCCAGACCTTTCAGGGTCGAACCGATCTGCCCGCTCGATGCCGAAATCGTCCGTTCAAGCGACTTGATTTGCGCTTCCTGCGCGTGCGTGGCCTTCTGGAACTTAGCCGCAGACGCTGCAACGCTGGCGTTATAGCCTGCCAGCCGCGCCTCAAACTCGACGATGACCTTATCCGCAGTAACAGCCATCAGTGGATCACCTTCACGCCTTGACGCTCAAGCGCCGCCCATCGTGCTTCCATGAAAGCGGTATCCGGTGCATCCACACGGTCGCTCTCCTCTGTTGAGTGCGCCCGTTGCCAGTGATGAAGCAGCGCCTGATAATCCATGAGGGTTAAGTCCTTCGCCTCGCTCGGCGGGATACCCATCAAGGCGCAATTGCCGAGGATTTCCCCGCAGTCTATTCTGTCTGAACCGGGCTTTCCGCTGTCATTGGGTCCGCGCTTTTTTTTTGAGCCGGTTCATATCCGACCATGAAAGCATTCAAGACCGCCTGCGCGATCTGCCAACTTTCAAGAAACGGTCGGGCATCAGGGCCAGAGACATATCGATCAATCAGCGCGTTGACAGCGTGCGGGGTGTTCTGGACGGCGGCACCGTCAACGGTCCCCCCTTTGCCGCCCAGAAGCCCCTGCCTGATGACCTCAATCACGTCTGCTGAGGAGGCCCGCACGTCCATGATCCGCGCGTAAACCTCCATGATTGGCGCACCCGACTTGCGTTCGATTTCAGCGCATCCAGCCCAAGGCAGGCGGAATGAATAGTCACCATCACCGAACGAAAGATCGAGTCCCGTTTGCATTACGCAGCGTCAGCCCACAGCCATTCGCCATCAGATTCGATGGTCAAAGAACTGGTGGCATAAGCGCCGCGCGAACCACCGATGGCGCGGTTCACAATGACGCCAACGCCGTAATAATAGCCGTCGTCGATATTGTCGGCGGTCGGCTCGGACATGCGGAAGCGATAGCTTTTCTTCTGGCCGATGAGCGTGCGGAGCAACGCACCCTGCGCCCGGTTGTGCAAGCCTTCGCCGCCGATAGTCCATTGACGGCCCGTCACGTTCAGAACGCGAAACGGCACATCTTCCGGGTCGGCGCAATCATAAGTGAATTCATCGCTGGTGTTCACCTGCTCGGTGAAGCTGTTGGTCGAGAAACCACAAAGAACCGAGAACACTTCCGGCGTGGCCCCGTCACCGACAAGAATGTCGATATATGAGCCTTTGACAATATCAGGTGCAGCCATCGCGAATAATCTCCGTCATGAATATGGGGAGACTATCGGCTAGACCCAGCGCCGGTCGCTACGGACGGCCCTAGATGGTGGTCTGAGTGAAGGAGACGACCCCGCGCTTCGTATCAGCCTCCTGCGGGTCATCGAATAGCTGCGTCAGGGTGACGAAACAGCCGGGGAGCGCGTCGAGCGCATCGGCGATGGCCTTGACCAGATCGCCGCAGGTGGTTTCCGGGTCATCGATCACGCCGCGCTGCTTGGCGACATAGCATTGGACGATGGACGACACTGCGCCGCCGTCGCCACCTGAAAGGCGCACCGGATCAGCGGTCGGCTGACCATAGCGAATGAGAGGATAGATCGGGCTGGCGGGCGCTTTGCTTGGATAGATGCGTTCAGCCGGGACGATGGCTGTCACCGCTCCCGTTGATTTCAACGCTGTCAGGATCGTCTGCCGGGTCGTGATAATCGGGCTGATCGTTGTCATTCGCCGTCTTCATGATCTTCAACGCAAACGACTGCGCCAGCAGAAGTGTCATCGTCTGCTCGATCCAGAAGTCCAGTTGCTGCCACCGGTTCATCATCAGGACTGGTAGCATCTTTTCGGGAGATTGTCGCCTTGCCTTTCGCAATGGCGGCGTCCGCGACCTCACGCTTGACCAGACCAGACCAGCCTGCCGGGAAAAACGTCACGGCGCGGCTAGGCCAAGTGTGGTTATAATCGGTGAGGAAGCGGACGCGCGGCATTATGCGGCGACCGTGCGGGCGATGATGATCACGTCATAGGTGACACCAGTCGTGCCACCGCTGTTGGCAATCTTGAGGTCGTCGCCGGTCGAGTCGGTGACAGCCCAACCCGAACGCGAGGTGGCGAGAAAATATTCACCCGGCTTGATCGTATAAGTGCCGGTCGCACCGAGTGGGCCAAGGAACGGAGCGGTCGCAGCACCGACGATCACGTTGTTGGTATTGCCAGCCGCCGCCTTGATGAAGATCGCGACGATTTCAGCCGCTTCGATCACCGCGCCGAATGCATCAGTCAGCACGCCCGCGAGGTCCAAGTCCTCGGTGGCCGAAGCCGCCAACGTGCGCGTGTCGGAGAACAGAATATTCGCCTGATTGACCGCTGCCGTGCCAGCCGAAAGCTGTAGCAATTCCTCAACCGGGTTGAGCGCCAACTTGGCGCTGCCCAGATCATTCGTTCCTGTCAGCGCACCCTTGATCGAAAGCGCAATTTCACCCGTAAAACCAGCCATGTTATATCTCCATTGGAAACGTGGCGTGATTATGCGGGGCAGTCAGCGCCGGGATATACGGACGGCGCTACAACTTTGATCCTGCGACAATGCGATCCACGGCAGCACTGGCCAGCGCATCGACCGACTTACGCACCTTTGCCGCCGCTGGCCGCATGAATGGGCGATCCATATCAAACTCCAACGCCACCGCATAAGGCGCATCAGCGACCGATTGCGCGGTGAGAGGGCCTGTCATTTCCACATGGATGGAGCGGTCGAGCATGTGCGTGTCCGCGTTAGGCGCTTCACCCGGCTTTGAGGCGATGTGGCCCTTGCCCGACACCGCGCCTGCCGTGATCGACAGCGCCGCCTCTGTCGCGTGCATATCGGCGAGGACATAGACCAACTTCTTACCCTCCCTCAGCGCCGCGCCGCCCATGCCTTGCAGCCGCTTGAGGTGCTTATCTGCGCCGATGAACTTAGCCAACGCGCCGCCCTCGGCATATCCAGTGCGAATTGGCCGCATCCAGATCGACCGTTTGCAGGCTATAGCGCGTGCCGCCGATGCTCACTTCGTCATCAGCCGTCAGGCTGGAAATGCCATAGGTCAGAATGATCAGGCTCACATCACCCTCAGCATAGCCCGCGTCGGAGCGCATCGCCTGCGAGGCAGTATCAACCTGCACCTTGATCGCGATGCTGTCCGCACCCGCATAGCCGGTGATATCTCCGCCAGTATTATAGGTCGGCACACCGTCGCGCTCGATGGTCCCGGCCAGATAGATGCTGCCGAACGCCTCGCAAAACAGTGCGGCAATATCCTCGGTCAATAAAGACATGGGACGGTCCCGGTCGAAGTCACGCGCGGGCCTCCGAGAAACGCTTGGATATACGGCCACAACTGCCGCCCATAACTGGTCGATTGGTATCCGGTCGGGCTGGCATCCCATTTGAGCGAGAGCGTGCCAGACTTCACCTCCGTTGCGCCACCGAATTTGGACAGGCGCTGCGACTCCGATCCAGCGCCATAGCCCTGCATCGTCATCAGGTGGGCGGTCATCAGCATGGTCGCGTGCGCTTGGCGTGCGCCGAACCGGGAATCGATTGTCTCGGTCGCCTGCTCATACCAATAGAGGATCGCATCCGGCGCGACCCCCGCGAAGGCAGGGAACGCCGCTGCAAACGATGACAGGAACGCTGTAGTTGTGCTGACAATCGGGAGCAGTAGCGTCTCTTCGAAGGTGCGGCCTGCAACGGTGACGACGCGGGCTTGCAACTCCGCCGATTCGCCATGTGCGCCACCAGATATCCAGAAGGTGACAAGCGAGGTGGTCGCGGAGACAGTGCCAATGACGACCGTCCCCGAAATCAGGGTGACAGTGTAGCTTTGGATCGTATCATCAGTGTCGAGCGCGGGTTGCCAGCTATAATCCAGCACCTCATCCGGGTCTTTTGTGGTGAGCTTTATCATGCCGCGCGGCTCCTCTGAAACGATACTGCGATACGATCTCTATTCGAGACAACCAGTCGGCCATCTACCGACGACCGATAAAGGCGCGATCCAGATGGTGGAAAATCGATAACGCTCTGGGTTGTGATGCGTCCATCTACGACCGATGTGCCAGATGCCGACCCGGCAGACGCGGCTGTCGATTCCCCGACTGCCTGCCCGTTCCCCGCGCCAGAAGCGGAGCCGATACTGACCACGTTGGATTGGCCCACAGCCGAACCTTGCGACGATCCACTGGCCGACCCGGTTGTTGGATAGGCAGCAGACCCCGCGCCCGATACAACAGCCACACCGGATGCGCTGCCCGCCGCGATGATATTTGCGTTTGCAGCGCCTGTTGCAGCCCCTGCACCACCCGCCGCGCCAGTCCCGGCCACAAGAACAGACGACACACCCGCAACCGTTACCGCACCAGAAGCCGCGCCGATGCTGACGACATTTGATTGGCCAATACCCGAAGCCGTGCTTGTGGCTGATGCTGTGCCGGTTGATGCATTTGCCGCTTGCGTTGCACCCGCGCCGGAAACTGTCGAAGTTCCAGCCGCAGACCCCACCGCATTGACAACTGTTACTCCGGTCGCCGATGCCGAGCCTGCGCCAGATGCCGCACTGATGCCGGTTGAAGTTGCTTTGCCTGTCGCCGTTGCGGAACCAATGCCCGCAGCCGTGCCAGCGCTTGCCGCCACAGCCCCTCCAGCACCCGAAACAGTGCTTGCGCCTGCCGATGTGGCTTGCGCGATACCAAGCGCCTTACCGGCAGCGACAGCCGTTGACGCTCCTGCCGCAGACCCGATGCTTGCAGCCGTTGCCGTTGCCACAGCCGATGCACCACCAAGGCCAGAAGCCGCGCCGGTTGCATCAGATGTGGCTGACGCGCTACTGGCCCCATTTGCCGCGCCGATACCAGAAGCCGCGCCAGCCGAAGCCGCGGTATAGCCGCCAACCGCCGATGCCGCACTCGTTCCGCTTGCAGCACCAGACCCAATGCCAAGCATCGCGCCAATAGCCGCAGCCGAGCCGATGCCGGATGCAGACCCCGCACTGGCAACCGTTGCCGCGCTGATGCCCGCCACAGATGATGTGCCAGCCGATGCCCCCGCGCTGTTGACAATCGTTTTCCCGACTGCCGTTGCATCACCTAAGCCGGATGCAGCGCCCGCCGCATTGTCCAGTGCCTTACCGATAGCCGCTGCCGACCCAACCCCTGCCGCAGCACCAATGCTTGCCGCAGTGTTTGCACTGACAGCCGTTGCCGCGCCCACCCCCGCCGATGTACCAGCCGCAGGCAGCACGGCATTACCCGCGCCCGTAACAGTTGAAGTGCCGGATGCGGAACCGGCGGCGTTTGCTGTGGACTTGCCGACAGCCGCAACCGTTGACGTTCCCGCCGCAGACCCGACAGTGGGTGCGTTGAATTGCCCGCCGCCCGAAGTTGTACTAACACCCGCAGCCGAACCAGCGCCGATACCGAGAGCCTTACCGACAGCCGCAACCGTGGAAGTCCCCGTAGCCGTGCCGGTAGTGGCCGAAGCCCCGATGCCCGCACCTGTGGCCGTTGATGTTCCAGAGGCCGATCCGGCTGAATTGACTAGTGTTGTACCGACACCAGTGACGGCGGATGTCCCCGCCGCGCTGCCCGCTGTTGTCGCTGTCGATTGGCCAGTGGCTGTAACAGTCGACGTGCCACTTGCTGAGCCAGCGCCAGTGTCGCTCGCACTGACAGTGTATGTGATACGCAACTGACCGTCTCGGCCTGCGGCTCCTGCACCACTGCTGTTGCCGCCGCCGCCGCCGCCACCGCCCGGAAACGCGCCCGCCACGCCAGCGAATGTCGACTGGCCGCCTTGACCGCCGCCGCCGCCATCGGGGTGTGGCGGCGCGAGCGTAGTACCCGTCACACCGCCAGCGCTCGTGCTCCCATTAGCCGCACCACCGACGCCTATCACGTTAGACGCACCGGCTGTACCCGCCGACCCTGCGCCTACAGGACCACCGGCACCACCGCCACCTGACCCCGCGCGTGCGCCACCGCCACCTTGCGCTGCAGCCCCGGCACCACCCGAAGCGGAGTCTACCAGCGTACCGACCGTCCCGCTCGTCGGCGCACCGGCAGTCGTCGCGTTACCCCTGCCCGCCTTCCATGCGTTTGTGGCTGAGTTGGTGTTTTTTTGGAACCACGTGTCTGCTGCGGTGCTATTACCCGCAGCCTGCCCCGCCGTCACGCTGTAGTAAATAATATCGCTCGTAGTGACATTGATGCTGGCGGAGATGAACGCGCCGCCGCCGCCGCCAGCGTCAGTTCCGGTAGTACCTCCCGCGCCGCCGCCGCCGCCCCAAGCGTCCACAACAACCGTTGACGCCCCTGACGGGATTGTATGTGACCCTGTGCCTGATGTAGGTACAAAAACGTCGTACACACTCGCCGGGTTCAGATACAGCGATACACCCATCGCCCACCCGTTCACAGCACCAAAATTGCCGGATGCCAGTGTAGCAGTAATGCCCGAAGTGGCTTCATCTGCCGTGGTGATCCTGTACGCCCACACCATGGTTGAACTACTGGCCGACTGCTGCAAGTCGCCTATCTCGGTGTATCCTGCGGTGACACTCCACCCCGTTGGTGAGCTATTCTCACCTGTCGCTAGAGCGATGACCGTCTGCCCAGCTACAGCACGACCCGGCGTAAAGAACGGTACAGATGTGGCAGCGCCATCCTGCTGTGCACGCGAGTAGTATGCGCCAAATGGGTCGGATGCGTTTAGCCCCCGCCACGCCGCGATCTGACCGAGAACTAGTGAATTCACGGACGATGTAACTGTAACCGTAGACCCCTCAGTACCGTCTACAACTCGGTACAACACAGCAATACGTAGGCTGTTTACGGTGTCGTACAGGAATGGTGACCCCGCCACATGGCTCCAACCTGCCGGGTAAGTCATGGTCACGCTACTGGCAGTGCCGCCTTTGACAGCAAGGAGCATGGTATCGCCGGTAGACATACCCGTCGGGAGCGAAATCACATGGCTCGTAACAGCAGTGGTATTGACGTAGCCCGTACCGGCTGCGACGAACGAGGTAGCCATTAGATAGCCCTCCCAAACGTCCAGCAGCGGTTACCCGCCATGGCCATCACAGGGTTGTAATCACGCACCCGCTCAACTGGCAACGACAGCGAGTTGAAGCTGTCCAGCACCAACCCATCGGCCACCAGAATTGCATGATCACGCCGGGAAATCAGGTCATGCACGATCACAAACAACACACCGCCGCGATACCCTGCGGCCAATAACATGGCCCGTTTCAGGATCGCGAAGTCCTCACAATCCCCGCGCCCGCGTTCCAGTGTTTCGGCTGGTGTCTGCCAATGGTCAGCAGCGTCAGGCGCATAAGTCACAAACTCATTGACCCATGCATCCACTTGATGCGGGCTGGTGATGCCTCCGACCGCAGGCGCAGCACAATCTCGCACTCGATCCCATTGGGGATGCGCGTAGTTTATCTCCACCGCCGTCCAGCCAAAGAGATGCGGCAAGGTCATCAGCCAATCAGCGCTTTGAATGTCCGCGCCTTAGCTTCCTGCATCCGCTGCGATACAAACGCCGGGTCTTTCCGATTATCTGCAAACGCATCCTCAACCGCATAGGCCATTGCCTTTTCGACTTCGGCAGCGACCGGCTTTAGATACTCATTGCGGACATTGACGGAAATACCAACGGCCTGCGCGAAAGTTGGGCAAAGTTGTTCCGCGTTGGGTTTGAGGTGATCCGGCAACCCTGACGGCAGATCACGCTCAATCAACCAGCGGTGCGAATATGCCCGCGCCTTGAAATGCACGGTTTCCGATTCCGTGCGGGCGCGGTGCATCACGATTTCCGCTTGGTCGCGGCTTTCCAATTGAGGGAGATGTGGCGCAATGGTTGCCCATGCCGAGCGTAGCCCGTCCACATCTCCCGCTTCAAGCAGTTTGCGAAAAGCCGCCGCAGACATCGGATTAGTCCAACGTGATCGCGGTGGAAGTCGTCAACTGTGGCGTTACCCCGTTACCAGTCACAATCGAGGGGGACACCGTACCGCTAAACAGGATCGGAGTTGCACCGCCACCCGTCTTACCCGTCGAGAAGTAGGACACCGTGCCAGAGCCGCCCGTACCAGCCGGAAACGAAATCGTGGCAACAGGCGAAACGCTATTTGCCGCCACAGTCCAGCCGCCAGAAGTCCGAGCCACGTTGACACGCGCATAACTGGTGTAGGTCGCTTCGGTCGTGGTCATGTCGCCAGCTTCGCCGGGATCGCCGGTATGAAGGGCCACATGTACGTTGGTCTGTGGCGAGGTGGCCGCGTTGTCGGCATAGTTGCCCCATGCCGTTGCGTTGAAAATCAACAACATGAGTGCATTTTCGGTGGTGTTGGAAATGGACATTATTCAGCCTCCTTCTTTGTGCGGGCTGATGCTTTTTTGGCAGGCGCGTCATCATCAAGATCAGCGACCACTTCGAACCAGCCGTTTTCGTCAATGCTCTCGCCGTCCGCGAGTTCGACTTCGCCACTAGCCTGACCCGGCTCAAGCGTAAGGATCGCAGATGATCCCTTGATATGGATGCCCTTCGGGCCGTCCGTGATGTTTCGAATAATCATGTCGTGCCTCTTATAAAAAAGGGCGGTTCAGCCTGAACCGAACCGCCCCAGTCATGCCCAAGGAGAGGATTCGGGCTTAGAAACTGTCGCGATACACCACAGCCTTCGGCAGGCGGATTTCCGTGCCGCCGACGTTCATGATACCGCCAACCTCATAGGTCATGCTGCCCTTCTGGAATGGCGGCAGGAACTCATGCGGCCCCGGAAGGTGGAATCGGACCACTTCACGGCTGTTGTCGTAGGCGACAAGGCGACGGGTGTCGCCCGTGCCTGCGGTTTCCAGTGCGCGGGTGGCGCGGATGGTGAGCGGCTGGCCAGTGAGCGCGGTGTAAGCGTTGTTGGCCTGCAAGAACGACAACAGCGTGTCGGTGGTGTCACCGAGGCGGCGGCTGGCGGCTTCCTGATAGGCGGTTGTCGGCAGGAGTAGCGTATTGGCAACGTGGGTTTCACCAGTGCCGGTGTGCACAGCGGTAATTGCCTCGTTGACATCGCGCAACACCAGCGTGTCGGATTTTGCCGACCACAAGCGCGACGGGCCAGTGCCGTCATTGGCAACCTGCGCGGACGGAGCCGAGCCATTGTTGACGAGGCCGGTCCAACCCTTTTCAGATGCAGCGGCACCCGGCGTCTTGCCGGTTACAGCAACCGACCAGAGGAACGCCTGCGCGGCCTGATCAGCAGCCATCGCCTTGTCGGCGGAGAGCGAACGGCCCAACTTGGCGGCACGCTGCATTTCCTGCACCGTCCACTCGTAACCGATCCCCGCGAGGTGGAAGGCGTGGGTTTTCTGGTCCATGAGGTTGGCAGCGTAAGGCATGTCGAAGCCTTTGCCCGACAGAAACTCGGCCTTGCCGACATTGTCCATGCTGTAGAAGGTCGTGCCAACGTCCCACATGTCGCCATCGGTGTTGACTGTCATGAGTGAGGCGAAGTCAAACGACGGATACTTCCGCATATAGACTTCGGTTTCGATGCGGTGAAGTTGCGGGGTCAGGAAGGCGCGACCGACTTGTGCGTCGACCATGAATTCCTGCGTGCGGTCAGCGAAGGTCGCCGCGATCTGGCCGTCATGCAGCGACCATGCAGCGAAATCGACCTTGCCCTGCGCGTCGGCGAAGTTGTGCGTGAGTGCGTTCATTTTCTCAAATCCCCTTAACGCTTGACGATGCGGCAGATGCCGTCGGTGACGGTTTCGTCTGCGATCCATCCGGTTGCGATGTGTGTAGCGTCTGCGGCAGTCGCACCGATCAGGTCAGCCAAGCCCGCGCCTGCGCCGACAGTCAGTGCTGCGCCGTCAGTGACCGCACCCTTGACCGCGACATAGATCGCGCCGCTCGTCAGGATGCCTGCCGAGTCATACTGTGCATATTCATCAGCCGTGCCGCCCGCGACGAGGCCGAGTGCCTCATGCGCGATGGTGAAGCCAAGGAAGGTGGCCAGCGTGCCGACAGTGGCGGTGCAGCCGCGATCACCCGAACCACGATAGACCGGGGTGCCGAAGCCAATGCCGCCAGCATCCTCGACAGTGCGCGAGATGCGGTTGGAGTTTTCACCGTTCGCAACCTGACCGGCAAAACCGGAGGCCAGATTGGTGAGGTAGGTGGTCTGAAGTTCAGCCATTTAATTTCCCCTTAGTTTGCGTAGCGCGAAGCACGCGCGTGATCGCGGATCGCCGCGCTATCCATCACCGGGCGCACGCCCGACTTGATAACATTGGCAAGAGCATCGACGGCGGCTGGCTTGGAATCAGCGGTCAGGCCATCGAAGCGGGCTTCGACATAATCGTCGGACTTGTCGGCAACGGCTGCATCTCCCAACTTGGCAGCAACAACCATGCGGCGCACATCAGCGACCGACTTGCCAGCAGTCTCTGGCATTTTGTCACCGAGCAGGGTCTTGCCCTTGCCCACGACTTCGGCCTTGGCATCGGCCAGCGCATCAATCTGCGCCTGATCGACCACCTGAGCCTTCAAGCCATCAATTTCAGCATCCTTTGCTGCCATCGCCTTGTCATGCGCGGTGTTGGCATCCACCAGAGCCACATCGGCTGCGGCAATCTTGTCCTGCAATTTCGAGATCGCGGCAGCGACGGCATCCGCGTCCGACAAATCGACTTGCAGACCGTCGAGAACGATCTTTTTCATGTGCTTCTCCAAGATAGGGGCAGGACGTTCGTCGCTAATCTTGAGTTCTGGCCCGCCCCTTGCGGCCCGAACTGCGGCGATGTGGTTGATTTTGATGTTGCGCTGCGTGGCGTGGATGGTCGTGCCATCTGCCAACGTGCGCGGAGAGAAGTCCAACTGGCAGGAATAGCCCATGCTCAATTGCTTGTGGGTGGTGCTGACCTTGGCCACCGATGCGGCATCGCGCACAATGATCGGCACGCGAACGAACTGGCCGTCGCGGGCAATGTCGCCGTTGATTTCACCAACGCCGAGCCGCTTCCAGTTCGACGCGTCCACCGCCACAGTGGGGTGATCAATCGTAACCGGCGCAGCCGCAAACGAGGCGAGGCTATCAACTGAGAACACCTCTTCCTCTGGCCGGTCCACATTGACGACCGCCATATCGCGCAGGCCATGCTCGTTGTTGGGGTCAACCTCGCTGCCCAGATACTGCTGCACGCCAATCCGCGCAGCCCGCACGCTGGCGACAAGCGAACCGTCCCGGCAAATGCGGGCGGCTCCGTCAACGGTCAAGGCATCATAAAAGTCCATGATCCGTATATTGAGCAGCGGGCATTGCCCTCGCTACGGACGGCGCTAGGCGGCGACTTCGTCCATGAGCGGGATATAGGCTTGGGCGCGGCAACCGCACCAAGGCAGCTCCCCCGGCAATTCCGAAGGAGGGTCTGCCCATGCATAGATAATCCCGTCGCGGGCCTTGTGGTCGAGGCGCGGGTGCAGCTTGCCAGAATGCCGCCATTTGAATTGATCTATCCCCGCCTCGGCCTGCCGTTCCCGGTCGAGCGCAGCACTGATCTTCTTGCTCTGGTCACTTGCGATCCGCACGGCACGCTGCCTGCCTAGACCTACAGCCTCATCGATCTGCTTGGCCACCTCGCGCACCGGCGTGCGGTTCTGATATCCCCGAAACACCGCATCCGAGATCCGCGATTGCGCCTGCGCGGACACATCGCGGACCAGTGCGACATTACGGGCAATGAACGCATCGACTGTTTCAGCGACCGGTGCACTGGTCAACAATGCCTTGAGGTCGATCTGCGTCCCGGCCAGCACAGACCCGGCCCATTGCGACCGATGCCATTGCTCGACCTTGACCGCCCAACGCCGTGCGTTGACGCTGAACGACAGCACCAGCCGGTCAAATTCACTGGCGGCTTTGTCAATCTCGCGGGAAATATCGGAAGGGCTGTCAACCGTCAGGCTGTCGGTCGTCACCGTATATCCCGCAAGGATGCTGTCTTTTGCCTGCGCCCATATATCCAGT
Source organism: Sphingomonadales bacterium UBA6174 (assembly GCA_002422945.1). Classification (GTDB taxonomy): domain Bacteria; phylum Pseudomonadota; class Alphaproteobacteria; order Sphingomonadales; family Sphingomonadaceae; genus Alteraquisediminimonas. The sequence continues at coordinate 22,509 of DITW01000061.1, read as the reverse complement.
GCGGGCTGGTATATCTCACTCAGGTCCAGCGCCTGCGAAGCGGTGGGGATGATTGGGCGCAGCGTGGTCGGGCGTTTGCGCTTCCGACGCGCCAACAGGGATGGAATGTCGAAGGACATTATTCTGCCCCCTTGAGTTCCTCAAAAATCTCAGGGCCAAGCACGATCTTGCCGCGATATGGCACGACGTTTGTCAGATCTACAGGCTCACCCGTCAGGCTGATATGCGGCTGATATTCCGGGAAATCGTAAGATGCGCCCGCGCGAATGATCTGCTCATGCCGCCAAGACAACTGCGACGAGGTGAACAGGAGGACCGCAGTCCGATCACCAAGCGCCTCAACAATGCGAACACCACCCGGCGCAATCTCAAGCGTGCCATCGCCGCCAGAATTCCAGTCGCCATCGACCTTCATCCAGTCGAGTGGCTGGCGCGAATGGGTGATGGTGACATGCAGGTCGCCTTGCAGCGCGGGCAGACCCTGTGCCTTGGCCCATGCTTTAATTTCAGCGACGTTGACGACCTTGCGGCTGACATAGAGCGTGCGCGGCGCAGCGTCGTTCGCGCTGGTGGGGTTCCCATTCCCCCCACCAGCAGCCGCAGAGATAACTGGATCACCTCCTTTCGCTGCCATAACCAATGCGCTCGGATCAGTGCCGTCGCCTCCCACATCGGGGAACTCGATCAGGGCATCTTCCAGCCCCGGCCACTGACCGCCCTCAACCATGCGGTTCTGCACCGCCCTTTCCAGCGCGTCGGTCGGCACGAGCGCGTTGGTCGCATAGAGGCCCGCCGTTTCAGCCTGCATCTTGTCGATTTCAGCCAGTTCCTTGCTGCTCGGTGTGTCGAGCGGCGCGAACTCCCAATAAGCATCACCCGACACGCCCAGATCGGGCATGATAAGCGCGTCAAGCTGGTCGAGGATCGGGCGCAGGTGCATATCTTGGCGCGATTTGATGGACGACCAATAATTCTTGAGATCGCCGTCGCCGGTTGCGTTCATGCCGTCGGGCGATTTACCCAGCAGGCGCGTGGCGGGAATATCGGCGGCACCCGCGACCAGCGCGTAATAGGCGCGGATGATTTCAGGCATCCCGCTCCAATTGATCTGGCGCTGCTCCCATTCATCGTTCTTGTCGAGGATGACGGCGCGGTGCGTCGATTTGGCTCCGGTCATGGTGTTGATGCGTGCGGTAAGCGCAGCCTCACCCTCTGCGCCGACCGCTAATTGCTCGATCAGGCCGTCAAAGCGGAACACATCAACCTTGGCCTCATCAATCAGGCTGGCGAAGCCATCACTAGCCGTTGTGGCGTTCTGCACCGCGTCATCAATCGCGTCGAGGGCGCTATCACCCCAGAAGGAGTCCTGCCATGAAATTTGAGGTGTGCGCGGGACCGGCTCACCAGTGAACACCAGCACACGCGAGGGATGCACCTGCACTGTGCCGCTATTGCCGGTGATCCCGAAATACAGCGGCTGGCCGAAGGTCGGCGAGGCGGGATCGGTGTCCTCGCCTCCAAGCGTGACACTCCACCGCGACAGTGCCTTGAGATACATCACGCGCCCCGGTTGAGCGGGCATCGCCGGGTCTTGGTTTTCCAGACCAATAAGGACAATCCCGCCGCCCATGCGGCCATAGACCAGCCCTTGCAGGATATGCTCCCGCACGCGCAGGCGCTTCTCTTCCGCTTCCAACTTTTCAATGTCGGCGTTCTCAGCCTGCCAGTCGCGCCACTCGCGCACCATGTCTTGCGCGGGCGCGTTGATGGCCTTTTTCACCAGCCAGTTTGCCCGATATGCACTGCTGATTTCGTCGCAGGTCTTGGGGACAAACCACCAAGCGTTGCCACTGCGCCGGTCCACGCTGGTCCCGCGCCCGGTTAAAATATTGGCCAAGCCATCGCGAACGTAGGCCATGCGGTCTCGGAAAGGGACGACTTTGCTCATGCCCCCATCATGGCGGGATCAGGCCCACGCGCTACGGACATGCTTTAGAACAGGCCCGCCCATGACTGGCCCGCAATCGCCAGTTCATTAAACGCATCAGCGGCAGCATCCACCTGATCATCGTGCGCCCCGGCAGGGAACAGGCACAACTCAGCAAGGAATGGCTCAATCCATGCGTCCTGTATCGCATCGCCGGTCACCAATATCCGCACGTTGCCCGCCTCGGCCTGCGAGGCGAACGGAGCGGCGCGGGTGGCTTTGTCGCCGGTTGGCCGCTCGACCGTCACCGGATAGCCCGACAGCTTACGCACCATCTGCTCGGCCTGCGCCTTGCCTGCCTGTCCGGGGTCTTGCGCGATGCGGACGCGGGTGGCGGTGCCGTCGATCTTCGCCTGCCCGATGATGCCCCTTTCCACGTCCATCGGCGACCCTTGGAATCGGTTGCAATGTCGAATGATGAACAGGCCGTCGCGGGTGCGGGACATAAGAACGCCAGCAGTCCAGTCAGGGTTATTACTGGTTGTCTTGGCGGTCGCGGCCATATCCCACCCGCGCACGGAGCGCAGGCCCGTCGGCAGGGCGGACACCGGCTCAAACCATGACCGCTTGAACAGGCCCCCGTCGCGCGGCGCAGGGCGCTGCTGCAACTGGCCCGCAGTGGCGTAGGAGCCAAGCGTCTTTTCCAAATCGACGACCTGCGATTCAGGGAAACGCTCAGGGAACATCAACTCGCCCTCAACCCGGCGCGGGTCGGTCCACCCTATCGAGGTGACGCTGGTGCGGCCTTGCTCGTAGCGCATCGGAATCATTAGATGATCATATCCGAGGTCCATCGCCACCGAGGATACATCGTTCTCGTTCAACCGCTGCATGATGCAGACGATGGCCGATTGATCGTTGTTGACCCGGCTTGGCAGGGCCTCGCGGAATGTCGTGATATCTGCCGCCAACCTCACTGGGCTGTTCGCATCGTCAACCGAATGGGGATCATCCAAAAGCACCCTGTCACCGCGCGACCCGGTCATGCTAGTGAAGGCCATCGCCTCGCGGAATCCGGTGTGGGCGTTTTCGAACTTGGTCTTGGCGTTCTGGTCGCTGGTCAGGACAATGGGCCAGTGGCGTTGATACCATTGGGATTGAATCAGGCGGCGGCATTTGAGGTTATCGCGCACCGCGAGGTCTTGCTTGTGTGCTGTGCCAAGGAAGCGCAGCGCCGGGTCGTTGCGTGGCCCCCATTCCCATGCAGGCCAGATCACACCCGTCAGCAGGGACTTCATCGAACCGGGAGGCACGTTCATTAACAGGCGCTTGATCTCGCCAGCCGACACCGCTTCCAGATGTTCGCAGATCGCATCGAGCGCCCATCCCCATTTCAACTCGGCAGCAGGCTCCAGCACATGCCATGCCTTCTTCGCGAAATTAGCGAGGGATCGCTTGGACAGTTCGCGCGTTGCGGCGATGGCAATAGCGCGGGCTTCATTTGGATTCATCATAGCCCAACAATGAGAGCGCCTCTAATTGCGCGTCGGTTAAGGCTGAAACGTCCCGCACAGCTATCGGCGCTCCATCCAGCCCCGAATGCTCGTTCCTGACCGTCTCCTTCCATCCCATCTGGGTCTTAGCATAAAAGATCAGCAGCGCGGTGTTGCCCTTCATGGCCTCGCTGTAGAGTTTCCCGCCGATCTGCGCGTGGGCTTTCAGTTTGCCCGCGTCGAGTTCCCGTCGGCAATGGCGTGTGAGGCTGTCGACCGACTTCTCCATGATTAGCCCGATCTGCTCATGCGTGAAGCCAATCGACACATAATGCTCGACCACCCGCCTTTCGGCATCGGTCGGTTCCCATGCAGGGCGACCAGCAGGCATTACGCAGCCGCCTTGCGTTCAGTGGCCAACTCATCAAAGGCCGCGCCGGTCGCCTCAAGCGTGGCCTGATGCCCAGTGAACTCCTGCCAGCGCTTGACGATCACATCGCAATATTTGGGGTCGAGTTCCATCAGGCGGGCGTGGCGATTGTTTTTCTCGCAAGCTATCAATGTTGAACCGCTGCCGCCAAAGCAGTCGATGACAACGTCGCCGCCCTTGCTGCTATTTTCTAGGGCGCGCTCGATAAGTTCGACCGGCTTTTGGGTCGGATGAACATACTCGCCAGTCGCGCCTCGGCTCATGTGCCAAACGTCAGACTGCGCCTTATTTCCGAACCAAGTTCCGCCGCAGTAAAAGATAAATTCATGCTGCGGGCGATAGTGAGAATTGCCTAGCCCGATAGATTTTTTGTCCCATACGATGCATGCTTTTACCTTATGGCCACAACTCTCAAGGCCAGCCTCAAACTCGGCATATGTGCGCCAAGTGAAGCATGCATAAAGCGCGCCGCCGTCCTTCATTGCTGCGGTTGAGGTTGCTATTGCGTCTCGCACCAGCGCGATTAGATCGTCGCCTTGCAGATCATCATTCATGATCATTCCGTGAGATTTTATCTTTACGCCGCCGGTCTTTTTATCGAGCGCGTGGTCGCCCGCCGCGCGCCCTCCACCGTAAGCCATGCCGTATGGCGGGTCGGTAAAGATCATGTCGGCGCGTTCTCCATCCATCAGTTTGGAGAAGGCTGTCATGCTCGTGCTATCCCCACACATAAGCCGATGCTTCCCGAGCAGCCAAACGTCGCCCTCGACCGTAACCGGGACCGCTGGAACATCAGGAACCGCGTCCTCGTCGGTTAAGCCCTCGGTCGCGTCCTCGGCCAGCAGCGCCGCCAGTTCGTCGTTATCAAAGCCAAGCAGCGTTAAGTCGAACCCATCATCGACGAGGCCCGCAATCTCGCTTGAGAGCAGCGCCTCGTCCCATCCGGCGTTGAGGGCCAGCTTGTTATCCGCGATCACCAGCGCCCGCTGTTGGGCTTTGGTGAGGTGATCCAACACAATGACGGGGACAGTATCCATCCCCAACTTTCGCGCCGCTAAGAGCCGTCCGTGGCCAGCGATGACGCTATCATCTCCCGCGATCAGGATCGGATTCGTCCAGCCGAATTCCTTAATGCTGGCCGCGATCTGCGCGACTTGCGTGTCCGAATGGGTTCGCGAGTTGGCCACATATGGGATCAATGCCGCTATTTTGCGCGTGTCGATTTTTATAGGTCCGCAGAATTCGGTCATTTTACCTCCAACAAAGTCCTCGGCGCACAGCCAAGTTCAGAATGATGCGCGTCCAGCCATTGCTCGACCCGCGATTGAGTTGCTCGTAGCGACGGGTCCGCACGCTCGGCCTTGCGGAAGGCGCTGCGGACATGGTCGAGGTGTGGCGAGGCTTCCTGCTTCCATCGTTTGTTGATGGAAGTGCGTGCGCCGAACGCGTTCTCAATGAACCGCCAGCCGCGCCAGACAAACGCGATTTCGAAGTCCTGCGGCTTATCTGTCATGTAAATTGTCATGGCTCGATCAACCCCCCATCTGCTTCGGACGCCATCTCAAGGAAGTCCTGTCGCACATCCCGGTCGCTGCGGTTCCACACGCGGATGATCGTGGCGAGTTGGCGCTCAGGGTCCATCGCTATGACGGGTGGAGCCTTGTCGATCTGGGAGTGGCCGTCTACCGACGCGAACAGGTCGTCAGTCATCGTCTGCCCCCCACCCCGAAATGGTGAACCAGAGAACCAGCGGGAACCATGCAACGATGATCAGGCCAAGCCCTGCTCCGTTCCCGGCCAACTCCCAGAGCGAACGTTCCTGCTCAGCGCTATTGGCCGCGTCCTCCATGAAGATCTTCCAAGCCAGCCAAAGGCCGACGACCAGATAAATGACCATTGCCACAATCATGCATCAATCCCCCGTTCGAACTGCGCCAGCGGACGGTTGCCAGCGATCAATGTTGAAATCGTCGTCCTCATTCCCCGGCCAAGGCTTCCAGCGCCGCTTGGAGGGGTCAACGTCGCGCACAACGACCCCGCCGCGATAAACGATATCAACCGCTGACCATTGCGGCTGTTGCCCCCTGTTTGGCGGCACGTCACGCCCCCACCTTCAGGCGCTTCAGGATCATCTCGGCGGATGCATCCATTTTTGCTTTCGGAAGGGTGGAGGTGATTGCGTCCTCAATTGCTGGTGTGAAATATGCCAAGGTGCGCGGCGTGATGCCCTTGGCCATAATTCCGGCGATGGTTTGGCGGATCAGGTCGGCACTGGCCCCAGCCTTTACCCATTTTCGGATCAGCAGCGATTGCTGGACGATGGTCCCTTGGTTGGGGCTTGAGATACCAGCTAACCGAGCAGCATCGGCAACCAGACCAAACTCAACTTCGGGGTCATTTTCTATAGAAGCTTTAGCTTCTATTAGAGGTGGAGGTGGAGGGGTATCGATTTGGTATCCCCCATCGTATGCGCCTGATTGGGCCTTTTCAGTAACTTGCGACCACCTACCCTTGATGTTTTCCGCATTTTTTTTGCATTTATTTTCGACATAAAAACGCTCTTTTTTGAGGCGCTTTTGATTCCACCGATCCCCGTCCAGTGTCCAAAAATCCATGACAACCGGCTTCAATTTCTTCCACTTTGGACCGTTGATCCCAAGCATGCGGCAGAGCCGTTTGTCGTCATTTGGCAGGGTGCAATCTTCAGTGCGCCATGCCAGCATGAGCAGGCGAAGATATGCTCCATGTTCCTCAAGCGTCAGGTGCATGGTGTCCGCCATATAGGCATCAGCAAACAGTGGCATGGCTTGCGGCTTCTTGCTCATGCTTGGCCCCTGACAGCCTGAAAGGCCCCATAAAATTGCGCCTTAGCGGTCCCTGTCGTGCCGTTGCGCCGCTTGGCGACGATCAGGTCCAGCCGATGTTCAAGCACCTCCATGCCCTGTTTCCACTCGATCCATTTGGGATCGTGCTGGTCAGGCTCTGACTGTGCGAGATAATAGGCATCGCGATAGGCGAAGATGATGGTGTCCGCGTCCTGTTCGATCTGGCCGCTGTCGCGCAGATCGGAAAGAACCGGGCGCTTGTCCGTCCTCTGTTCAACTGTGCGGCTCAACTGGGCCAGCGCCATGATGCCGACGCGGTATCGCATCGCCATGCCCTTGATGGCGCGGGAAACGTCCGACACCGCCTCATAGGTGCTGTTCGTCTTGCGGTCAGGCGAAAGCAATTGGAGATAGTCGATCACGACCAAATCCAAGGTCTGCCCCAACGCTTCGAAGCGGCGCTGATGGCGGCGGATCAGGCTCGACAAGCGGCCAATCTTCATCGACCCGGCTGCGACAATCGTCAGCGGCAGGGCTTTGAGTTCTCCGCCAATGTTCCAAATCTTATCGCGCAGCCAGCGCGGCTCACGCATCGGGCCGTCGCGCATCACATTGTAAAAAATACCCTGCTGGCCATCAAAGGATGCATCCGCGACCATGCGCTGCATCAACTCCTCCTCGTTCATTTCGAGGGAGATGAAGAGGACGCCATGACCAGCCTTAGCCGCTCCCCGCGCATAGGAAAGCGCGACGGCTGATTTACCCATACCGGGACGGCCACCAAGGATCGCCATCTGGCCTGCGCGAACAGGCCCCGCCACCATGTCCAGCGTTTCTATTACATGGCAGGTGACCCCATGCTTCGGGCGCTCATACCCCGCCATCATGGCTTCGAATGCTTGAGCCGCAGTAGACTCCACCACCCCGTCACTTTTCCCGTCCTCAGCGCTGATGGCGCTTTCGAGACGCGACATGATGGCGGCGCTGTCCTCCTCGGTGGAGAATTCCAGCAACTCAGCCCGCGCCAGTTCGATCTCGACCAGCAGGCGGCGGCGCTTGGCCAATTCCGCGATCTGCTCAGCCAAGGACCGCACATTGTAAAAGGCGACGTTGCCGGTCAGGTTGGTCAGGAAGGACATGCCCCCAAATGGCTCAAGGTCCGGGTCATTCTCATAAATGGGCTTGAGCGTGACTGGGTTGGCAGCGCGGCCTTGCACGTTTAGCTGGACAATGGAGGCGAAGATGCGGCCAAGGACCGGCATGCCAAAGTCATCGGCAGTGATCAATTCGCTGGCCGTGTCGATCAGTCGGTTGTTGGACATGATTGACGAGAGCAGCGCAGATTCGGCCTCATCGTTAATCAATGGTGAAAATGCGTTTTCGGCTATGGCGTTCATTGCGTCACCTCGCTGCCGAATTCGGCGACAAAGGCGGACATGGCAAAGCCGACGGCGAGGCTGTGCAACTCGTCATCGATGAGCGCAGGCTGTTCGACCTCGCGCAGGCGGAGCGCACGATAGGCATCCCATGCAGATTGCGGGACGCATGCGACAGTGATACAGACATGGTTATTCATTCGCGGTTCCTTCGCGTGTGAAAGGGCCGGGTTGAGTGTTTGCCGCACTCACCGGCCCGTTTTGTTTTGAATGGCACATTGGTCTTCAAACCATTCCCGCATAGCTTTGGTCTCGCGGGCGCGACGGTTCCAGTACTCTTTGCTGTTGATTTCCCGACGTTTTCGGATTTCGATTTGGCGATCCGTCAGTGGCGCTGCGGGCTGGATGCCAAGCAGGCGGCAGACGACGGCGGCGATCTTGGCTTTCATAATGCCTCCGCTGTGACGACAACGCCGTTGATTGTACGGTCGCGGTAAATGTTCAGTTCGCTAACCCAACAATCGTCCGGTAGAATGCCTGCCGCCACCAGCATGTCGGTGAGCAACTTCTCTCGGTTGGCAATGTCTGATTTGTGATCGATGTTGACGCGAATGCTCAACTTATACGGCTTCTTGGCAGGCAGGATCGGCGATCCAGCCTTTTTATGCTGACCCTTGGCGATAGTGCTGGCCACCAGTTTCCAGTTCTCATGAGCGGTGCTAGGCGCACGTCCCTTACCCGGCACATTGATATATGCGTTGTTGGAGGAGGGTGGCAGCGGGAGCGTGAGGTGGATCATGCTGCCCCCGCTGCTTTGCGATACAATGAAATGGCAATGCCGAGTTCATTGATCGCGTCCAGCACCGCTTTGGTGGCGGCATCCAAGCGATATTCAGCTTCTTTTTGCGCCTGCGTCATGCTGCCTGCGGTCCCATTTCTTTGCAGATGCGTTGGAACATCACCCGACCATAAGCCGGGTGCCATCCGAGGCGCTTTGCTGCGTTGGTCGCGTCGATCCCCTCAGAGAGCAAATCAGTGAATTCCCGCTTTTTAACCGCAGCGTTGGCGATGATTTCCTTGCGGGTCATGCGTTGGCCTTGCTGACAAATCGGCCCGTCACCTTATCGCGCGGCATGTCGTTTTTGCTGGCCTGTTCCAGTTCAGCCTCGGTGTGCCAAAGGCGCGTGGAAAGAGCATCCACCTTCGACTTGGTTTTATGCACCGTGTCGCGAAGATGGTTGATTTCTCCAATCGCCGTCCATTTGCCCGCGACATAGCCGCAGATCGAAGTGCCTGCGGCGATGGTGGTGATAGCAAGAATGTAATCCATGTGCTTTCTCCTAAGGTTGTGCGGGCTGGCGCTGACTTCCAAAAACGCCAGCCCGCGTTCGGTGCGACCCGAAACTGTCAAACCATGCCGAGTGCGGCTTTGTATGTTTCCAGAATGGCCTCTGCCTCATCGCGGGCGTTCTTTTCGAGGCGGCGCAGCTTGATCACCGAGCGCATGCCCTTGGTGTCATAGCCGTTCGATTTGGCCTCGTTGTAAACGTCCTTGATATCGTCAGCGATGCCGCGCTTTTCGGATTCGAGTCTTTCAACTCTTTCAATAAAAAGCCGAAGTTGATCCGCCGCTACAATGTCGCTCATGTGGTTTTCTCCTTGGTTCATGCCGCACCTCTCAATTGGTCGGCTTCATGAATGATGGCCTCAATGGCCCCGGCGTGCGGGCGCAGCAGCGCGGCAATCGCCAACGTCTGGTTGTGGCATCGCGGCCCATCGACATTTGCGCGGACGAGGTTGCCCATCGCTGAAATCACGCCAGCCGCCGTGGAAAGATCGTTCCCCGGTTCCGGGTGCAAAGGTGAAATCCGCACACCTTTAAAGGCCAACAGTTCATCCAGCACCGTCTGGTCGAGGTCGAGAATGTTCAGCAAAATATCGAGGTGCGGAAGGCTGGTGTGCGATAGGGCGGCTTCGATCCGCCGTTCGCTTGACCCTGCGACATATGCAACTGTGCGCTTGCCATGTGTGGCAACGGCGCGTTGGAGGCCAGCGGCGACCAGTGATATCGCTTTTTCATGCGTCAGGCGCTCTGTTTTCACCATGAAGTTGATCCCCCTCGCCTGCTAGTGTCGCCGCTATGAAAAAATGCCTTTTTGAGCGTCCCCGCCCATCATCGATATGTCATGCCGCCTTGCCCCTGACTGGCTGTGCCTCTGGATATGTGTCCAAGAATGTTTTGACCCGCTCGACCGTAGACATGCGAAGGTCGCGCCCCGTTCGAAGCTGGCGGATGAAATGACGATCATTCATCACCAATTCCCCAAACTGCCACTCGGACAATCCGTGCTTGGTGCTGAAGGCTTCGATCTGTGTGATAAGGTCCAACATGACGAAGGTTATATGTGGGAAATATCCCCCAGTCAAGCGGGCGGGCGTGGGATATTACGTGAGTTCCCCAGCAAAGGCCGAGTGTGGGATATTTCATCCATGCATACAAACCCAGATATTCAGGCGATTCGCGAAATCATCGAACGGGAAATGAAAGAGAAGGGCTTTAGTCGCCGAAGCCTCTCCAGTACTGCTGGCTTAAGCCAGACCGCCGTCCGTGATCTTCTGGACCGCACTGATAATCCGGGCATTGGAACGCTGCACCGGATTGCAGAGGCACTCCATATTCCGGTGGAAAATATAACGGGGTCTGCACGAGTGCCGCTTTTAGGAGAGATCGGAGCAGGTGGTTTGATTGCTTATTTCAAAGATGATCATGAAGACGAGTTAGTTCCGCGTCCGCCTCTCGCACCCGGCCCACTCATGGCACTGATGGTGAAAGGCGATTCCATGCTCCCAAAATATGATCCCGGCGATGTGATTTATGTGCGCCGTGATCACGACGGAGTTTTGCCTGCATATCTGGGTAAATACTGCGCGATTCATCTGACGGATGGAGGGACATATCTTAAACAGTTGACGGTCGGGACAATCCAAGACCGTTTTACACTTCGCAGCCTAAACGCCGCCGACATGGAAAATGTCGAGGTGGTGTGGGCATCGCCAGTCATTTTTGTGATGCCGCGCGAATAAATAAAAAAGGATCGGAGGTCATATGCAAGATGAAAAGGGCCGCGTTGATGAACTTCGGTTTTTCGGTTGGGCCATGCTGGTAGGTGGCGTGATATTGGTCTGGATCGGACTGGCAATGGAAACATCGGTCACGGTGAATTTGCCAAGCGAGGTCGCCGGGATATCCCTACCAAAAGAGGTGGTAAACGCACAAAAAATGCAAGAGCAGCTGATGTTCATCCATATCGGTCTGGCGCTTTTCGTCAGCGGTATGATCGGAATGGCCGGGTCGGTCATCACACGAGCGATTGAACGATAACAATCTAACAACAGCTTATTCGAGCAACAACTTGGCCCACCCTCACCCGGCGGGCTTTTTTGCGCCCCGCGCCTGATCGTGGGAAATTTCACACATAAATATTGACGGCGTGGGAAATATCCCCCATAACCTCTCCACAGGCAATCACTGCCGGAGAGAAGCTATGACCATACCAAATGCAACACTCGCGGAATTAGCCCGCCTCACAGAAACTGAGGCGATGGCGGTTATCAAACTGATCGGCAGCAAGATCGGCGATGAGAACTTGTTTAAGCTGCTCGGCGACATTGTAGAGCCGGGAGAAGGTGGCGCGTTCGACCCTAGCGAGCGCTTTTGCGATGCAATGGAAAGCATCACGACTGCCTACTGCGATGCATATTCGGACATTCGCGCGATCTGGGACGGACCGCACGACGACACCAGCGCAGATGATGAAGCGGATTACCGCTATGGCATCATGCAGGATCGGGAGGCAGCGGAATGAGCGACCTCGCCAAAGCAATGCAGGCGATTGCCGACAAGCACGGCCTGCACGCCCTGTCTTTCGCAATGACTACAACTGCGAATGGCCGCACCTTCTTTAGCGCCTATGTCCACTTTGACGCTGGACGCTGCACCGCTGGAGATAGCAACACTTCACCAGAGGCTGCGCTATCCATCGCCATTGAGAACGCCAACAAATTGCGGATCGCTGCACCGACAATTGACGCGCTTTCGATGGCGGAGATTGCGGCATGAAATACGACCCGATCCAGATTGACCGCAAAACCCTTGCCGAGCGTGTCACGGATCACACAGATTCCGAACCGCTGGACATCATCACCTGCATTGTTGGCGCTGCAATTGTCGCCATGATGTTTTTTGCATGGATAAGCTAATGACGCAGCCACTCATCACCGCCCCCGGCGAATATCTCGACATAGCCGCCGAGGATTATCATGGCCGGGAAATCTGCCCCGCGCCGTCAATCTCAAGCAGCGGCCTCAAGACCATCCTCAACAAGTCGCCGCGCCATTACTGGCACGGATCGGCGCTCAACCCTAACCGCCCACCCGAAAGCACCAAGACGCATTTCCGGGTCGGCAAAGCGGTGCATGATGTGATCCTGCTGGCCGACCGATGGGAGGAGTTTTACCACATCACGCCAGCCGGGTTCAGCGCCGCGCACCACAAGAAGTGGGAAGCGGAAATGCCTGCCTATATTGAGGCGGTCGAGGCCGGGAAAACGATCCTGAACGAAACCGAGGCCCAGACGGTGCAGGCGATGGCGCGGGAGGTGCGGGCAAACCAATTTGCCAACGCTGCGCTGATCAACGGCGACCCCGAAGTGACGCTGGCATGGCAGGACAGCCAGACTGGTGTTTGGCTCCGTGTGCGGCCAGACTTCCGCCCACACAGCGTCAAGAGCGGCCACGACCTACGGATCGTGCCAGACGTGAAAACAGCCGCTGACGCAAGCCGACAGGTCTTTGAGCGGGCGATTGCCAACAACGGCTATCACATGAGCGCCGCGCTCTACGCCGACGGCATCAAGGCGATATACGGCCACTATCCCACGCACTGGCTGCATGTGGTGGTCGAGAAGGACGCACCCCATGTGGTCGCGCTCTGGGAACTCCCCGGCGAGGACATTGAACGCGGGCGCTGGCTCAACAGGCGGGCCATCAATGCCTTCGCCGACTGCCTACACAAGGGAAAATGGCCGGGATACGCAGACGAGGTGGCGCAATGCGGCCTGCCCTATTGGGAGCGCAAGCGCGTAGACGAAGGGATCACACCGGATGGCCTCGCATGGGCCGACGCAGCTTGATCGGGCCGAACGATAAGCCCGAACCAATCACAGACGACGACATTCCATATTAAGGAGAACGACAATGGCTACTCAGATCGCAACCCAAGACGCAAAGCCCCCAGTGAAAGCGCAGGTGAATTCCGGTAACAAGCTCGCCGCATTTGTGCCGACCAGCATTGATGAAGCATGGCGGCTTGCAGGCGCAATTGCCAGCAGCGGCATGACCCCGAAAGCCTATGGCAACGACCAAAACAAGGTGATGGTTGGGATTATTGCTGGCGCGGAGGTCGGGTTGACCCCGTTCGCAGCGCTTCAATCCATTGCGGTTATCAACGGCAACCCTTCGCTTTGGGGGGACGGAGCGCTGGCGCTTGTCCAAGCGTCTGGCCTGCTTGAGGACATGGAGGAGACCGACGACGGCCACACCGCGACCTGCCGCCTAAACCGCGCTGGTCGGGCAACACCTATTGTGCGGTCATTCAGCATGGACGACGCGAAAAAGGCGGGTTTGGCAGGCAAGGCAGGCCCTTGGACGCAATATACGGCGCGGATGCGGCAGATGCGGGCGCGGGCCTTCGCAATGCGCGACGGATTTTCGGATGTTCTTAAGGGCCTGCATATCGCCGAAGAGGTCCGCGATTATACTTCGATGGGGATTGCCGCGACAGCACAGGCCAGCGCACCCCTCACCGCCTCCATGCTGATCGAGCAGTCGCAGGCCCCGACCGAGGTGGTCGACCAAGAAACCGGCGAGATCACGCAGGCCGAGAACGCCAACGAGCAGCGCGGCGAGGTGGTGACCTTGGAATCGGCCAAGGCTGAAATCGACAGCGCGGAGATCATCGCCGATGTGAACAGCCGCGCCGCCGCCCTGATCGACCTCTTTGACGATATCGACGCTGACGAATTGCGGTCGCACGCAATGGCGCGGATTGTCGAATTGAAAGGAGCGCAGTGATGCAGCAGCAAACCTCACGGCTTGATTATCGCGGATACCTCGCCCTGCATCCGAAATGGACGCCACCTATCTTTGACGCGCCAACGCCGGAAGAGTTGGCTGCAGAGGAACGCGCAGCCAAGCGCCGGGTTGAAAACGCCCGGTGGGTCTGGGGAGCATCGAAATGAGCAAGCCGTTTAACGGTTATCCTAGCCGCACCGCCTTTGTCGCAGCCATGCGCGCAAATGGATGGTCAACGCGCTCCATCGCTGACGCGTTGGGCGTTGACACGAAGCAGGTGCAGTCGCTTGAAACCAGCCTGCGCCGCACGCAGCGATATCAGTTTCAGCGCTTGGCCACCCAAGATATTAGGTTGCCAAATCATGTCCTGCCTAAGCTCATCGAGCAATCAGGGTTGCGCGGCGTCACTCCAACTGCGCTGGCCGCACAGATACTATGTGCCGTGCTGGGTGAAGACTTGGTTGGGGCCGTCCTCGATGACGAGAGGGAGGCGGCATGAGCGGGAACCATACATCTGGGCCTTGGGAGGTGCGCGGGAGCAGAATAGTTGCTGTGAACGTCAAGCCGGATTGGGCCGATATTAATGAGGATTATGCGAACGAGCGAGTTAATGTGGTTGATCTGACTAGCGCGATGGGCGGGGAAGATAGCGATGCTGACGCTCGCCTGATTGCCGCCGCCCCGGAGTTGCTGGCCTACCTAGAGCGCTTGGTCGGCTTTGCATCTCATTACGCACATCAATCCGCGATGGACGCAGGCGGCGACCTCTTAATTAAGAACGCCCGCGCTGTCATCGCCAAGGCAATAGGAGCGCCGCATGACCATTGAACAACTTCGCAACCTGATCGCCGACGACCGCGCGGCGATTGGACAACATTCCGAGTTCATCCGCCAGCTACGATCCGGCGAACAGGACGACGGAATTATGATGCACATCGCTAAGGTGGTGAATGACGCATGGCTGGCGCAGGTTCAGCCCGCGCCTGAATCGGTGGAGGATTGAATGGTTCGCTTAATGACAGCAGAACAGGTAGCCGACGCTTTTGGCCTCCCCTCGCCCCGAACCGTTCGAACGATGCGGGCGCAGGGATTGCCAGCGGTGCGTCTCGGTAAAGCCTATCTCTTCGACCGCGAGGACGTTCTCGCGTTCATCCAACAAGCCAAGGAGGCCGTGTCATGCCCCGCCCGAACCGTGGAGCGCATATCTACTGGAACCGTGAAAAGGGCCTCTACTATGCCCGATGGTATGAGCAGGGACGTCCGTTCAAGCGCAGCACAGGCACAACAGACAGCCGAGAGGCTCAAGCGTTCCTCGCGCGGCTCATCGCCGACCAGCAGCGGGCCACCGGCAACCGAGGCGGGCCGCGTGATCCGAGCGACATTCTGATTTCAGAGGTTCTCGATCTTTACCTGACCGAGCAAGCCCCAGAGCAAGAGGACAGTGCGCGGAGCGCCTACGCGGTCTCCGCGCTTCTGCCGTTTTGGCAGACACTCACGGTCGGGCAGATCACGCGCGAAACCTGCCGAGGATATGGTCGATACAGGCAGCGGGCCGTCTCAACTGTTCGCCGCGAACTGACCACTCTCCGCGCGGCGGTCAATTACGCGCACGGTGAGGGGGTTATCACGCGCCCGGTGACGGTCCACATGCCACAGGCCCCGAAGGGCAAGGAACGCTGGCTGACACGCTTCGAAGCGGCACAACTGCTCAACGCAGCCCGCCATGCCCGATCCGATGTGCGGCTGTATCTCCCGCTCTTTATTAAGCTGGCGCTCTATTCCGGCGCTCGGAAAGAGGCAATCCTGTCGCTTCGCTGGCCGCAGGTGAAGCTGAAAAGCGGGCGCATCAACTTTGCCCGCGTGGATGACGAAGGCAATATCCTGCCAGAGACGAGCAAGAAACGCGCCCACAACCATATCCCGACCCGGCTCCTGTCCGCGCTCCGGTGCGCCTACAAGCGCCGGGACAGCGATCTGGGGTTTGTTGTCCATGACAAGGGCAAGCAAATCCTAGACATTGGCGGCGCGTGGAAAGGCGATCCCACCAGCCGGGGTGACGGGTCTTTCGGGTCAGCCTGCAAACGGGCTGGCCTTGTCGATGTGACCCCACACACCCTTCGCCACACCTGCGGAACATGGCTGGCGCAGGCCGGTGTCCCCTTGCATGAAATCGGCGGGTTTCTCGGCCACACCGACGAGCGCACGACCCGGCTTTATGCCCACCACCACCCAGACCACCAGAAGAACGTGGCCGACGCTTTTACTGGGCGGCGCGGGCGCAAATGAATTGTTCGCGGTGTGATTATTGAGTTGATGATATAGGGCTTCTCCTATATATAGAGGCTAGTTCAACGGGGATTGACCCCACCGCAAGGGAGATTGAAATGAGCATCAAGGTTCGCATCGGGTCCACTATCGCTAACGAATATATGACCCGCGACGTTTACGACTTCATCGGCAAAGCTGGCAGTTACGAACTGTCCAGAGAGCAGGCTGAGGAATTGCTCGCAGACGCAAAATATTTTGTGTTCGATACCGATATGACCCCGCGCAATGTGGTGCAGGCATATTCTCGCCTCGCTACCAACCTTCTCGCCCAACTCTAACCCCCATCAGGAGAACCCGATATGACCATTAGCCGAAGCATTAACGCCGCCGCCTTGAGCGACCGCCTTTCCAACTTTGCCGATGGCGCGGAGACGCTGCGTGAGAAGGAGGTGATCGAGTTGCTTGGGCTGCTCACCGATCAACTTATCAGCGGTATCAACGCCCTTGGATTTGCCGCACCGACCTGTGACGCTGCCCGCAATGTCGAGGCGGTTCTCTATGGCTACTTTGCCGACGCAAACCCCGTCGCGGCTGCTCATGTTGAGAAGATCGGTGAACGGGCAAACGTATGACCGCCGACGAGTTCCGCTCCGCCCGCAAGGCGCTCGGCCTCACGCAACGAGCGCTCGCCGAGCGTTTGCAAATGGGCAAGCATGGCTGGCAGTCGATCAGCGCATGGGAACGGGGCCGGGTTCCTATCCCCGGCCCGGTCGCTGTTGCGGTCGGCCTGCTGGCGAGGGACGCCTAAAATGGTGGTAGCGTCCCTTGGGTTCGCTACCACCCGAAAACAGGGGTGCAGAGCGTCAGTCAACGCGGGCAACGTCGCCCATAAGTGTTTGAAATATCGGTTGGCGGTGTCCTCCGAAGGCAGAGGCCAGAGGTTCGAATCCTCTCGGGTGCACCAATTTTCAAAAACTTACGCGACACATCGCCAAGCAATCAACCGCCTTGTGTTCGGTTATGTGTGCGCTACGATTTTATGTGTCGAATTCGTTCGCCTCTCGTTCTGGTGGGGCGGCAGCATGACCGGAATGAACACCGGCTTTGGCGTTGAGATAAGCCTCCCCCAATCCCAGTCTTAATCGCGCATACCAATCATGCAGCCATATTTCTGATGAATATTGATAAACCCGTTAATTTGTAATTTTATTTTAAAAAATAATATAATTCATTTAAATATGAAGCTAATGCAATTTTATGCTTGTTAGCATCATGACATAAAATATCGCGCCCACTTTATGAGTTTATGCATATTTTTTGCGCTCAAAATGGGAATGTTACGATGATGGACAGCCACACAAATTGCACGCACGGGCGCGGTAAAAATCCCGCCAAACTTTTGGGTGGGTCATCCGCATTCGCTTTTGCAATCGCCCTTTCGGTCGCACCGTCTGTGCCCGCTATGGCAGTTCCAGCGTGCGAATTCACGAGCACAACCATCAATTGCACCGGCCCCATCTACGGCTTGGCAAATAGTCTCACGCTTACGTCAGTGACGAACAGTGGGACAATGGCCAGCATCACTTCCAGCCCCGGATTCATCAACGTCGGCACGATCGCCACATTGACCAACAGCGGGACGATTATCAGCACCTCATCCTACCCTGGGATTGATAACGGTGGCACGATCACCACACTGACCAACACCGGCACCATCATGGGCAGCACGGGTATCAGCAATAGTGGCACGATCACCAGCCTGACCAATGATGGGACGATTAGTGGCGACAGCACTGGCATTAGCAACAATGGAACAATCACCAGCCTGACCAATAATGGGACGATTAGTGGCACATCAAGCTATGATGGCATCTGGAATCAAAATAATGGCGTGATTGATACGCTGAATAATAACATAAACTCCACGATTTCAGGGGCAACTGCCGGTATCTACAACGATGGCGCGATCAATGCGCTATCCAACAGCGGCCTCATTAGTGGCGGCAGCGCTGAATTATTTACCTCTGGCATCTATAACTCTAGCTCTGGCACGATCGACGCGCTGACAAATCTTGGCGTCTTCACGGGCGGTAATAATATAGGCATTTATAATGACGGCCTGATCAACACATTGATCAACGGACAGGGCGGCGGTGCCGGTCTCACCCCTGTTGGCGTTTTAACCCCAATGGCCGTGAATGGCGCTGCACCGCTTACCTATTTCGGTACGCTGCCGGGCGCATATGTCGCGCATATCACCTCGCCTACCAATTACGGCCAATTGGTATATTTGGGTAGCGATACCAATCTTGCCTCCTTCAGCCTCACGCCAGATTCCACCCTTGAAGCGATCACCTATACCGATGTGCTGACGGGGATCAGTGCGGTCAATGGCGAATTGACGGGGACATTGGGCGACTTCCAATGGACGTTGCTGGAACAGGCGGCGATGGCGGGGAATTGGGATCTGGTGGTCTTGATGCTGGCAGGCGTCGATGCTGGCAATACGTTGCAGGCGCTGGGCCTGTCGCGTGATCAGGTGTTGGCGGCGCTGCGCAATCGGGCGGCGAACGCGACCTATGCGTTGAGCTATGATTGCACGGACTTTGGCAAGAACAATGTCTGCGTCTCCTTCAATGCGCGTTATTCCAGCCTGCAGGGCCAGAATGAAGTCGCAGGCGTCCTAACGGCGGCCTATCGCCTGTCCTCGACCACCCGACTGGGCGTGTTCGTGGATTATACCGTTGATCGCGAAAACAAGCTGTCGGGGATCATCGACCATCGCGAACAGCCGATGTTCGGTGGCTTTATCGGCTATACGCAAAAGGCGGGCGGCATGGGCATCCAGGCACGTCTGTCCGGCGCGTATCATGCTGGCAAAGTGTCGATCTTGCGGTCGAATGCGCTGGAAGACACCGAAGCGGGCATGGGTCATTCCAACCTCAAGGCTTGGGCCATTGGCGGCGAATTGGGCTATGGCTATACGTTCACGGGCCAATCGCGCGTGATGCCTTATATCGGCCTGCGTTATGGCTATGCGGGACGCAAGGCCTATACCGAGGCCAGCAGCGAGACCGTTGAATATCCGGTAAGCTATGCCAATTATCGCCAACGCATCATCACGGCCAAGACGGGCCTGTGGATCGACGGCGCATTGAACGACAAGGTCAGCTATAAATGGGGTGGCGGCATCGAATTCGATCTGCAATCGGATGCAAATAACTTTGCAGGCACCAGCAGCATCAATGGTCTGGCAAGTTTCTCGCTGACCAATGAGGCGAGCGACAATAAGGCGCGCGGCTATGGTGTTGCGGAAATCGGCTATACCATCGCCCCTGCTGCCAGATTTACGCTGGCGGCGTCTGTGCGCGGCGAGGCGTATAGCAGCAAGACCAATGCAAATCTCATGGCGGGCTTGCAGGTCGGTTTCTGACCTTTCGTCTTTACTGACCGAATGATGATTGGCCCCATGCGTTATCGCATGGGGCCAATTGCATTTTACCCTATCGTCGATTGCACTGACCTGCGATCTGTTGGAAATTGTCATATATGACCGCAAACGCACCCCGTCTTTCGTCCCAGCAAATACAGGCTATTCAGTCTGGCTTGGCGCAGGCGCAGGCCCATATGAATAAAGGGCAGCCGCAACATGCAGCGGTTATTTGCCAACGCCTATTGGCGGAGGTGCCGGGTGAGCCTCATGCGCTGCATATGTTGGGCCTGATCGCGTACAATATGGGCAATATCCGCCATGCATTGGACCATGTGCGCCAAGCCTGCCAATCGCCTCATGCGCCCGCGCTGCATTTCAGCAATCTGACGGAAATGCTGCGTCAACAAGGTGTGTTGACCGAGGCGGAACATTATGGCCGCAAGGCCGTGGCGCTGGACCCGAAGCTGGTTGGCGCATGGAATAACCTTGGCATTGTCTTGCAGGAAAGCGGCAAGCTTGATGAAAGCCGTGCCTGCCTTGAAAAGGTCATTGCGCTCGATCCCCGCAATGCCAGCGCGCATAATAATCTTGGCAATACTTACAAACGGCTGGGACAGCTTGCCAAGGCCGAAACACATTGGAAGCGTGCATTGGCGATCCACCCCCATTACGCCGAACCCTATTCCAATCTTGCCAATTTGTGCAACGAACAGGGCCAATATGACAAGGCCGTTGAATATGGCCAGCGTGCCATCGCCCTCAACCCCAGATTGATCGATGCCTATATCAATCTTGCGGCAACGGAAAATGCCCGCTGGCGTCATCAAGTGGCGTTGCAATGGTTGGACCGACTGATCACATTTGCGCCCGATCATGCGTTGGCGCTGGCCGCGCGGGCGACGACGCTCAAGGATCTCGAACAGCTGGATGAGGCTCTTCTCAGCGCCGAACGGGCGGCGCAGTTAAGTCCTGATAATGCCGAAGTGCAAAATAGCTGCGGCATTGTTTACCTCAGCCTTGGTCGGTTTGATGCAGCAATTGCCTGTTTCGATCAGGCGCTGGCGTTGCCCAGCGCCATTCGGGAACGCATTCTGGCGGCCCGCGCCATGGCCTATCAGGAAAATGGGCGCAGTGACGAAGCGCTCAAGCTGTTTGGTGAAATTGTGACAGAATTTCCCAATTCTGCGGTCGCTTGGCATGGTCGCAGCGATATTGTGAAGTTCAAGCCAGACGATCCGGCGCTGGACAAAATGCGGGCATTGGCCAAGCCCAATGGCGTGCAATCCCATAGCGACCGGATGTATATCCATTTTGCGCTGGGCAAGGCTTTTATGGATATTGGCGATTCAGACAATGCGTTTACGCATCTGAACCTTGGCAATAAAATGAAGCGCGACATCATCCAATATGACCCGGATGCGGCCAGCAAATGGATGAACGATATTGCCCTTGCCTTTCCGCCCTCGGTTTTCGAGCAATTCAAGGACATGGGCGCGTCCTCGTCCATGCCGATTTTTGTGCTGGGCATGCCGCGATCAGGCACGACACTGATTGAACAGATCCTCGCCTCGCACCCCCAAATCCATGGGGCCGGAGAGTTGAAAAACTTAAGCCAGATTATTGAAGAAATGGGCGGCGTACCGGATGCCATGAATGGTATGACGGGAGAGAGGCTGCATGCGATGGGCGATGCCTATATTTCCAAAGTGACGGCACTTTCGGACGGAAAAGCCTATGTCGTCGATAAAATGCCTGCGAACTTCATACATGCGGGACTGATCCATCTGATGCTCCCCCATGCAAAAATTATCCATTCCCGCCGCAACCCGGTGGATACTTGCCTATCCTGCTATTCAAAGCTGTTCGCCGGGGAACAATCCTTCACCTATAACCTCCATGAATTGGGGCGCTTTTACAGTGATTATCGAGCGCTGATGGCACATTGGCGCAACGTCCTGCCCGCATCGCATTTTCTGGAAGTCGATTATGAAGATGGGATTGAGGACATAGAGGCGCAGGCTCGGCGGATGCTGGCATTCATCGGCGTGCCATGGGACCCGGCGTGCCTGGAATTTTATAAGACACAGCGCCCCGTTCGCACATCAAGCGTCAATCAAGTGCGCCAACCCGTTTATAAGACATCGACCGGACGATGGCGTCAGCATGCCAAAAATCTCAAACCGTTGATGACGTCTCTTAATATCCCACTAGTCGACTGTCCGCTTGCCGCATCGGGCGAGTCCTATGGCGCCGTTGCGGATTGCTTGACAAGACAAACGCGATCTCCATATGCAGTCAGATAAAGTTCGCTCCCGGCGCGATACCATTGCCACTTACCGCCAGAACCGCATTCGCGCACCTTGCGTTATAATGAATATAATACAGTATTTTATATTTATATCTTCCAGTTCAAAACTTCACGCTCGCTGGCGCGCCAATTTACTACTACATAAACAGCGCTTTCAGACCGCCCCCATTGATATATCTTGGGAGGCTAGATCGGAAGGCGATGGGACATTCTTTAGAGCTCAACAAGTAGCGCCACGATGTTTGCGGCGATCGCAGGATCATCCTCTGCATGCACGAGAGAAGGGCCTCATATATTGACTGAACAAACTTCTCATC
>DITW01000018.1:30591-46071 GCA_002422945.1 Sphingomonadales bacterium UBA6174 | reverse complement strand
CCCGGTGCGCGCCCAGCGGCTGACCATGGCAAAGCCGATGTCCGGCAGGTTGCGCTTGAACCAGCGGTCCAGCCGCACGCCGTCATCATCCTTGGTGACGATGAATTGGCGAACCTGATCGTCGCCTGCTTGCTTGCGGGTCATGCTGTGCGTCCTGTTATGGCAAGGCCCAGAAACAGACCCGCAACGCCGCCCGCGACAGACAGCAAGATATAAAGCGCCGCGCTGCCCATCAGGCCGCGCTGGATCAGCCCGGCCACTTCAAGGCTGAAGGCTGAAAAAGTAGTGAACCCGCCAAGCAGGCCGACGCCCAGCAGCAGCCGCGCGCTTTCCGTGCCGCCCGCCTGCCGCGCGAGCCAACCGGCCAGCAGGCCCATGGCCAGACTGCCCGCGACGTTGATCGTCAGCGTGGCGAGGGGGAACGGCGCCGGTGCGCCGATCACGCGGCCCGCAGCAAAGCGCAGCCACGCGCCGATGCCGCCGCCAACGGCGACATAAAGCGAGCTTGCAAGAAAGGATGGCGCAGACATTCGCGGTCCCTTAGACGTTTCCGGCGCGCAAGGGAATTGCCATGGTCCTGACCGCTCTTTTCGCGCAAAGACTTGCCAATGCCATCAGGCTTTGCTAGCCGCCCGCCGGTTAGAGCCGTTTCCGCAAGGATTCGGTGCATTTCGTATTTTTCAGATTCGGGCACTCCCCCGCGCCAATCGCAACGCGGGGTTCTTGCCTTCTGTATTTTGAGGTGTGTCGGTTTATGCAAATTCTCGTCCGCGACAACAATGTTGATCAGGCCCTCCGCGCGCTCAAGAAGAAGCTGCAGCGTGAAGGCGTGTATCGCGAGATGAAGCTCCGTCGTCATTATGAAAAGCCGTCTGAAAAGCGCGCCCGTGAAAAGGCTGCTGCTGTTCGTCGCGCCCGCAAGCTTGACCGCAAGCGGATGGAACGTGACGGCGTTCGGTAATAGACGCCTGACCGATCAGGGTTAAAGAATTGGGGCTGCCTTTGCGGGTGGCCCTTTTTCTTTGTCCGGATCATCGCATCGCTGCACCAGATGATTTTGCTGTTGCCAAAAAAGGCTCTCGCCATCATGGGGGAGCATGGATTTCAACTGAAACAATGGATCAAATGCCATGTCTGAAGTGACCGCCGTTCCTCTCCAGCCGATCAAAAAGGGCTCGCTTGCCAAATTGTGGATCGGCACGGCCATCGTTGTTGCCATTGGCGCGGGCGCCGCATGGCAAATGACGGCAAAGCAGGTCGCCAAGGCGCGTCCGGCTTTCGAATTCCTCGCCGATAATGCCAAGAAATCGGGCGTCATCACGACGCCGTCGGGCTTGCAATATCAGGTGGTCAAGGAAGGCAATGGCCAAAAGCCGACGACAGATGATGTCGTACTGGTCGAATATGACGGTAAGCTTGCCGATGGCACGAGCTTTGACTCCAGCGCCAAAAATGGCGGTCCGGCGACCTTGCCGGTCGGCGGCCTGATCCCCGGCTGGGTCGAAGGCTTGCAGCTGATGAGCAAGGGCAGCAGCTTTAAATTCTGGATTCCACCTGAATTGGCCTATGGCGAAGCCGGTGCCGGCAATGGCGTGATCCCCGCGAATGCCGCGTTGGTGTTTGATGTGACCTTGCTTGATATCGCACCCAAGGGCGCAATGCATGGCGGCCCGGCTGGCATGCCGGAAGGCGCGCATGGCGAGGGCATGGCTGAAGGCGCAATGCCGCATTGAGCTTGAACGCCAAGATGACGAATTGACGAAAAAGGGAGGTCTCGGCCTCCCTTTTTTGCGTCTGCGGCCTTTCTGACGCTTAGCGGCCCTTGAACAGCCCGCCCAATAGCCCGCGGATCAGGCTGCGTCCGACTTG
Source organism: Sphingomonadales bacterium UBA6174 (assembly GCA_002422945.1). GTDB lineage: Bacteria > Pseudomonadota > Alphaproteobacteria > Sphingomonadales > Sphingomonadaceae > Alteraquisediminimonas. The sequence goes on along the minus strand of DITW01000018.1, from coordinate 44,202 downwards.
CCCCGTCAATTGCCGCCCCAGCGACGATGCGGCGGAGCGGGCGGCAGAGGTTGCCATCTTCTCGACAATCCCCGGCTTGGCGGCCTCGCGTGCGGCCTTGGCTTCGGCGCGTTCGTTTTCCTTTGCCTGTCTTGCGGCCTCGCGCTCGGCAACAATGCGGGCCTTGGCCTCTTCCTTGGCCTCTAACGCCGCTATTTTTGCCGCTGCCTCTTGCGCGGCGGATTCTGCGGCTGCTGCCTGCGCCTCGGCCGATTTAGCGTGGAGCAGTTCCTCGGCGGATTCCCGGTCGATCATGACATCATAACGATCGCCAATCGCGTCCGTCTGGATCATCACCCCGCGCTCCTCAGTGGAAATCGGGCCAAGGCGCGAACAGGGCGGGCGGATCAATGTGCGTTCGACCGGGCTGGGCGCGCCATCGGCCTGCAATAACGAAACCAAGGCCTCGCCGACTTTCAATTCGGTGATGATCGTGGCGACATCGACGCCGGGATTGGCGCGGAAGGTTTCGGCGACCATGCGGATCGCCTTTTCATCGCGTGGCGTGAAGGCGCGCAGCGCATGCTGAACCCGATTGCCAAGCTGTCCGGCCACATCTTCGGGAATATCGATCGGATTCTGGGTGACGAAATAAATACCGACGCCCTTGGATCGGATCAGGCGCACGACCTGTTCGACCTTGTCGAGCAAGGCCTTTGGCGCTTCATCGAACAGGAGATGGGCCTCATCGAAAAAGAAGACGAGCTTGGGCTTATCGGGGTCGCCGATTTCCGGCAGTTGTTCGAACAATTCCGACAATAGCCACAACAAGAAGGTCGAATAGAGCTTGGGGCTGGCCATCAACTGGTCGGCGGCGAGGATGTTGATGATTCCGCGCCCGGATTCGTCACAGGCGATGAAATCGGCAATGTCGAGCGCCGGTTCACCAAAGAAATGATCGCCACCCTGGCTGCGCAATTGCAGCAAGGCGCGCTGGATCGTGCCGACCGATTGTTTCGATACATTGCCAAAGCTGGTCGAAATTTCGTCTGCGCGTTCAGCAATATGGACGAGCATGGATTGCAGGTCGTCCAGATCGAGCAACAACAGCCCGTCCTTATCCGCGATGTGAAAGGCGATGGTCAGCACGCCTTCCTGCACCTCATTGAGGTTCATCAACCGGGCCAGCAGCAACGGACCCATTTCCGAAATGGTGGTGCGGATCGGATGGCCTTGTTCGCCGAACAAATCCCAAAGCTGGACAGGATTTTCGCGATATTGCCAGTCGTTGTCGCCGATTTCCGCCGCACGCGCCGCCAATATATCGTGCATTTTATGTTGGGCGGAACCGGCCATCGCCATGCCCGCAAGATCGCCCTTCACATCCGATACGAATACCGGGACCCCGGCGCGGCTGAAACCTTCGGCCAAGGATTGCAGGGTGACGGTCTTGCCGGTGCCGGTTGCGCCCGCAATCAGCCCGTGGCGATTGGCGCGTTTGAGATGGAGCAACTGGCGTTGTCCGCCGCCAAGGCCAATGAAAATCCCGCTTTCGTCGCCCATCGTAAGATTACTCCCGACTCGATACCAATTGGACAGATTTCACCGCATGGGGTGAGGTTAGCGGGACCAAAGACAGGCGGGAAGGCTTATTCACCCGTCGATATCGCCTTATTTACACGGCGCTGGCGCGGGGCAGTCCTTGACTCCAGACCATGCCTGCCATGGCCAGCGCCTGCCGTTCTTTTTCAAGCCTGCGAATATAAGTGTGGAAACCCATTTGGGTCGCGAGCAGCAGCAGGACAAATGACTGCCAAGCGATACCCACGAACAACGAGCCGGTAAGAATAATCAATTGGCTATGTTGCAGCGCGGTGGCGAGAGGCGCGATCCATTGTTGATCGGGGGCAGTGCTGTCTTTGTAACGGCGGCGGATGCGCCCCATGTGCCACAGATTCATCAAATGGATTAGCAGCCAGATCGCAAGGCCCGGAAAGCCTTGTTCTCCCAGCATTTCGAAATAGCTGGAATGGAATGCGCGCGCCTGTTCCTTGACCTCTTTCAGCTTCACCGTTGAATTGCTGTCGTCGCCGATGACTTGCTCCGTATTATAGTCGAGCTTGTTCTTGCGATAAATTTCAAACCCGCCACCAAGCGGATGTTTCAGCGTGTGTTCCCAAGTCCATTGCCATACGGCAATACGGGTCGATGCCGATTGGTCGGCCTTATATTCCTTGATCGTATTGAAGCGATCATTGAAGCTGGAAGGCAGAAAGATCGGGGCGATCATGGCCGCAATCGCGATGCACGCGATATAAGGCCCGCGTCGTTTCATATCGCGCAAGAACAACAAGCCCAGCACGGCAATGCAGATCATGCCGGTGCGCGCCTGTGTCCCGACCGGCATCAGCAAGCATGCTAAGGTCAGCGCAAGCGCAAAGATAGTGACCCGCCAGTCGCGCGGGAACACCTTGCCATGATTGTGCAGCCACCAAATCAACGGGATAAAGGAGATGGCGCACATCGAGATGATGCTACCTTCATACAACCCCGTATTGTTGTTGATAATGAGGTTGAGCACGCCATAGCCGCCACCAGAGGCCAAGGTCTTGATCCCGCCGATGATGATGATGGATGAAGCCGCGCCGATCATGAACAATATAACGGCCTCGATCCGCAGGCGCGTCGTCAAGGTGAACGGCATGAAAATGGCAAAGATCATCGCCCGCCATACCCAATCCCATTTGGCCAGCGCAGGGAGCGGAAATTCTGCGTAAATTGTCGAAACGCCCGCATAGGCGAGCAAGAGCAGCATCCACAATTGGCCAATGGCCAAACGACAGAGGCGCTTGTTATCGAACAATAGCCACGTCACCACTGTCAACAAAGCAGCGATCAGCGATAGCGGGATGCTGTTCAACAGCAAATAGGCCAATCGTTGCGGGCTGACGAGGTCGATATAAATATAGGTCGGCACGAATAGGAACGGACGGCGAAAGCTGATGCCGAATAAGAGCGCCAAAAATGCGATGAAGAACAGATCACGCATCGTTGCGGTTCCACCAGGCCTTGGGCGGGGGCGGGGTGTCGCTATCGACTTCATTCATGCGCATCAGCCGCCAAGCGGCAAGCAGCAACATGCCATGGGATATGGCGAGGGCGAAATTGTCAATCATCGCGGCTTTAACATCCCATTGTGTACGCTTAACTTTATCGACATCTACAGGACTGAGGTTGACGCTCCGTTAAATCTTACATGACATAAAGTCGTTGGTTCATTTTGTTGTGCAGCGTGGAAAAATATCAATGTCGCTTCGTATCCTGCATGTGCTCGATCACAGCCTGCCTATGTTCAGCGGCTATAGTTTTCGCACCCGCGCTATTTTGAAAGCGCAACAGGCGCTGGGTTGGACCGTGGCGGGGCTGACCGGGGTGCGCCATGACAACGGCGTTCAGACCGATGTCGAGACGGTCGATGGTCTCGATTTTTTTCGCACGACGAAATGCGCGCAAGAGGCATTTCCATTCATCGGACCGTTACGGCCATTGGCGGAGGTGCTGGCGCTGCGGCGGCGGAGCGTCAAGTTGTTCCGGGATTGGCGGCCCGATCTTGTGCATATCCATTCGCCAGTGCTGAACGCGCTGGGCGCGATGGCGGCAGCACAGGCGATGGGTCTGCCCGTGCTGTATGAAATTCGCGCCTTTTGGGAGGATGCAGCGGTTGGCAATGGCACGGGGCAGGAAGGGTCTTTGCGCTATCGCCTGACCAGATGGCTGGAAACCTGCGCGGTCAGCCAGGCCGATGCGGTCGCCGTGATCTGCGATGGATTGCGGCAGGATCTACTCAAACGGGGGATTGATGAGGGGCGGATCATGGTGTCCCCCAATGGCGTGGATATGGCGATGTTCGGCACATCGGTCGCGCCCGATCTCGCGCTTGCCAAACAGATGGGGATCGATGGGGCGGAGGTGATCGGCTTTATCGGATCATTTTACGATTATGAGGGCTTGGACATATTATTGGCCGCGATGCCTGCGCTGGTGGCGGCGCGGCCCAAGCTGCATCTGGTGCTAGTCGGTGGCGGGCCGATGGAGGGTGCGTTGCGTGCGTTGGCACAGGCCAGCCCGGTGGCGGCACATATTCATTTCATTGGTCGGGTGCCGCATGATGAGGTCGCGCGATATTACGGGTTGATGGATGTGCTGGTCTTTCCGCGCAAGGCAATGCGGCTGACGGAATTGGTGACGCCGCTCAAGCCTTTGGAAGCGATGGCTCAGGGTAAAATGGTCGCCGCATCGGATGTCGGCGGCCATCGCGAATTGATCCGGGATGGCGAGACGGGGACATTATTTCCGCCCGATGATCCTGTGGCGCTGGCAGCGGCGGTGGCGGGGATATTTGCGGATAATGCCCATTGGCCGACGCGACGGCAGCTTGCCCGCGATTTTGTAGCGTTTGAACGTAACTGGTCGTCAAACATTTCACGATATAGGCCCGTGTATGAACGCCTGATCGGTAAGTCGAAATGTGCGGGACGGGCTTTTGTTGAGTAAGGATAGCGTGGCGATGTCAAATAGAGCCGAGACAAGGCATATAGGCCAGACACATGGGCACATGCTGCGGCGATCCCCCTTTGCGCGATGGGTGCCGGTCTTGGGCCTTGCCGTCGGTGGATTGGCGGCGATGACGGTGTTCCGCGCCCCTGCATGGCTGATCGAGCAATTGGTGATCGAGGCGCGGCTGGGCGATTATATCCCCGCCGCCCAGCCACCATTGGGTCCGAACGCCCGGATGGCAATGGCGTTGAGCATGGGTATCGCCAGCATCGCTTGCACTTGGTTGACGCTCAAATGGTTGTTTGTGCCGAAGATACGGCCAAAATGGCCAGTGGCGACCGCAGCAACATCAATGGCGCGTGATCTGCATATTGCAGATGAGCCGCCAGCGATATTGAAGGAAAAACAGCAAATGGGGACCAGCGGGATGATGGGGCTGCTGCGTCGGCGCAAACCCGCGACACAGGCATTGGCCGAGGATTTGCCAGAAGAGATGCCGATGCGCAGGCGTCGTCCGATTCTCTCTGCGAGCGAACTCGGGCCGCCGCTCGACGATATTGACCCGCATGGGCGCGATGCGTGGTGTCCGACAGAAGCTGCGCCGCCTGAATCCACGCCGCCTCAAAATATCCCGACTGATTTTGCCGCGCCCGAACCTGACTGCACGATGTTTGATACCCATAGGCGCGCCGAATCTAATGAACATGTGCTGGATCTGGGGGCGATGATGATGCCGATGGATATTGAGCCCGCCACCCAATTGGTTGAAAAAATGACCGAATCGAGGGTGGAATCCTTGCCCGACCCCTTGGACATTTATGCGCCATTGGCGATCATTGCGCCGGAAGAAACGCTCGTTGTATCCCCGCCAACGCCGATGGCCGCGCCTCTGGCGCATATCCCGCAGGGCAGGCTGGATGCCGCCAATATGCCGTTGGATGAATTGATCGCGGGGCTGGAGTTGCGCCTGAAGGGGCGTTGTGCGCCGAACAGGCCGCATATTTCTCCGCCAGCTGCGGTGGATATGTCAGCGGCCAAAGGCTGGCGGCAGGAAAGTTTGATTGATCGCTATGATGCAATAGCCTCCCGGCGCTTCGCAGCGGGGTGATAGAACGCCCATCCGCATGCAAGATACGCCTGATCGGCGATGCATTCGCCGTGAACGCGTAAGGCGACAGGTGCGGAGGATGTGGATTTTCGGATAATTGGTCGGGGCGACAGGATTCGAACCTGCGACCCCCACACCCCCAGTGTGATGCGCTACCAGGCTGCGCTACGCCCCGACCGGAAGGCCGCGAATAGTCGGGATGATGCCGCTTGGCAACCCCGCCCATTGCCTATCGCGCCGATTATGTGATAGCCGCCCGAACTCTAATGTTTATAAGCCTGCCAGTCGGGCTGCATCCATTTGCTTGCTGGCATGTTTGAAAACCTATTGGTGTGTCGCCACCCGATTGAGATAGAAAGCCTGAATTGATGTTCTCTACTACTGCATTTGCCCAGACCGCCGCTGGCGCTGCGCCTTCTGGCCCGGCTGCATTTTTCATGCAGGTTGCGCCGCTGCTGTTCATTTTCGTCATTTTCTGGTTTCTCGTGATCCGTCCGCAGCAGCGCCGGATGAAAGATCAGCGCGCGATGATCGATGCGGCCAAAAAGGGCGATACGGTCATCACCGGCGGTGGCCTGATCGGTCGCGTCACCAAGGTTGATGGCGATGAAGTCGAAATCGAACTGGCCGCCAATGTGCGCGTGCGGGCGATCAAGTCGACGCTGGCCGATGTGCGCCCCTTGGGCGGTGCCAAGCCCGCCAACGACTGATTGCTGAAGCGCGACTGGTTGCTTGAGGCCAAGGTTTTGAAGAGAGGAATATTGCGTGCTTGATTTCCCGCGCTGGAAAGTCTGGCTGATCTGGATGTCCATTGCGCTGTGCGTGGTGTTCGCCATGCCCAGCATTGTCCCGGGTCAGTATCTCAAGGCGCTGCCCAAAAGCTTTGCCGAGACGAAGATCAACCTTGGCCTCGACCTTTCCGGGGGGAGCCACATCCTGCTTGAGGCGGATCGTGCCAGCTTTATCAAGCAACATATCGAGACGATGGAAGAAACCGTTCGCACCGAAATGCGGCGCGGTGGCGACAAGATCGAGATTGGCGATATTTCGACGGCGGGCAATCGCCTGAGCTTCTTCGTTCGCGATCCATCCCAGATCGACGAAGCCCGCGAACGGATTTCCAAATTCACTGCGGGTGTCGGCATGACCGGCCAGCGCGATTGGAACGTCGCGTTCGAAGATGGCAACCGCATGGTGCTGACCCCGACCGACGCCGGTATCAATGCCGCGCTCGACAGCGCGATGGATGTCGCGCGCGAAGTCGTATCCAAGCGCATCGACGAAATGGGGACCAAGGAACCGACGATCATTCGTCAGGGTCAGGACCGGATCGTTGTGCAGGTGCCGGGTTTGCAAGACCCCGATGCCCTGAAATCCTTGCTCGGCAAGACTGCCAAGCTTGAATTCAAGCTGGTCGACCAGACGGCAACACCGGAACAAATGGCACAGCGCCGCGCGCCTGCGGGCAGCGAGATATTGCCATATTCGGCGGATGCCGGACCGGGCTTTGCAGGCGGCGTTATCGCAGTTCAGCGCCGGGTGATGATTTCGGGCGATCAGCTGCTTGATGCCCAACAAGGCTATGATCAGACGTCCAATCAGCCAGTCGTCAATATCCGGTTTGACGGGGCAGGCGGTCGTCGTTTTGCCAAGGTCACGCAGGAAAATGTCGGCAAGCCTTTTGCGATCATTTTGGATGGTCAGGTGCTGTCCGCGCCGAATATCAATGAACCGATTCTTGGCGGCTCGGCGCAGATTTCCGGTAGCTTTTCGGTTGAAGGCGCAAACCAGCTCGCGATTGCACTGCGTTCAGGCAAATTGCCGATCGCGCTCAAGGTCGTGGAAGAACGCACAGTCGGTCCGGACCTTGGGGCGGATTCGATCCGCAAGGGCGCGATTGCCGGGGTGGTGGCAACCATCGCAGTCGTCTTTTTCATGATGATCACGTATTTGCGGTTCGGCGTATACACCACGCTCGCGTTGCTGGTGAATGCGCTGATGATCCTTGGGGTCATGGCGATTTTCAATGCGACGCTGACGCTGCCGGGGATTGCCGGTTTCGTGCTGACTATCGGGGCGGCGGTCGATGCCAATGTGCTCATCAACGAACGCATTCGCGAAGAGCAGCGCCGGGGCCGCAACATCCGTTCGTCGATCGAATTCGGCTATAAGGAAGCGAGCCGCGCTATTTTTGACGCCAATATCACCAATGTGATTTCGGCGATCATCATGTTCTGGTTCGGCACCGGCCCGATCCGTGGTTTTGCCGTGGTGCTTGCCATCGGCATCGTCACTTCGGTCTTCACCGGCGTGACCTTCACCCGTCTGCTCGTGTCGGATTGGGTGAAGCGTTCGCGTCCCAAAGAACTCGTGATTTGAGGAAGATCCGGCCATGCGTCCGTTAAAACTCGTCCCGGATAACACCAATATCCCATTTCTTTCCTATCGAAACTGGGCGATGGCCCTGTCGATCGTCTTGATAATCATCTCTTTCGTCCTGTGCTTCACGCGTGGGTTGAACCTTGGCGTTGACTTCGTCGGCGGGCAGATGGTGCGGGTATCGCTCGACCGTCCGGTGGAGATTGAATCGCTGCGCGCGGATATCGAGCGCCTCAACCTTGGCGATGCCAGCATCCAGCAATTCGGTGGGCCGAACGAAATCTCGATCCGCATGCCGGTGCCACATGGCGGCGAAGATGCTGCCAACAAGGCGGCCGGGCAGGTCAAGCAGGTCGTGCTGAAATCCTATCCGGGCGCGCGTTTCGATGCGGTCGAAACCGTGTCGGGCAAGGTGTCGGACGAATTGTTCCGCACCGGCATGCTGGCGCTCAGCCTCGCGATGCTGGGGATTTCGCTGTATATCTGGTTCAGCTTTGAATGGCAGTTCGGGGTGGGCGCGTTGTTCGCCTTGTTCCATGACGTGGCGATTACCTTTGGCTTTTTCGCGCTGACGCAGTTGGAGTTCAACTTGAACGTAGTGGCGGCGTTGCTGACCATCATCGGCTATTCATTGAACGATACGATTGTCGTTTATGACCGTGTGCGCGAAAATCTACGGAAATTCCGCAAGATGGAAATCATTCCGCTGCTTGATCTCACGGTCAATGAAACCCTGTCGCGCACGATGATGACCTCGCTCAGCCTGATCGTCGCTTTGTCGATCCTGTTGTTCATGGGCCCGGATGTGATCTTCGGCTTTACCGCCGCGATGCTGCTTGGGATTGTCGTCGGGACCTTCTCGTCCGCCTATGTCGCGGCGCCGATTCTCGTCTGGCTTAAGGTCGGGCCGGACAGCTTCATCCCGCCGGAAGAACGGCGGATGGGTGGCGATGTCGATAATGCGGAGCGGATTACCCCGCGCGATTAACGAGATCGGCGAGGTGTTGATACAGCACCTCGCTATTTCGTTCCCATGTAAAGGGCGCCGCCAAGGCGCGGGCGGATGCCCGGTCGGGCGGTGTGTCGATCATCAATCGAAGCGCGGACGCAATGGCATCCGCTTCTGGCGCGACGAGCCGCCCGGCATGGCTATCACCCAATATTTCCCGCGCCCCGCCGACATCGGTGACGACAATCGGCGTCCCACATGCAAGCGCTTCCACCCATGCATTGGCCAGTCCCTCCGATGCAGACGGCAGGCACATGACATCTGCCGCCGATAACCAGCGAGCAATCTCATTCTGCCCAATTGCGCCCGTTAACTGCACCCGCTCCGCCACGCCATTGGCCGCCGCCTGACGCTGCAAGCGATCCGCATCCGGCCCTTTGCCGATCAGCGCCAGTCGCGCATCGGGCAATTGGGCCAAGGCCTGTATCACTAATGACTGGCGCTTGCGGGGGATAAGCGCGCCAACAGTAATGATGAGCGGCCCATTTATCCCCAATGCCTTTTTCGCCAGATCACGGTCCACGGGCTGGAATGTGGCAAGATCCACACCGGTATAATGGACACGGATCTTGTCGCGTTCTAGCCCAAGCGCAGCCATATCGTCCCGCAGCGCTGCCGATACCGCCAGCAAGCCATCGGCTTTCATGCCCGCCTGCAAGACCTGTGGCCCGGTATCATGGCGTTTGCCCCAATAATGAATGTCCGCGCCGCGCGCTTTGATCGAGAACGGAATGCCCAATGTCTGCGACAAGCGCAGCGCGACCGGGCCATCGGGCCAGAAAAATTCGGCATCGATCACATCGAACGGCTTTTCCTGATGCAATTGCTTGACCAAAGGCATGATCGCGCGGGCCATAAAGCCGGGAGTCAATCGCGCACCGACGATCGGCCATAAGGGAAAGCGCGGGCGGTGGATGGCTATCCCCTCCCATCGTTCCAACAATGGCAAATGGCGCAAGGGTGCATAGCGACCGAATCTGTCCAAAGGGGCAGGCGGCAGGCCAAGCGGGGCAATGACCGTGAGGTCCACATCCGGACGCTTGGCGAGGTGTTTGGTCTGGTGGCCAACAAAGACCCCGAATCCGGGGCGCACGGCATCCGGAAACAGGGTGGAGAGGGTGAGTACGCGTAACATCGGTCTGCTTTATACCAGTCAAATGTTGCGATCACCTTATTGATGCGAACAATGGTCATTAGTCGCTTGGCGGATGCGATTGGCTCGGTTAAGACATCGCCCATGCGCAAGAACATGTATCGCCCCGCCGCCCTTATTCTCGCAGCCCTTGCTGTGTTACCGCTTGCCGGTTGCGCGTCGAAGAGCAAGAGCAAGGCAGATGCCAGCTATGTCGCGCGGGATGTGGATACGCTCTACAATCTCGCTAAGGACCGGCTTGACCGTCGTCAGTATAAGCTCGCTGCCGCGCTGTTCGACGAGGTCGAGCGCCAGCATCCCTATTCGCCTTGGGCCCGTCGTGCCCAGCTGATGAGCGCGTTCAGCTATTATCTGGCCCGCGATTATGCCGAATCCATCGGTTCGGCCCAGCGCTTCCTCGCGATCCATCCGGGTAACCGCGATGCGCCTTATGCTTATTATCTGATCGCGATCAGCTATTATGAGCGGATCGAAGACGTGACCCGCGACCAGAAGATCACCCAGCAGGCGCTGGATTCGCTGGAAGAACTGGTGCGCCGCTATCCCGATACGCGCTATGCCGCCGATGCGCGGGTCAAGCTTGATCTTGTGCGCGACCATCTCGCGGGCAAGGAAATGGAAATCGGTCGTTTCTACCAGCGCCGTGGCGAATGGTTGGCATCGGTGATCCGTTTCCGCAAGGTTGTCGACGATTATGGCACGACCACCCATTCGCCTGAAGCCTTGCTGCGCCTGACCGAGAGCTATCTCGCCTTGGGTGTGCGGGATGAGGCCAAGCGCGCTGCGGCGACGCTCGGCCACAATTATCCGGGGTCGAAATGGTATGCGCGCGCCTTTGAGTTGATGAACAAGCATCCTGCCTGATTTTAAGGCATGCTGACACATCTCGCCATTCGTGATGTCGTCCTGATCGAAGCGCTGGACCTGGAGTTCGGCGCGGGTTTGGGTGCGCTGACTGGGGAAACTGGGGCGGGCAAATCGATCTTGCTGGATTCGCTGGGCCTTGCACTGGGTGCACGGGCCGATAGCGGGCTTGTCCGCCACAATGTGCCGCAAGCGAGCGTGACCGCCAGCTTCGACGTGCCGCCCGATCATGCGGTCCATGCGATTTTGGCCGAAGAGGGCTTTGCCGGGGAACCGGGCGAGCCGCTGATTCTCAAGCGCATCGTTAAGGCCGATGGCGGGAGCCGCGCCACGATCAACGGCATGCCTGCGGCGGTCGGGCTGATCCGCGATATCGGCGCGATGCTGGTCGAAATTCATGGCCAGCATGACGAACGTGGCCTGCTCAACCCGCGCGGCCATCGGGCATTGCTCGATAATTTCTCGCGGTTGGATGCGGCATCGGTGGCCCGGCTTTGGCAGGAGTGGCGGGAGGTCGAGGGCGAATTGGCCGGGGCGCGAGATCTGCTGGAAACGGCACAGCGCGACCGGGAATATCTGGAACATGCGGTCGGCGAATTGCGGAAATTCGCGCCAGAACCGGGCGAAGAGGAAATTCTCGCCGAACGCCGCGCGTTGATGATGAAATCGGCGCGGCTGGCTGAGGATCTGCACAAGATCCGCGAACTGGTCGAACCGGGCGAGGCGGGCCTGTCGAAATTGCGGCAGGCGGCGCGCTTGCTCGAACGGATCGCGCCGGAGCATGCGGTGCTGGCCGAGGCGCTGGCGGCGCTGGATCGGGCGCTGATCGAAGGGTCGTTGGCCGAGGAAAAGCTGGAAGAGGCGGCGCGGGCAATGGTCTATTCGCCTGCCGATCTCGATGATGACGAGACCCGCCTGTTCGATTTGCGTGCCTTGGCGCGCAAATATCGGGTGCAGCCGGATCAATTGGCTGAACATGCCGATGCGCTGGCCGCGCAACTGGAAGCGATTGAAACCGGGGAAAGCCGGTTGGTCGAGCTTGAACGCCGGGTCGAGACCTGTCGCAACGCCTATGTGTCGGCAGCCACAGCCCTGTCGGCGGCGCGGCGCGCGGCGGGTGAGCAATTGGACCGGGCGATGGCGGGCGAATTGCCGCCGCTCAAATTGGATGCCGCGCGGTTTCGCACCGTGGTCGAGCCCTTGGCGGAAGGCCAATGGGGCGCAGGTGGCATGGACCGGGTGGAATTCGAGATCGCGACCAATCCCGGCGCGCCCTTTGCGCCGCTGATCAAGATCGCCTCGGGCGGCGAATTGTCGCGCTTCATCCTCGCACTGAAGGTCGCCTTGGCCGAACAGGGCGGGGCGGTGTCGATGATCTTCGACGAAATCGACCGGGGCGTGGGCGGCGCGGTGGCGAGTGCGATTGGCGAGCGCCTGCATCGCCTGTCACGCGTGGCGCAATTGCTGGTCGTCACCCATAGCCCGCAGGTCGCCGCGCGGGCCGATCATCAATTACTGATCGCCAAGACCAGCGATGGCACGGTCGCGCGCACCGGGGTGCGGCAATTGTCGCAAGTTGAACGGCGTGAAGAAATTGCCCGGATGCTCTCTGGCGCCGAAGTGACCGATGAAGCCCGGTCGCAGGCGACCCGTCTGCTCGAAAGACTGTAATGACCGATATTGCGAACATGACCGAGGCCGATGCCGCCAATCGGCTGATGCGGCTTGCCCGCGAGATAGCCAAGCATAACCGCCTCTATCACAATGACGATGCGCCGGAGATTTCGGATGCTGCATTTGATGCGCTGATGCAGGAAAATGCGGCGATTGAGGCGGCGTTTCCGCATCTGATCCGGGCGGATAGCCCGTCGCGTTTGGTTGGTCATGCGGTGTCGTCGCCGCTGGCGAAAGTGCCGCATGCCAAGCCGATGCTGTCCTTGGGCAATGCCTTTGCCGATGAGGATGTGGCGGATTTCATCGCGTCGATCCGGCGATTCTTGCGTCTGTCGGATGATGAGGGGGTGGCGCTAACCGCCGAGCCGAAGATTGACGGCCTGTCGTGTTCGCTCCGCTATGAACATGGCGATTTGGTGCTGGCGGCAACGCGCGGCGATGGCGCGGTGGGCGAGGATGTCACCGCCAACGTCCGCCATATTGCCGATATTCCGCAGCATTTGCCAGATACTGCCCCGCCCGTGTTCGAAATTCGGGGCGAGGTCTATATGGCCAAGGCCGATTTCCTTGCGCTCAATGCCCAGCAGGCGGCGCGTGGCGGCAAGATTTTCGCCAATCCGCGCAATGCCGCCGCCGGGTCGTTGCGCCAGAAGGATGCGAAAGTCACCGCCGCACGTCCGTTGCGCTTTCTCGCCCATGGCTGGGGCGAGGTGTCGTCGCTGCCTGCCGACACCCAATATGGGGTGATGCAAGCGATAGCGGCCTGGGGGTTGCCGGTCGATCAACGGCTGGTCCGGTTGGTGGGCGGGGATGCGGTCTTGGCCCATTATCGCGCGATTGAGGCGGAACGCGCCGATCTGCCATTCGATATCGATGGCGTGGTGTACA
>DITW01000018.1:30318-30558 GCA_002422945.1 Sphingomonadales bacterium UBA6174 | reverse complement strand
GGCGCACCGGCAAATTGACGCCGGTCGCGCGGTTGGAGCCGGTGACGGTCGGCGGCGTGGTTGTCAGCAATGCGACCCTGCATAACCCGGATGAAATCGCGCGATTGGGCGTGCGGCCCGGTGATCGGGTCGTGCTGCAACGCGCGGGCGATGTGATTCCGCAGATCGTGACCAACCTCACGCGCGATGTGCCGCGCGATCCTTGGGCCTTTCCCGATCATTGCCCGGAATGCGGATCGG
>DITW01000018.1:0-30294 GCA_002422945.1 Sphingomonadales bacterium UBA6174 | reverse complement strand
TCAGCCGGGGCGCGCTCGATATCGAGGGCTTGGGCGAAAAGAGCATATCCGAATTTTTCGAGGCCGGATTGATCCGCAGTCCGGCGGATATTTTCCGCCTGCACCGCCATCGTGCGGCCATTTTGGGTAGGGAGGGCTGGCAGGAAAAGTCGGTCGATAATCTGCTCGCCGCGATTGAGGCCAAGCGCAACCCGGCGCCCGAACGCTTTCTCTTCGGCCTTGGCATCCGCCATGTCGGGCAGGTGACGGCCAAGGATCTGGTCAAAGCCTTTGGCACGGTTGAACGCGTGGCCGAGGTGGCGATGAGCGAGGGCGGGGCGCTGGAATTGACCGGTATCGATGGCATCGGCCCGGTGGTGGCGGAGGCCCTGCACGAATTTTTCCACGAACCGCATAATCGCGAGGCGTGGGATGATCTGCTGTCGGAAGTATCGCCGCCCGCCTTTGTCTCCAATGTCCGTGCGTCGCCGGTATCGGGCAAGATCGTGGTGTTCACCGGCAGCCTTGAGACCATGAGCCGGGATGAGGCCAAGGCACAGGCCGAAAGTCTGGGGGCCAAGGTGTCGGGTTCGGTGTCCGCCAAGACCGACCTTGTGGTCGCAGGGCCGGGGGCGGGATCGAAGCTGAAAAAAGCGAGCGAGCTTGGTGTCGCGGTGATGGACGAGGCAGGCTGGCACGCGTTGGTGGGGGATGTGGCCGGTTAGGTGCTGCCCGTTCTTTTTATGCAGGGCTTGTTGAATGGCGCGGGCCTTTGGCGCTCCCTCTTACCTCGTCATGCTGAACTTGTTTCNNAATAAAAACGCATCGCCATGAACTGCATCGCGATCAGCGCCAATAGCCCGAGCCAGATCAGCACGATCACAATCGCCGCTTTATTGCTGACCGGGCGTTGGCTGGCAGCTTCGGCGGTGGCGAGATGGACGGCCCAGCGGTCATCGGGGATCAGCCGGGTGAACAGCCAAATACCAAGCGGCAACAACAACAGATCGTCCAGTAGACCCAAAACCGGAATGAAATCGGGGATAAGGTCAATCGGCGACAATGCATAGCCCGCGACCAGCCAGCCGATGATGCGGGTCGGCAATGGCACTTGGCGGTCGCGCGCCGATAGCCAGACGGCATGGGCCTCGATCCGCAAGCGATGGGTGAATTGCTGCACCCGGGCCATGATTTTTGCCCTCATCGCCCGATGGCTTGGCTAATATTGGCAAAGCCATCGCGGGTGAGCAGCGTCTTCAATTCGGCGCAGATGCGGCTGGCGAGGCCCGGCCCATGATAGACCAATGCGCTGTAGAGCTGGACCAGTGACGCGCCCGCCCGGATGCGGGCATAGGCCTNNNNGGGCGGGTGATCGTGGTGTTGGAGACGATCAGCGCATCAAGCTTATGGGCGAGGCTGACCGCGACAATATCGTCAATATCGGCGGGTTCGAGGTCGGGCGCGACCTTGAGGAAAACCGGCGGACCTTTATCGCCCGCGACCTCCGCCCGCGCGGCCATCACGCCCGCGAGCAATTCCTCCAACGCGCCGCGATCCTGCAAGGCACGCAGGCCGGGCGTATTGGGGGAGGAGATGTTGATGGTGAGATAGCTCGCCACGCCCGCCATGTTGCGGACGCCGGTCGCATAATCTTGGATGCGGTCGGTCGCGTCCTTGTTCGCGCCGATGTTGACGCCGATGATGCCGGACTTCCCCTTGATCCGCTGCAATCGCTTAAGCGCATCCATCTGTCCGCCATTGTTGAAGCCCATGCGGTTGATGACGGCTTCGTCTTCTTTCAGGCGAAACAGGCGCGGGCGCGGATTGCCTGCCTGTGGCAAGGGGGTGAGCGTCCCGACCTCGACAAAGCCGAACCCCATGCCGAGCATCTGACGCGGCACCTGCGCATCTTTGTCGAACCCGGCGGCAAGGCCGACCGGATTGGGGAAATGGAGGCCCGCCACTGACACCGACAGCATTGGGTCAAGAGCAGGCGGCGCACCTGCGGGTAGGCAGGACAAAAGCCGGATCGTCGATTTGTGCGCGGTTTCGGCATCAAGGGCAAAGATCGCGGGGCGGAGCAAAGGGAAAAATCTGGTCATGCCCCCATCTATGCCAGCGGGGCGGGGATGCGTCAAAAGCCGAGTGGGGGACGCGCGGCATAGGCGCAACATGGAGGCCATTTTAGTTTCGGCGATTGCGGTCGTTACCGGCTTGGTAAGCATGGCAAATGCGGGATTTCGCCGGGCAGGTAGGCAATGCGGATGCGGGGAAAACATCCAAAATGGAAAATAGTTCACCAATGAAACGTGCCAAATGGCCAAGGATCATAGTTAATAAGCAATCAGTGATTGGCGCATATTTCGCCTGAATATAGTGTTTTTACAACAAGAAAGTCTTGGAAATATCGTCATCAAATAAGATGGACGCGGTGTTAACTATTTTTAAAACCATTATGGTCAGAACGGTGGTCAGGAACATCCAAGGAGGGACAGACCATGGGATGCAGTGCAAATTACGTGGATTTCAAGATGGATCGCCAGTTGGCCGATGCGGCGGCTGGTAATTATGAAGCCTGTTACGAATTGGGCGTGGTCTATTCGACCGGCCTGCATGGCGTGGATATGGACCTGATCCAAGCGCATAAATGGTTCAATCTTGCCGCGGTGCGGGGCGATGAACGCGCGCAGGCCTGCCGTGCGGAAGTGTCGGAAGAAATGACCGCGCGCGAAATCGTCGAGGCGCAGCGGCAAGCGCGGGCATGGTTGCAGATGGTCAGTCGTCAGGCCGCCTGAATGGCAGCATGTCCGCTAGTTCGGTTGCGTGTAGTTGAAGCGTGCGGCGTTCGCGCGCGACAAAATCTGCCACCGCCTCGCGAAAGCGGGTGTCAGGCAGATAATGGGCTGAACGCGTGATGATCGGCGCATAGCCACGGGCGATCTTGTGTTCGCCCTGCGCCCCGGCTTCGACCCGCGCCAGATGGTGCTGGATCGCGAAATCCATCGCCTGATAATAGCAGAGTTCGAAATGCAGGAACGGGCGGTCGTCGGTCGTGCCCCAATAACGCCCGTATAACGATTCCGTCCCGATCAGGTTGAGCGCGCCCGCGATGGGCCGGTCGCCTTCATAAGCAAAGACCAGCAGGATGCGTTCGGCCATGGCCGCGTTCAACAGCGAAAAGAACGAGCGGGTCAGATAGGGCGTCCCCCATTTGCGCGCGCCGGTATCCTGATAAAATGCCCAAAAGGCGTCCCAATGCGCCTCGGTAATGTCGTTGCCCGTCAAATGGCGGATGTCGAGGCCTTGGCGCGCGGTGTCGCGTTCCTTGCGGATCGTCTTGCGCTTGCGCGACGGCATTTCGCCGAGGAAATCGTCAAAGCTTTGATAGCCTCGGTTTTCCCAATGATATTGCAGCCCATCGCGGATCAGCCAGCCTGCTTGTTCAAACAAGGCGACTTCATCCTCGGTGATGAAATTGGCATGGGCGGAGGACAGGTTGTTCTGTTCCGTCAGCGCCGCCATGCCGGCGATCAAATGGCTGGCCACTGCCGGGTCGTGGGATAGCAAGCGGCGGCCCGTGACCGGGGTGAACGGCACGGCGGATAGGAGTTTGGGGTAATAATGCCCACCTGCCCGTTGCCACGCATCGGCCCAGCCATGATCGAAGATATATTCGCCTTGGCTATGGCTTTTGCCCCACAGCGGGGTCGCGCCGATCAATGTGCCTGTGTCATCGGTCGCGAGCAAGGGCATTGGCTGCCAGCCGGTCTCGGCAATGGCGCTGCCCGATTGTTCAAGGCAGCGCATGAAGGCGTGGGTCAGGAAGGGGTCGTCATTGCCCGCGCAACGGTCCCATTGGCCCGCATCGATTTGCGCAAAGCCGCTGGCAGTGGAGAGCTTGGGCGTGTTTGGCACAAAGTTATTCCAACAGCCCTTTGGGGGCATCGGGGCCGGGGCGCTCAAAAATCATCTCATCGGCATGGTCGATGGCGATATGTTCGTCCGCCGGGGTTTTCACCGTCCATGTCAAAATCGGCATCCCCTTGGCCCGCATCCTTTTGCTGGTGCCGGACGGCAGGTCGCGAATGTTGAGGGCGAGGAAATCGGGGCGCGCATGGCGGATGGCAAAGCGACGGAAGATCCGGCCTTGCAGCCGCTGCCACCAGTTTTTTTCCTTTTGCTCGGTAATGACAAGGCCGCGAATGATATCGGGCGCATGCAGGCGGAACCAATGGCCGACATCGGGATGGAAGGACATGACCGCAAACGGGCCGGTATAACCTTCCAGCGCACGGCGCACCGGTTGGCAACGATGGGCAACGGGCGTGGCGGAGTCTCGTGGGGCCTTGACCTCGATCAGCAGCGGCACCCGACCCTGCACGACATCGAGAATATCGCGCAATGAGGGGATGTTTTCTTCGCCATCGCGCAATGGGAGTGCTGCAAGCTGTGCCGCTGTCAGCGCCTCTGCCGGGCCGGTAGCGTGGGTCAGCCGATCCAGCAGATCGTCATGAAAGACCATCGCCTCGCGATCTTGGGTCAGGATCGTATCAAGCTCGATCCCGAACCCCTGTTCGACTGCCGCCCGGGCGGCGGCGCGGCTGTTTTCCGGCACGCCCAGCCCATGCAGCCCGCGATGGGCGAAGGGCTGGGCTGTCAGCCATTTGGCCCTTGTCGCTGGGGCCAGAGTCCGATTGGCAGCCGTGCCTGTCACGTCAGACCTGTTCCGCCTCATCCGCGGTCGGGCACAGCGCGATGATCGCGTCGATTTCGACGACCGCGCCCAAGGGCAGGGTCGGCACGCCAACGGCGCTGCGGGCATGGCGGCCAGATTCGCCAAAAACCATTTCCATCAGTTCGGATGCGCCATTGGCAACCTTGGGCTGATCGGTGAAATTGCCGGTGCTGTTGATGAAAACGCCGAGTTTGACGATCCGTTCGACCCGGTCGAACGAGCCGAGCGCGGCTTTGGCCTGCGCCAGAATCATCAACGCACAGGCGCGCGCGGCGGCTTGGCCAAAGGCGATGTCGCGGTCTTCGCCCAGCCGACCGACCATCACTTGCCCGTCCTTGAACGGCAATTGGCCGGAAATATGCAGCAGGCCGCCCGCTTCGACAGTGGGGACATAGGCCGCGACCGGGGCCGCAGCGACGGGGAGTTGGAGGCCGAGTTCGGCCAGCTTTTCATCGATGTTGATCATGACCTGTCGATAAGCATGGGGGCGCGCACAAGGTCAAGTCGTGATCTTATGCCTTATGCCTTATCAGCCTGAACCCCGGCCCGCATCCGTTCCAAAATCCATTCCAGCGCCTCCGGCCAATGATCGACCCGGTGATGGGCGTGGCGCGATGCAGGGACGGTCGGCGCGATGTCCGGATCGACATGCATATGCAGCCGCCAGACCGAGGGCGCATCTTCCGCAACGGAATGATGGTGATGGCCATGATCATCGACGAATACCGCGACGCTCGGCTGATATTTCTCGATCAACTCCACCACGCGCGGGCCTTTTGGTCCCTGATTGCAATAGACCGGGAAATGAATACCCAGTTTTGCCAATTGGTCGACCCGGTCTTGTTGCCGGTGATATTCAAGGTTGGTCAGCACCACGACATCGGCAAATTCGGCGATGTGATGGATCGATTCCTTGGCATGCGGCGCAGGGGTCTGGGTGTGCATCGCCTCATCGAAAAAGCCGCCGACCAACGCCCACATCTCATCCCGGTCCACCACCGGATTGCCCTCACGCCGCCGCATCGATTGGGCGTAGTCCTGACCGGTCAGCTTGAAATCGATCCCATGATGCTGGTCGAGCCATTCCCCAAAAGGGGTGAGCATGTGCAACAGCACATCGTCGCAATCGGTGATGAGAAGTGGTTTTGTCATGATGAGAGTGAGGTATGTGCCTGCACCATCCGCGTCAAGGGCAGGTCGAGCGCCTGTGCGCAGGCGATGAGGTCCGGTTCATAGCCCATCAGATAATCAAGCACCGCAAGATGAATGGCCGGTTCCATGATCCGCTGGCGCAATTGATCGCCGGTCAGGCCGGTCAAACCGAGCAACCGATCGGTGCGTGGCCCATCCTGCAACACCCAGACTAAGGCCTGCAAGGCGATGGTAGCAGAGTCGTTGGCGCGTCCGTCGGCGATTGAGTTGTCCTGTGTCATCCCCTACACAGGTGGCAGTTTGCGATCATGGGGTCAAATGGCGTGGCGATAAAGGTATTGGTTGTCGAGGATAACGAGCTGAACTGCCGCCTGTTCTGCGACCTGTTGCGCGTCCATGGCTATGACAGCGAAGCCGTGCGCGATGGCCGCGAGGTGATCGAGAAGGTGCAGGAATTACGCCCGGACCTCATCATCATGGACATCCAGATGCCGCATGTGAGCGGGCTTGACCTGATTCAGGCAATCAAGGGTGAGGCGGAAACCAAAATGATCCCGATCATGGCCGTCACGGCTTATGCCGCGCGCGGCGATGAAGAGCGCATCCGTGCGGCAGGCGCAGAGGGCTATGTCTCCAAGCCGATTGCGTTGATGCCGTTCATTGCTGAAGTGCAGCGGTTGATCGGGTAAATTGCGACGGCCTTTGGCGCAGGATTTATTTCACGCCCATTCGTCATGCTGAACTTGTTTCAGCATCTATACGCAACCGTGCGGCATAGACCCTGAAACAAGTTCAGGGTGACGAATGTGGAGAAAACCAACGGCGCTTTAGCGCCGCAAGGGCGAATGCCCGCCGCCGCTTATTGCGGCGAAAGCCTAAGGCAGCGGATGCTGCCGCTGGCGACTGAGGCTCAACAAAAAATCACGCCACCTCGGAAATGCCGAGTTCCGCGAGTTTGCGATATAGCGTTGAGCGCCCGATGCCGAGGCGGCGGGCGACTTCGGTCATGCGGCCGCGATAATGGCCGATGGCGAGGCGGATGACATCGGCCTCGATTTCATCAAGCGTGCGAATATGGCCTGCGCCATCAAACAGCGCCACGGGGGCGGGCGCGGTGAGGGCGGTGAGATGGGCGCGTTGGGCGGGCATCATCGGCAATGACGCGACCGAATGGCGCGCGACGCTGGCATTGATCTGCGGGAAATCAAATATGGTCAGCACATTGTCGTCGCATTGCGCGGCGGCGCGGAACAACGCGTCGTGCAATTGCCGGACATTGCCCGGCCAATCGTAACGCATCAGCAATCGTAGCGCGGCATCATCGATATTGAGCGTGCGCTGTCCATCCATCGGGGCCATGCGTTTGAGAAAATGCTGTGCCAGATGGGGAATGTCATCCAGCCGTTCGCGCAAGGGCGGGATGTTGAGCTGGACCGCATTCAGGCGATAATAAAGGTCTTCGCGGAAACGCCCGGCCTCGACCTCTGTCGCGAGATTGCGGTTGGTCGCAGCGATGATACGGACATCGACGATCTTGCTGCGTGTCGCACCCAAGGGCTGGACCTCGCCCGTTTGCAGCAGATGGAGCAATCGGACCTGTGCGGGCAGGGGCAATGCCCCCACGTCATCCAACAGGATCGTGCTGCCATCCGCCTCGGCAAATCGACCGATATGGCGGTCGAATGCGCCGGTGAACGCGCCGCGTTCATGGCCGAATAATTCGGAGTCGATCCGATTTTTCGGGATTGCGGCGCAATTGACGATGGCCATGTCCCGCTTGGTGCGCGACGAAGCGCCGTGAATGGCATGCGCAAAGACATGGGAGCCGACGCCGCGCTCACCCTCGATCAAGACGGGAATGCGTGCGCGTGCTGCCTTTGCCGCAATCGCAAGGGCCGTGCGAAAGCCGGGGGTCGCGCCGACGATTTCTTCAAATGCCAGCGCGGGGGCGTGTTTCTCGCTTAACGGTCGCAACTCGCCTTGCAGGGCGTCCGGCGCAGTCGCGCGTTGGATGGCGTGGATCAACTGTGGCATTGATACCGGCTTGCACAGATAATCACTCGCGCCTGCGCGGATCGCGGCGATGGCGGCATCGGTGTCGTTATGATCTGCCAGCATCATGATGATCGGCAGGTCAGGATAGGTGGCCCGCAACCGGGTGATGTCCTGTTGATCGTCGATCAGCGCGGCCTGTATGTTCGGGCTATTGGGCGCGTCCAGCGCCCATAGGGCAGCATTGCCATCCGCTGCTTCACAAAGCTGCCAGTCCATTTGCGCGACCATGCTCGATACCAGTCGCCCCAGCGCTGGATCATGATTGATCAGCAATAGCCCCTTTGCTGCGCGCTGTCCCATTTGTCCCCCAAGCATCAGATAATGCAGCCTCGTTATAACCGGATAATGGTAAATGAGACCCTAACGTCCTTGCGATAAACAGCCGCGATAAAGTGGCTGGCGGATGTGGATTTTGCGCCTATATTGACAGCATGACGACAAAATATGCGATCCTAGCCGGTGGTTGTTTCTGGTGCACCGAGGCGGTTTTCCGCCAATTACAGGGCGTGTCGGGCGTCGAAAGCGGTTATATCGGTGGGCATATGCCCAATCCCGATTATCGTTCGGTGTGTGGGGGCGCGACCGGCCATGCCGAGGCGATCCGCATTGCCTATGATCCCGATCAGATCGGTTATGATGCGTTGCTCGATATTTTCTTCGCGACCCATGATCCGACCCAGTTGAACCGGCAGGGCAATGATGTCGGCACGCAATATCGCTCGGCGATTTTCCCGCTGGACGATGACCAATTGGCGGCGGCGCAGGCGGGGATCACGCGGGCGCAGGCGGATTGGCCGCAGCCGATTGTCACCACCATCGAGGACGGACAGGCCGTCTGGTATCCGGCGGAGGACTATCATCAGGATTATTGGGTCGGTGAAGGCCAGCGCAATCCTTATTGCCTCGCGATCATTCCGCCCAAGCTCGCCAAGTTGAAAAAGGGCTGGGAAACACGGCTGAAATAGGGGTGGTCTTGCGCCGCGATGCGCCGTTGGAGGTCGCTCTCGTTGGCCTTACCTTCCCCTTCGTCATGCTGAACTTGGTTCAGCATCTCTTGGGGCTGTCGCGTATGGACCCTGAGCCGAAGGCCAGCGTAGCTAAACAAGTTCAGGGTGACGAAGGAAAGAAGGGGCCGGGGTGGAGAGATGGCAAATTCCCTTGCAGCTCCTAGCCCTGTGTAATCGCGTGGTCTTTTACCAGATAGAAGCGCATCGCATCATCCCCGGCAAATAGCGATAGATCGGTGCCGGTCATCCAATATTGCGAGCCGCTCGCCGCCAGCCGTGCGAACAAGGCGGCGCGGCGCAACGGGTCGAGATGGGCCGCGACCTCGTCCAGCAACAGGATCGGCGGTTCACCGCGCTGTTCGCGCACCAATTCGGCATGGGCGAGAATGAGCGCGAGCAATAACGCCTTTTGCTCGCCGGTCGAACAACGGTCGGCCGGTTGCTGCTTGGCATAATGGGTGACGTTGAGGTCGCACCGATGCGGGCCGGAGAGCGTGCGCCCGGCGGCGGCATCGCGCGCGCGGCCACGCGCCAGTTCTTGGGTGAAGGCGGCTTGATCCAGCCCGACCCAGCCCTCCAGCGCCAGCACAGGCCGGGCAAAGGGACCGTGATCGACCACCGCCAGTTTCTGCCCCAAGAGATTGAGCGTCTCGCGCCGGGCATGATCCAGCATCGTCCCATGTTCGGCCATCTGGCTTTCAAGCGCCATCAACCAAGCAGGGTCGGCGGGGCGTTCATCGGCTAAAATGCGGTTGCGCTGGCGCATCGCGGCTTCATATCGCGCGGCATGATGGGCATGGGCGGGGATCAGGGCCTGCACTAGCCGATCGAGAAAGCGGCGGCGGCCGCTCGCCGGTTCAGTGAACAGCCGGTCCATCGCCGGAGTCAGCCAGATCAACGTCAGCCATTCGGACAGCGCGTTTTGCGTCGCCTGTGCACCATTGATCCGCACCAGACGGCGTTCCGGCGCATCGGCGGTCGTGCCGCAGCCAAGGTCCACGGGGCCTTGGGGGCCGGTGATCCGTGCCGCCACGCCAAAGCCGCCGGGGCCATTGCTTTGCGCCATATCGCCAAGTGCCGCGCCGCGCAGGCCGCGCCCCGGCACCAACAGCGAAATCGCTTCCAGCACGTTCGTCTTGCCCGCGCCATTTTCACCGACGAGCACATTGGCACCACGCGCCGGGTGGATCACCGCGTCGCGATAGGAACGGAAATGGGTAAGGCTAAGGCGTTCGATCTGCACAGGGCAGAGCCGTAACGGCTATCAGTCCTTTTGGCCAGCGGTGCGGGCCTTGCGGGCGTCTGCAACCGCCTGCCGCAACGTATCATAGCCGACCGCACCGGAAATGACTCGGTCGCCCACCACGAAGGTGGGTGTGCCGGAGAAGCCAAGCTTGCGCGCAATCGCGACATTCTTTTCCAGTTCCTGGGCAATGGCGGGATCGGTCAGCTTTGGCACGATGCCTGCCTGATCGACGGTCTTGTTCAGGCTCGCACTCGATAACGGGCCTGCGGCGAACAGGGCCGAATGGAAGGCATAGAATTTGCCCGCTTGCGCGGCGGACAGGCTGGCTTTGGCCGCTTGTTCACTTTCAGCGCTCAGGATTGGGAGTTCGCGGAACACGATTTTCAGCTTCGGGTCGCTGGCGAGCAGGCGATCGACGTCTTTCACGCTCGCGCGGCAATAGCCACAGGCATAATCGAAAAATTCGACCAGCACGACATCGCCCTTTTCATTCCCGGCCCATGCGCCGGGGAAGGGCGTTTCGAGCATGGAACGATAGGTGGCGATCTGCTTGGCCTGTTCGCGCTGCTGCAACCGTTCCATCGCCGCCGGGATGACTTCCGGATGGGTCATCAGATAATCGCGGACGATATTTTCGATCTCGGCACGATCCATCTGGCCCGCAATCTTGCCGGTCGCGGCTAAGCCGCCTACTGCACCGCCGCCGATGACCAGCCCGGCTAGGCCCGCCAAAATCATGCCCTTGTTCAACTTCATGTGATTCAATGCCTTTTGTTCAGCGCTTTTTATGCTTCTTGTTATCCATAGCGTCGCGCGACGTCATGGCAATATCTTGCGCCCTGATCCAGTCCGGCGTGTCCTTGGGAATGCCTTTCATCGCAGCCTCGGCGCTGTGCATGGCGGGGCCGGGCTGTCCTTCCAGCGCATAACGCTCCGCTGTTGCCAGCGCGGCGCGGGGGCGGTCGCCTTCATGTTCATAGACAATGCCGAGTTGATACCAGGCAAAGGGGTTGTTGTTGTCGCGCTGCACCGCGATCCGCAGCACTTTCTTCGCTTCGGCGTAATTGCTGTCATCCTCGGTCGCTATCAGGGCATGGCCAAGAATGGCGGCAATCAACGGTTCGCCATTGGAGTGGGCGACGGCTTCGCGCAAGGCGGGAATCGCCTCTTTGGGCTTGCCGGATTCGAGCAGGATCTGCCCTTGCAGTTCAAGGAAATACGGGTCTTTCGGCGCGATTTTGATCAGCGCATCGGTTTCCGCTGCCGCCTTGTCGGGCCATGCCGATTTGTGCCACGCATAAGCGCGGGCATAATGGGCAGGGATCGATTGATCGCGCTCCGGATAGAGCCGCTGGGTGACGACCGGGTCTTCGAGATAGCCGGTCAGCTTGGCCTTGATCCGCAGGAAGCGCGCTTGCAGCAACGGGTCGCTCGGCTTTGTCCAATAAGGCGAGGCTTTGTAGCCATCCTCCAATGTCGAGATGCGATCGCGCGATAAAGGGTGGGTCTGGGCATAAGGATCAAGCGACGCATAGCTGGAGGAGTAGCGATATTCTTCTTGCATCAGCTTGCGGAAAAACTCGATGGAGCCGCGCCCGGAAAGTTGCGATTTCATCAGATAGGACGCGCCCGCCATATCGGCGCTGGATTCCTGCGCCCGACTGAAAGCGAGATATTTGCCCATGGCGGCCTGTTGCCCAGCCATCAGGATCGCCATGCCCGCATCGCCGCCGCCGCCCGCCGCCATCGCCGCCGCGCCCAACAGCAAGGACAGGATCGAAATGCTGGTCGCGGCGTTTGCGCCCTCGTTGGAGCGGATAATATGACCGCCCGCGATATGGCCGAGTTCATGCGCGACCACGCCCTGGAATTGCTCGACATTATCGGCGGCGCGGATCAGCCCGCTATGGATGTAGATCGCCTGACCTCCCGCGACAAAGGCGTTGATCGATTTGTCGTTGAGCAGGACAATATCGACATTGCCGGGTTTAAGCCCTGCGGCCTCCACCAATGGCGCGGACGCATCGCGGAAGAACGCCTCTGTCTCGGCGTCGCGCAGCACTGATTGCGCCACCGCCGGTTGCGCCAGCAGCAGGGCCAGACTGGCAAACGGAGTAAGCAGCCGCCGTAGCGGCAAAGAGAGGCATGTCATAAGGGCAGACTAGCCTGAGCAATGATGAACCGCAAATGAAGGCGGCTGCATCCGAGGCTTTAGTCTCATCCCCGCCATATTGCGTTGCAAAAATCCTGTGCAGCGCATAGATGAAATCCACCTCTCTCCTCCCCATTGAGAAGGTCACATCATCACATGCCCGCGCGGGCGCAAGGGCGGCGGTGTCGCAGCCCGGGCTTGAATAAGCGTGGGTTGTCAGGGTTGTCAGGGATATAAAATGACCAATTATGTCGAACGTTTCGGGTTGAAGGTTGCAGCGGAGCTTGCCGCTTTCATCGAGCAGGACGTGCTGCCACTGACCGCAGTCGCACCCGATGCCTTTTGGTCCGGCGCAAGCGGTGTGTTCGAACGATTCGCCCCTGAAAATCAGAGCCTTCTCGCCAAGCGCGATCAGTTGCAGGCCAAGATCGACGATTATTATCGCGATGGCGCGGGCAAGACTGCCGATGGCGCGGCGACGACCGAATTCTTGCGCGAGATCGGTTATCTTGTGCCGGAACCGGCCCCGTTCCAGATCAGCACTACAAATGTCGACCCTGAAATCGCGACGATGGCCGGGCCGCAATTGGTGGTGCCGGTGCTGAACGCGCGATTCTTGCTGAACGCCGCCAATGCGCGTTGGGGCAGCCTGTATGATGCGCTTTATGGCACCGATGCCCTGCCGGGCGCGGCGCAGCCGGGTGGCTATGATGCGGCGCGCGGGAGCCAGGTGATTGCGCGGGCGCGGGCGTTTCTCGATGAGGCATTCCCGCTCGCAGGCGGGATTAGCTGGACCGATTATCCGGGCGGTCTGCCCGTGCTGGCCGACCCGGCGCAGCTTGTCGGCCTGACCGGCAGCAAGGCCGCGCCCTCGTCGATCCTGCTCCGCCACAATGGCCTGCATGCGGAAATCGTGATCGACCGCAACCACCCGATTGGCAAAACCGATCCGGCGGGCGTGGCGGATGTCGTGCTGGAATCGGCACTGACCACCATTGTCGATCTGGAAGATTCCATCGCGGCGGTCGATGCCGAGGATAAGGTCGCGGCCTATCGCAATTGGCTCGGCCTGATGACGGGCACGCTGGAGGCGAGCTTTGCCAAGGGCGGCAAGACCCTGACCCGCAAGTTGGAGGCGGATCGCAGCTTCACGACGCCCGATGGCGGCACATTGACGCTGAAGGGCCGCAGCCTGTTGCTGGTGCGCAATGTCGGCCATTTGATGACCAACCCTGCGGTGCAGCTTGCCAATGGGCAGGACGCGCCGGAAGGTATTCTCGATGCGCTGATCACCAGCCTGATCGCGACCATCGATCTGAACGGCAAGGGCCTGCATCGCAACAGCCGCGCAGGGTCAGTCTATATCGTCAAGCCGAAGATGCACGGGCCGGAAGAGGCAGGCTTCACTGATCGTCTGTTCGATGCGGTGGAAGATGTGCTCGGCCTTGCGCGCAACACGCTGAAGGTCGGGGTGATGGACGAGGAGCGCCGCACTTCGGCGAATCTCGCGGCGTGCATCCATGCGGTGCGCGAACGGTTGATCTTCATCAACACCGGCTTTTTGGATCGCACTGGCGATGAAATGCACACCGCGATGCAGGCTGGCGCGATGATCCCCAAGGCGGAAATGAAATCGAGCGACTGGATCACGGCCTATGAAGCCCGCAACGTCGCTATCGGTCTTGCGTGCGGTCTGTCCGGCAAGGCGCAGATCGGCAAGGGCATGTGGGCAGCACCTGATCGCATGGGCGATATGATGGAGCAGAAGATCGGCCACCCGCTGACCGGTGCCAATACCGCATGGGTGCCGTCGCCGACGGCGGCCACGCTCCATGCGCTGCATTATCACAAGGTCGATGTCTTCGCCCGTCAACAGGAAGTCGCTGGCCAGCCGGTGCCGGCGCTTGAAAAGCTGCTGACGATCCCGCTGGCGCGCGGTCGCAACTGGACCGCAGAAGAAGTGACCCGCGAACTGGATAACAATGCGCAGGGCATTTTGGGCTATGTTGTGCGTTGGATCGATCAGGGCGTGGGCTGCTCCAAGGTGCCGGACATTCACGACATCGGCCTGATGGAAGACCGCGCGACCTTGCGCATTTCGTCGCAGCATATGGCGAACTGGCTGCTGCACGGGGTCTGCACCCCGGCGGATGTCGATGCGGCGTTCAAGCGCATGGCGTTGAAGGTCGATGGCCAGAATGCGGACGATGCCTTGTATGAACCGATGTCGGGCCATGAAGATACGAGCTTTGCCTATCGCGCGGCCCGCGCCTTGGTGTTCGAGGGCGTGTCCCAGCCGAGCGGCTATACCGAACCGCTGCTGCATGCATGGCGTCGGCGCAAAAAGGAAGCGGTTGCCAAGGCTTGACCCTTTCACACGGCGCGAGATCGGTATAGGGGGTTAACCCCATGATCGAAAACGGCTCCGTTACCCAGCATGATGTCGCCCGAGGGGCGGGGGCTGCGCTTGTGGCGCGGCTCGGGGCCGTGTTCGAACTGATTTCCCAGCCGCTTTATGTATGGATGTTCGGGCTGGCGGGCTTTGGCGTCTATGCTGTGATGTGGGCAGCGATCAATCTGGTCGAAAATATCGCCGATCTTGGTGCGACCTCTGCTTTGCAGCGGGTGGTGCCGCAGGAACATAGCCGGTCGGGCCAGTGCAAGGCATTGCTGGCGGCGATGGTGATCGGGGTGCTGCCCAATCTCTTGCTGGCCGTTATCGGTTATGTCGGTGCGCCATATCTGGCATCCTATATGAACGTCGCGGCAAATGACCGGGATATGCTGGTCGGTGGGATTCGTCTGTTCGTCTGGGCCTTGCCCTTATGGGCATTTATCGAGGTGGCCACCTCGGCCTTGCGGGCGCAGCAGGTATTCGGGCCGGAAGTGCGTCTGCGTATTTTCTGGGAACAGATTATCCGCTTTGCCTTTGCCTTTGGCTTTTGGTTGATCGGCTATGGGGTGGAGGGGCTGCTCTATGGCCATCTCGCGTCATTATTGGCCACGTCCTTGCTGTCGATCCGCTTGCTGGTCCGTTATTATGATTTTCGCGCCGATGATGAGGCGAAGGATGAAATCGGCCATTGGAGACGACGGTTCCGCTCGGTGCTGTTGGCGGGGCTGGGGACGTTGCCCGCCAATATCGCGGCCCGAATCTATGGCGATGCGCCGCCGGTTGTCGCCAATTTGCTGGTGCCGGGGGCGGGCGGCGCGGCGGCAGCGGCCATTTACACCATTGCCCGCAAGGTCAGTTCGGTCGTGCAGTTGATCCGCATAGCTTTGTCATATGTCGTGACGCCCTTGGTATCCAAGGCCGCCGGGCAGCGCGATCATGCCGCGATTGAAGCGATTTACGGATTTTCCACGCGCCTGTCGATTGTCATTGCCCTGCCATTGACGGCGTCGATGATGGTCGGCGGCCCGGCCATTCTCGACATGTTCGGTCCGGGTGCGCTGGCGGGCTGGTCATTGCTGGCCATCCTTACCTTTGCCCGCGCGGTCGAAGCCTTTGCCGGTCAGGCGGCGGCGGTCCAACAGGTCATCAGCTCTTATCATCATCCGCTTTTTGCCAGTCTTGGCGGGATGGTTTTTGCGGTGTTGGTGGGGCTGTTAGTGCTGCCTTTGTCGGCGATGAATGCCATTGCCGCAGGGGTTGCGGCCGGGATGATCGCGGCAGCGCTCATTTCAATGTATCAGGTCAATCTGCATGAAGGGCTGCACCCCTTTGGCGCGCCTTTTGGCAAGGTGCTGCGCAAATCATTGGCGGTGACGGCCTTGGTGGCCATATTGTCCGGTCTGGCGCTGTTGGCCCCGCCTTTTGTCCGTTTGGGGCTGTTGGTGCCGATCTTGTTTGGCGGCATCTGGTTGGGTTTGCGTGTGGCCCTGCCCAAAGGCGACAAGGCGGCATTTGGCCGTTTGAGCGCGCGTTTGCGTCTCTAAGGCCAATATTACGCTTCGGATGGAGGCCTGCCCGCGAGGATGGTCGTCACCAGCATATGATCGTCCGGCTTGTCGACATCGATGGCGGCTTCGGCAAAGGGCAGGATCGCGGGCTTGGCCCGCACCCCGATCCGTCGTCCGGCAATGGCCAGTGCCTGTGACAACGACAGGATACGCAAGACCGCGCCCAGTAACAGCGGCAGGCCGAACGCCCCGATCACCGCGCGCCCCTTTTTGCGATGCTGTTCAATATTGCGCCAGATTTCCAGCACGGGCAGGGCCTTGTTCGATGCGAACCAGAACAAATTCGCGCCGCTATACGCGCCGCCTCTGAATTTCAGCCAAGTGCGCCGATTGTGCGGATAGGCGCGCAAAAGGGTGCGAGCCTCTACCATTGCCGCGACCACATCGGCATCATCTTGATGGCAAATGTCGAGGAAATGCTTGGCAATGGCGGGGGTCAGCAAGACATTGTCGACCGTCGTCACCATCAAGGGAAAGTCCGCATCAGGCGATGCCAACAGATCGATCAATGTCCCGCTTATCGATGGGCCGCAAGTCCGGAACACGACATGGGGATGGGCATCCAGCCACGGCTTGCCGATATGCGCAGCGAGCAAATCCGCCTGTTGCGCCAGCACGAAGATGCGCCGCGCCCCACAGATATGGGGCAAGATGTCCAGCATCCGCGCCAGCATATTACGGCCATTGATCTCGACCAGCGCCTTTAGCTCTTGCCCAAATGCAGCCGCCAGCGGGTCTTGGCCGGGGCGTTGTCCCGCGAGCAGGGCGATATCGAAACTTTTGCTGGTCATTGAAATCTTATAGGCGACTATGGGACCTAGACAATCATAGTTCCGCCATGTTTTTCACGCAGAGCCTGCCGCCATGATCGAAAAAGCTATTATTCTCAGTGCCGGACAAGGGTCGCGCCTGTTGCCATTGACCGCCGAAATGCCGAAATGCCTGATCGACTTGGCGGGGAAGTCCCTGCTCGCTTGGCAGATTGAGGCCCTTGTCGCGGGCGGGATCAGCGACATTGATGTCGTGACCGGATTCATGACGGATAAGGTCGAGGCCGAACTGGCAAAGCTTGCCCGTCCGGGGCTTGTCTTGAAAACAGTGTTCAATCCCTTTTTCAAAGTGGCGGACAATCTCGGCTCATGCTGGATCGCGCGCGCGGGGATGGACCGTGATTTCGTTATCCTGAATGGCGATACCCTGGTGTCGCGGGAGATTGTGGAGCGGGTCCTGTCGACTGAGGCATGGCCGATCACCGTCACCGTTGATATCAAGCCTGCCTATGACAGTGACGATATGAAAGTATCGCGCACCGGCGATCAGTTGAACGCCATCGGCAAGACGCTGACGGCGGATCAAAGCAATGCCGAATCCATCGGTTTTCTTGCGTTTCGGGGCGAGGGCGTGGCCCTGTTCCGCGACACGGTGGAAAGCTTCATGCGCACGCCCGCCGGGGTTGAAAATTGGTATCTCAAGATCATCGACGCGATTGCGCCCACGGGCAAGGTCGGCACGGTATCGATTAAGGGGTTGGACTGGGCCGAAGTCGATTTCCTGAGCGATATCGAAGTCGCGACCAAGCTGGCGCAAAAATGGATCAGCCAGCTTATTGGTGCATGAAGTCGATAATCTGATCGGCGGCGATTTCCGGGGCATCGTCCGGTGCGCCGTTGAAGGCATCAAGGATCGCCTGTTGCTGGATGTCCTCAAACGCTGAAAATGTTGCAAAGCTGCGATCAATCGTGGCCATGATGTCGTCCGCGCCCTGGATCACCTGCCCAAAACGCCACATCGAATAATCGGGGTCATTCTCCCAATCCCGATGATGCGCATTGATGAAAATACAGGGGCGAGGGCGGGCAGCGAATTCATAGACCTGACTGCTGACATCGCCGATATAAAGATCGGCGGCGTTGGTATAGGTCATGTCGCTGCAACGTGCGGAACCAAGGTCGATGATGACTCGATCGGTTTCAGCCAATTGTTCGAACCGGTCGCGCTCCGCTGCATGAAGCGGCACATTTTCGAACAAGCGGACATGCGGCGCCACGATCAGGTTGAAGCGACCATCCTGTTTGACCGCCTCGATCAATGCGATGGCGCATGCATTCCAAGACGATAGCGCCGGATCGAAATGGGCATTGTACAAGATGGTCTTGCGATCATTGTCGAACAGTCTTGGAGACGACAGTTTTGATAGCCTGCGCACCGCCGCCAGCTTGATATAGCCGGAGACAAGGCAATTGTCCGCACGCGTCAGTCCTGCGGCGATCATCCGTCGCTTGTCTTTCGGGCCTGCGACGATGACAAGGTCGAACCGCGCGATGCGTTGTTCGAAACCCTGCGCCCGATCGCCAGCTCCATGCGGAATATGGATCAATGGGGGACATTTGCCCGGCAATGATTTCAGCAATGTCGAGGTGCGCTCCGAGGAGAGAATGGGATCGCACTGCCGCATCTTTCTCGCCCATAGCAACAAGGCGGGGACCTTTGGCTGTTGAATCCCCGTCAATTTTGCCGATAGCGCCAGTATCCAATTATAGACCGTCATGATGACGAACGTGCAGGGCGCGGCGTCAAAACCTGCCAGCAGGGCCTCTATATGCGTCTGTTCTTCCCGGCTCATCACGAACAGTGTCACGCGCACTCCGGCCTTGCGCGATAAGGCGGCGGCAACAGGCACGATGTGCAAATATTGGTGGCGGCCTCCGATGAGGCTGACGCCAATGTTAAGGGGCCGGTGCATCGGCGATCAGTCTATCCGTGATGACATGGCGGGAAAGCCGGATTGAATCAGCGCGACCAATGCCGATGTTTCAGTCTCTGACAGGCTATGTGCCTCACCCAAGGCGGGCGGCTTTGGCCAGCCTGCATCCTCGATGGTCAACCCTGCGCCGCTGCGGCTGCCCGCATAGCGCGGGATGACATGGAAATGGACATAAGGGTCCACCATCATCAGCATCAGATAATTGATCCGGTCATAACCGATCACGGTTTTCAGCGCGGTTTCGATGTCGCGGGTGATCGTCGCCAATTCGGCATGCGCGCCCGGCAGCAGGTCGCCAAAGGCCGTAGCCTCGCCCTTGGCCGCGAGAACGAGCGCGCCGAGCGTCGGTTGCGCCGGGCGCACCAGCACCATCCAATAGGCATATTCGCGGATCAACGTCTGCGGATAGCCGAATTTGCGGATGGTGTCGTTCAGGCCCCCATTAATGAAAGCGCTCATGCCGGTGCTCGCAACCATGACACAATCGGCTTGCCCTGCGCTTTGACAATCGCGGCCTGCAACATCTGGAGCAGGTGAATGCCGAGCGAGATGACGGTCCAATACGCGACCCAGATCAGGCCGAGGTCGGGCCGACCGATCAATAGCCCTGCAAACAGTAGGACCATATTCGGATTGCGCCGCGCGGTGATCAGGCGGAACTGGGAATCAATTGGCCGCCAGACATGGATATGAATGCCGAACGCCCAGATGAAGACGCCCTCGATCAAACGCTGGGCGACATAGCCGCCAAAAATCGCGATGAGGATGAAGATGAACATGTGGTAGCCGAGCGGATGGCCCACTGCAGCACAGCCGAACGCCCATGCCAGCCACCAGAATGGCGGGTGGACAAGGTCAATACCATGATCGAACACATTGCCCCAATAAGATGAGGTGATGGTGCAACGCGCGAGCTTTCCATCCACCGTGTCCAGCACCATGAAAATGAAGCCGAGCAGCATGCCTGTCCAGAAATAGCCGGTATAAAATAAATAGGTTGCCGCCACGCACAGGATCGCGCCGATGGCCGTCACCATATTCGGCGTCATGCCAAGCTTGGCCGCGATGCGGGTCAGCACCAATGCAAATTCGGGCCAGAGATATTTTGTGAGGATGTCCGTCACGCCCTTATAGGCGCCGAAATAGCTCTTGCGCTCGATCTCCCGGACAGTCGCGGGGGTGAGGGCGGACAGAAAAGGGGTGTCGAGCTTGCGCAGTTCGTGATTATAGATTTGCGGCTGATCATTATATTCAATGACCTGATGATCCGCCGGGATCTCGCCGCGCGTTATTGCCGCCACTTCATCCCGATGGCGCAGATGGGCGAGCACCGGCACGCCGCTGATGGTGATGACGACGCCGGGATTGGCAGTCACATGACGCAGCCATTGCGGGTCGAAGGCATAGCCCGTGTCTGCCCAAATGGCCGCATCGGGCGAGATCGCGATTTCCACCTGTTGCTTGTCGAACAGGCGGGCGATCCTTGTCGCGCTGGTCATGCCCCAGATGGGGGTGGCATTGTCACCGGCAAGGATCAGGCGTGGGCTGTTGGTCATGCGAATGTCTTTACGCTCCAGCCGTTGTTGACGGCAATTTGATGCAATTTGCGTGAAGGATTAACTGCCACCGGCCCCGTTGACCAGCGCAGCGTCGGCAAATCGGAAGAACTGTCGGTGTAAAAACGCGCTTCCATTCCCGTATTGGCAGCGCCTTCATCGTCCAGCCATAACCGGATCATGTCAAGCTTGTCCTGCCCATAGCAATTGGGCGAGGCGATCCGCCAGAGATAGTCGCCATTGGCAGCATGCGCCTGCACGGTCGCGATGACATGGTCCATGCCGAGCAAGCACCCCAAAGGCGTCGCGTAATAATCGGGGGAGGCGGTGGCCAGCACCAGCCGATAACCATCGCGTCGATCCTGTTCGATCAGGTCCAGCACCCCCGCATGCACATTGCGGCGCATGACATAATCGGCATAGGCATTGCTGAGCGTCGCCAGTTCGTCTGCCGTAATGCGTGATCCGATCAACAGCAGGAAGCCGCGTTCTTTCAGGGCTTTGCGATCATAGATTTTCGCGACATAGCCCAGCATCAGCACGATCCAAACAGGCAGCAACAACAAGCGCCAGATCGCCCGTCGCCGCGCGGCGAAGATCAGAAACGGCGTATAAGTGCCGATCCGGGTGATGGTCCGGTCGAGATCGTAAATGGCGAGCTTCATCGTCATTGTCTAAACGTTCCGCACGAGGTGAAGTCAAGGCTGAGGGCCAAAATCAACCGGCATTATCAAATTTATGGCGCTTGCCCGGTCCACCCTCTTGGCCTTTTCGGATCGTCTGCCTATAGCGGCGCTACATGCTGTGCGGGCGTGGCGAAACTGGTAGACGCACCGGACTTAAAATCCGTTGGACCGAAAGGTCTGTGAGGGTTCGATTCCCTCCGCCCGCACCATGTACTATTCCCTATCGAGATGATGGCGAAACCAGCTTCACTTGCAGGTGAGGGCGCTTTTCAGTGTGTGCGCCGTGGTGGTTTATAATGTAAATACATTGACATGCATAAAAGTTCTTTATATGTTCCATGCTCAGTTTTGGAGCGTATCATGACCAGTAGCGTAAATAGGGAGCGAAAATCTGCCGATCGTCTCGCTTTCGAGCATTATCTGCGGACAGGCGAACGACTGACGGCTGAGGAATGGACCAGTCGGGTTGAGTGCAAGTTCAACCCCTATCATGACCCGAGAAACGGGCAATTTACCTTTGCGCCCGGCGGAGCAGGACAAGCGAGGCGCAAACAGCGACCAAAAGTCGGATCTGCGCGCAAGACTGCGCCCATGAGCCAAAGAGATGTAGAGGCCCATGCGGCGCATGCGATGGGCCAATATCAAAGAGAAGTTGCCCGGGGCAAAAGCCCGGAAGAGGCCGCTGCATGGGCCGCCAATAGCGAGGTTGAAAGTGGGGGTGACCCGTCCAGGCATCAAGACGGCGGCGGGCCGGGCAGGGGGCTGTTTCAATGGGGGAGTCCAAGGCCCGAATGGGATCGTCGTCGGATATTTTTGCGAGAGATGCATATAGCGGTGGATCAGGCCACTTATGACCAACAATTGGACTTTCGGGATTGGGAATTGCGCCACACGCATCAATTGACACAACGCAAAATGGACGCGGTGCGGATGGTTGCGGGCAAGTCGCGCGCAATCACTGAACATTATCTTATTCCCGGGGATGTCGTTGGCCAATCAGAGGATCGCGCGCGGATTGCCGAAGCCATTTATCGCCGGGCGAGAGGGAAAAGATAACCATAAAGACACATCAAAGACGTGGGGATGCGATGGCAAGTATATGGCGTGTAGTCTTTTTTCGGCTAGCGATATTGACGGTCGTGCTTGCTGGTGGTGAGGCCATTGCAGCGGCACGGCAGATGAGGGCATTTTTTCCGGCTGATTATTTGTACCTGCCGCCCCTGTCGGCAGCAGAGCGGATTGAGACAAAAGAATTATTTCCGATCTTGAGATATCGATCCTTCCCTGCATCCTTGCGCGTCCTGATGCAACGATCAGATATCGAGCTGAATCGATGTATATTCTGGCCAAGTCTGGAGAGTGCGATGGGCAGGCGGGCGTGTAATATGTGGCGTCGGGCGAGGGTGAAATTGGAAGCGCATGGGTGGTGCTGGGGCGGATCGTGGATACTCGCCGAACAGCATTGGCTCCCTTGCGCCCAAGACCCCTTTTATTTCGAAGGTGCCTTGATGGGTGAGGGCGATATGTTTTCGGCTGCCGATATACAGGAGGCAAGGACGCGGCGTTGATGGCGCATCAATGACGGAGGAATGGATGATGGCAAGCATTGGGTGTGCGAAAATGTTTCAATTCGCCGTGTTGGCGGTCTTTCTTGCTGGCGGTTGGATAATGACGCATCCTCCCCATGAGGGGCAATTCAGCCAGGCCGATTATTTGTATTTGCCACCTCTGCCGGCAGAAGAACGGTTCGATATTGAGAACGCCATACCCATCAGTAAATTTGCCACCTATCCCGCTGCGGTGCGCGTGTTGATGCAGCGTGCCGAATTTGAGCAGGGTCGATGCAGGGTTGGGCCGGGTCATGATGGCCCGATGGGCGGGGTGGCGATGTGGGGGTGCAATATGTGGCGGCGTGCGTTGGCGATATTATCGGCGCATGGCTGGTGTTGGGGCGGGTCGGATATTGCCGCTGAACAACATTGGTTGCCTTGTAATGAGGTGCCTTATGATGCCGAAGGCGCTTGGGTGGAATATGAAGATTATTTTTCAGCAGCCGACATTCGGGAGGCGCAAAAATGGCATTGATTAAGTTTGCCCATGACATTCTTATTGGCTGGCGGCGATCAATGCGCGGCTAATGTCGGTGTGTGGTGCGCGGATCAATATTTCCGTGTCGCCTTGTTCGATGATCCGGCCCTGATCCATCACGATCACCCGATGGCATAATTGCCGCGCCACCGCGAGATCATGGGTGATCATCAGCATTGCCAATCGCCTTTCGCGCTGCAATCGGCGCAACAGGTCGAGGATGCGGCCCGCGACCAAAACATCCAGCGCTGAGGTTGCCTCATCCAGAATCAGCATCGCCGGATCGGTGATGAGCGCGCGGGCAATCGCCACGCGCTGCGCCTGTCCGCCGGAGAGCTCCTGCGGGCGTCGGTCGGCGAGGTCTGGGGTCAGCCCGCATTCCGCCATGATGCTGAGGACAAATTGACGGGTGGCGCCTCGTCCAAGATGGTGCGCAGGCTCGGCGATGATATCGGCCACGCGCCAGCGCGGATCAAGGCTCGCGACCGGGTCTTGGAACACCGGCTGGAACCCGGCGCGGTCCTGCGGTCTCATCTTGGCGCGGGGCGGGAGGGGGAGGCCGCGCCAAGATACTGTCCCCGCATCGCATGGCCCAAGCCGGGCGATGGCGCGGGCCAAGGTCGATTTGCCCGATCCCGATCCGCCGACAATCGCGACGGCCTCGCCCTCATGCACCATCAGGCTGGCATCAGCGACGGCCTGCAAAGGCGGGCGTCGCCAGCCCGGCATGGGGAAGCTGACCGCGATCTCGTTTGCCGCCAACAGGGGCGGGCCGATTACGGGGTGCACCGGGATGGGATCGGTCAGGCGCGGTGTCGCGGCGAGCAATTCCCGGCCATAATCGCTGGCCGGGTGCGACAAGATCTGATCGGACGGGCCGGTTTCGATCATTTCGCCTAGGTGCATGATGATGATCCGGTCGGCCATATGGGCGACGCTGGCGAGATCATGGCTGATGAGCAGCATCGCCATGCCCCGGTCGCGGCACAGGCGGTTGAGCAGGTCCATCACCTCGCGCCGCAAGGTCGCATCGAGTGCGGTCGTGGGTTCATCCGCGATCAACAGCGCAGGGCGATGGGCAAGGGCCATGGCGATCATCACGCGCTGGCGCTGGCCGCCCGATAGCCGGTGCGGAAATTGCTGCAGCCGTTCGGCGGGCCGGTCGATCCCGACATCGGCGAGGGCAGCGATGAGCATATCCTGATCGGGCAAAGGCGCGCCCGCTTGGGTGAAGGCTTCCGTCAGATGCGCGGCGATGTTGAGGTGCGGCGATAGGCTGGTGAGCGGTTGCTGGAACACGAAGCCCGCATGTCGCGCGCGCAATGCGGACAGGCTGGCCGCATCCGCGCCGATCACCGGCGCGCCACAGAGATAGGCCTCGCCCCCGGCCACGCCCGGCGACAGGCCGAACGGGGCCATCCAGCTTTGCGATTTACCCGAGCCTGATTCGCCGACCAAGGCCACACATTCGCCCGGCGCAATCGCGAGGTTGAGGTTTTGGACGACCTCACGTCCCTCAAACGCGACCGTGACGTTGCGATAATCGAGAACCGCCGTCATGCCGTCCACCGGTCGCGCAGCCGTTCTCCCAACAGGGTTAGGCAGATCACTAATGTCACCAACACCCCGCCCGGCACCATTAGGGCCATCGGGAAGACATCCATATCGTCCGCACCTTCCTTCACCAAAATGCCGAGCGAGGTCATCGGTTCCTGCACGCCAAGGCCAAGGAAGGAGAGGAAGCTCTCCACCATCACCACTTGCGGCACCGTCAGCAGCAGATAGGCGAGGATCACCGCCGCCATATTGGGCAGGGCATGGCGGAAAATGATGAAGCGCGGGCTGGCCCCTGCGGCCTCTGACGCGAGGATGAACGGGCGTTGGCGCAAGGCGAGCATCTGCCCGCGCACGACCCGCGCCATCGTCAGCCACTCCACCGCGCCAATGCCGATGAACACGAGCAAGATCGACCGACCAAATACGACCATCAGCAGGATCACCACGAACATGAACGGCAGGGCATAAAGCGCATCGACGATCCGCATCATCACATTGTCGATCCGCCCGCCGCACCAGCCCGCGAGCGCGCCCCATAAGGTGCCGATGAGGAGCGAGACCGTTGCTGCGGCAATAGCGACCATCGTCGTGATCCGCGTGCCGATCAGCGTGCGGGACAACAGATCGCGCCCGACATTATCGGTGCCGAGCAGATGGCCGGGGGTGAAGGCCGGGCTGCTGACATGATCCCAATCGATGATCCGATAATCCCAAGGCAGGAACGGCGGCAATAGCCATGCGGCGACCAGAATCAGCAGCACCAACATGGCGGGCAGGGCATTGAATAGCCGTCTCATCCGCGCACCCGTGGGTCGAGCCAGCCGTACAGCACATCGGCGATGAGGTTGAACAACACGATCAGAGCGGCGTAAAGCGTCACCACCCCCATCACCAACGGATAGTCGCGATTGAGCGCGCCCTGCACGAAATAGCGCCCAAGGCCGGGCAGCGCGAAGATCGTTTCAATCACCACCGCGCCGGTCAATAATCCCGCCGCCGCTGGCCCGGCGTAGCTGATCACCGGCAATAAGGCGGGGCGGAGCGCATGGCGGGAGATCAGCCGCCAGCCCGATATGCCGCGCCCCTGTGCGGCGCGGATATGGTCCTGCGTCATGATCTGGGCCAGCCCCGCGCGGGTGAGTTTTGCGACCGCCCCCATGGTCGGGAGGGTGAGGGCAAGGACCGGCAATACGACATACACGGGCGCGCCATTCCCCCAGCCCGCGACCGGTAACCAGCCGAGCCACAGGGCAAAGACCAGCGCCAATATCGGCCCGGTGACAAAGGTCGGCAGCGCGGTCAGCAAGGTCATGCCGAGCATCAGGCGGCAGTCGAGCGGGCCATTCGGGCGCAATGTCGCGGCTAGTCCGATGGCGATGCCGCCCGCCATCGCCAGCAACAGCGCCAGCGCGCCGATAAGGAGCGAA
This sequence comes from Sphingomonadales bacterium UBA6174, assembly GCA_002422945.1. Classification (GTDB taxonomy): domain Bacteria; phylum Pseudomonadota; class Alphaproteobacteria; order Sphingomonadales; family Sphingomonadaceae; genus Alteraquisediminimonas. Next base: position 3,927 of record DITW01000018.1, on the reverse strand, counting down.
ACCGGCAGGCCGGTCCAGATCAGATCGGTGACGGTAAAATCGCGATAGACAAGGCTCGGCCCGAAGTCGCCATGGGCCAGCCCGGTGATATAGCGCCCGAACTGGACGATGATCGGCTGATCCAGCCCATAAGCGGCATCAAGCGCGAGGCGCGTTTCGGGATCGAGCGGGCGCTCGCCGTCAAACGGGCTGCCCGGCGCGAACCGCATCAGGAAGAAGGACAAAAAGACGACGGCCAACAGCGTCGGGATCGACGCCATCAGCCGTCTGAGGATTAGCCCGAACATGTCAGCCGAAACTGCGGGCCGACCCGGTGTGGACGCTTATTGCGGGGTCGAGACGGTGTTGGGCGTCGTGGTGGTTTCTGGCGCGTTCAAAATGTCCTGCACGCCTGCGCCCTTGTCGACGACATTGGTGTTGGGATCGGTCACGTTTGAACGGCTGGTGCCGCTGCGCACGCCGCCCGCAGCCGAGATCAGGCCGCTTTCCGCAGCAGAACGCACGGCAGCGCCGCCGAACATCGCCTGCAACGCCTGGGTGCTGCTGTCCGCTTCTTGCGGGCGCGGCGCGCCGGGGCGCGGCGGGGTGAGGGCGAAATCGGGCGGGATCACCAGTGGTGCATGACGCGCGGTCGCGAATTCATCCGGGCGTTCGCGGTTGATCACGCCACCAGCCTTGCCACCGCAAGCGGAGAGCGCAAGCAAGGTCGAGGCCGCAGCCACGGTCAGGATCGTCTTACGCATGTTCCGTATCTCCGTTTTTCATCTTGTTCGTGGTGAAGAAGGCCCGCACCAATAATATCAATACGCCTATCGTAATCGCGGCGTCGGCAACATTGAAGACCAAAAACGGTCTGAACGCACCAAAATGCAAGTCGATGAAATCAACCACATAGCCGAACCGCGTGCGATCGGTAATGTTGCCGATTGCGCCGCCCAATACCAGCGCCAATGCATAGACATCCGCCCGCATCCGTTCGCGCAACATCCAATAAGAGACGCCGAGCGCAATGAGCGCCGTCATCGCCACCAGAATCCAACGCTGTTCCGCGCTATCGGCGGTGAACATGCCGAGCGAGATGCCGTGATTTTCGACCCAGCTCAGATTGAGAATCGGGCTGAGCGTGATCACCTGCCGCGATTCGAGCGCCAAGGTATGGATGATCGCGAATTTCGACGCCTGATCGATCGCAAAGATCAGCAAGGCGATGACAAAGCCTAAAGCGCGATGATGGATTTTGGCCGTCATTGTTTTGGCGCTTCCCCGATGTTGGGTTGTCGCGCCACAATGCCGCCATGAGGCCCCTGACGTTCGCCATGCAGACTTCCCCATTCGTCATGCTGAACTTGTTTCAGCATCTTTGCGGGGCGGTCATGCATGGACCCTGAAACAAGTTCAGGGTGACGAAGTGAGGGGTTGGTGTGCTGTGAAGCAAGGGCAGTCATCTGATCAGCCGTTCACCACATCGTCGCAACGACCGCATAATGCCCCGTCTTCGGCCACATCCGGCAACAAGCGCCAGCAGCGCCCGCATTTGTGATGCTCGGTCTTGGTGATGGTGATCTCATCGCCTGCTACAGCCGTGGCCGAGGCCGTGATGAACAATTCGTCCAGACCGGGCATCGTCGCAAAGGGCGAGGAGGCGGGGATCGCGACATCCGCTTCAAGGCTGGAGCGGATGATCTTTTCGCGGCGCAACGGTTCAATCGCTTCGGTCACTTGGGTCCGCAACGTGCGCAACTCGCTCCATTTATCGGCGAAGGCACTGTCGCCATGCCATGCGCGTTCCATTTCCGGCCAGACAAGGAAATGGACCGAACCATCTTCCGACGGATAACGCGCCTGCCACACTTCTTCCGCCGTGAAGCAGAGGATCGGGGCGGCATAGCGCACGAGCGCGTGGAACAGCAGATCAAGCACATGGCGATAGGCCCGGCGCTTCGGATCATTCGGCGCATCGCAATAGAGGCAGTCCTTGCGAATATCGAAAAAGAAGGCCGAGAGGTCGTTGTTGCAGAAATCGCTCAGCGCCCGGGCGTAACGGTTGAATTCATAGTTCAGCGCCGCGTCTTTCAACTCGTGATCGAGCTGGGTCAGCAGGTGGAGAACATAGCGTTCCAGTTCCGGCAGGGCATCAAAAGCGACGGCTTCTTCTTCAGAATATCCATCAAGAGCGCCGAGCAAGTAGCGGAAGGTGTTGCGAATCTTGCGATAGGCGTCAGAGGTGCCGGCGAGCACTTCCTTACCGATGCGGACATCGTCGAAATAATCGGTGGAGGCGACCCACAGGCGCAGAATGTCCGCGCCGGATTCGTTCAGGATCTTCAACGGATCTACGACATTGCCCAAGGACTTGGACATTTTGCGGCCTTGACCGTCCAATGCAAAGCCATGGGTCAGCACCGCCTTATACGGTGCGCGGCCACGGGTGCCGCAGCTTTCGAGCAAGGAGGACTGGAACCAGCCGCGATGCTGATCCGAGCCTTCGAGATAGAGATCGGCAATCGTGCCGACGCCATAACGCGCCTCGACCACAAAGCTATGGGTGGAGCCGGAATCGAACCATACATCGAGGATGTCGTTGACGACTTCATAATCGGCGAGATCATAATCCGCGCCCAATAAGGCCTGATGATCGGCGGCGAACCATGCGTCCGCGCCACCCAGTTTGAAGGCCTCGATGATCCGGTGATTGACTGCAGAATCATTGAGATACTGGCCGCTCTTGCGATGGACATAGAGCGCAATCGGCACGCCCCATGCGCGTTGGCGGCTGATCACCCAGTCCGGACGGCCTTCGACCATCGCGGTGATGCGGTTTTCGGCGCGTTCCGGCACCCAGCGCGTATCGCGCACCGCGCCAAGCGCGGTTTCGCGCAAAGTTGCGTCGTTGTGGTTCTTGTCCATCGGGATGAACCATTGCGGGGTGCAGCGATAGATGACCTTGGCCTTGGAGCGCCAGCTATGCGGATAGCTATGCTTGAACGCCTCGGCGGACAGCAACGCACCCGCATCGCGTAGGTCGGTGCAGATCGGGCCTTCCGGCGCGTTCAGCTTGGGATTGATGACGGACAGGCTTTCGCCGCCCATCCATGCCCAATCGGCGCGATAGCGGCCATCCGGCTCCACCGCGAACACCGGGTCGATGCCATTTGCCTTGCAGGTGAGGAAGTCGTCCTCGCCATGATCTGGAGCGAGGTGGACAAGGCCCGTACCCGCATCGGTCGTGACGAAATCACCGGCGAGGAACGGGCGGGGCTTGGCGAAAAAGCCGCCCTTTGCATGCATCGGGTGACGGGCAGTTGCGCCAGCAAGGGTTGCACCGCTGAACGTCTTGATCGTCTTGGCACCCGCAAATTGCGCGATCAGCGCCGCGCGTTCGACCGAGAGCACAAAGCGTGCGCCGTCTTCACTTTCAAACAGGCCATATTCAATCTCCGGCCCAAAGGCCAAGGCCTGATTGGTCGGGATGGTCCATGGGGTCGTCGTCCAGATGACGGCCTTGGCGCCGACCAGTTCCGGCGCATTTGGCGCGTCAGAAATTTCAAACGCCACCTCGATCTGGGTCGAGGTGATGTCTTCATATTCGACCTCGGCTTCGGCGAGCGCGGTCTTTTCGACCGGGGACCACATCACCGGCTTGGACCCGCGATAGAGCTGGCCGCTTTCGGCAAATTTCAAGAGTTCTCCGACGATTGAGGCTTCTGCCTCATATTTCATCGTAAGATAGGGGTCTTCCCAATCGCCCATGATGCCAAGGCGTTTGAACTGTTCTTTCTGCACGCCGACCCATTTGGCGGCATAGGCGCGGCATTCGGCGCGGAACTCATTGGCCGGGACTTCGTCCTTGTTGAGCTTCTTGTCCTTATACGCCTTTTCGATCATCCATTCGATCGGCAGGCCGTGGCAATCCCAACCCGGCACATA
>DITW01000069.1:141469-148638 GCA_002422945.1 Sphingomonadales bacterium UBA6174 | reverse complement strand
ATGCCGATGCCTATGAATGGGTCGAACTGCCCAATACTATGGGCATGAGCCAATTTGCCGATGGCGGCTTGCTCGCGTCCAAACCCTATGCCGCAAGCGGCGCCTATATCAACCGCATGTCCAATTATTGCGGATCATGCCGCTATGACGTCAAGCAAAGGACCGGGCGGGATGCCTGCCCCTTTAACGCGTTATATTGGGATTTCATCGCGCGGCATCGTGACAAGATCGGCCACAACCCGCGCATGGCGCAGATGGTCCGCACTTATGATAAGTTCGCCCCTGATGAACAGCAGCGCATCGCCGATAGCGCAAAGACATTTCTGGCAGGCTTATGACGGACAAAAAATACACCAAATCCAATCTACCCGAAAAAACCTGCGCCGCCTGCGGTCGACCATTTGTATGGCGCAAAAAATGGGCGCGTGATTGGGATAATGTCAAAACCTGTTCGGAACGCTGCAAAGGCGACCTGCGGCGCAAAGCCGGCCAGCACGCGAATTCACGCTGACACCAGCCATTTTCACGCCTGCCGATCCGTGCGGACGCAAATAGATTCATCGCGCGCACCCCACATATTTTATTGATCTTGATGACATGGATCAAAGCGCACAGTCGCAATCCGCCCCAAGAGATTGCGAAGCGTTCGCAAAAATATAATTGCGAACCATTATCAATAGCGCTATCAGCCGGTCCGAAGCAGTGAATCAAGGTGGGGTATATGAAGAATAAATACATGCAGCATGCAGCAATGATCGCCATCGCGACGGCCTCAAGTGCCGTCTCTTCACCTGTGGCGGCCCAGATCGCCACGACGGCGGCCGCGACTTTGGCGGCGGACCGATTGACGGATGACATCGTGGTGACGGCCACGAAACTCGACGCGCTTGAAATCGGCGGTTCGGTGCATGTGCTTGATGCGGTTGATATGTCCCGCTTCGCCTATAGCGACGTCAACCATCTGCTGCGTCAGATTCCGGGCGTCAATATTCAGGAAGAAGATGGCTTTGGCCTGCGCCCAAATATCGGCATTCGCGGGTCTGGCAGCGACCGCAGCGCCCGTGTCGCCGTCATGGAAGACGGCATTTTGATCGCCCCCGCCCCCTATGCCGCGCCCGCCGCTTATTATTTCCCACATGTCGCGCGCATGAGTGGCGTTGAGGTGTCAAAAGGTCCCGCGACAATCAAATATGGCCCGATGACGGTGGGCGGCGCGATCAATCTCTCGTCGACGCCCATCCCGAAGGACATTTCAGGTTTTGCCGAATTACTGGCCGGTTCCTTTGATGGACGACGCGCCCATGGCTGGGCGGGCGGATGGACCGGCCTTGGCAGCGATTGGGAAATCGGCGCGCTCGCAGAAGGCCTGTACGAACATTCCGATGGCTTCAAACGCATCGATATCGGCGGCAACACCGGCTTTGAGGTCGAAGATTGGGTCGTCAAACTTGGCCTGCGCTCCACCGATGGTCGCCATGCTTTTGAGTTTAAATATCAGGATTACAATGAAACCAGCAACGAGACCTATCTCGGGCTGACGCTGGCCGATTTTCTGGCCAGCCCATATCGGCGGTATAATGCCAGTCAGGTCGACCGCATGCGTGTCGAACACCAGACCTATCAACTGACCCATCGGTTTGAAGTTTCGCCTGCGTTCACGATCACGACTATTGGCTATCGCAACGATACGGCGCGCGCTTGGTACAAGCTCAACGACATCCGCAACACCGCCAATACGGGCTGGGTGAGCATTGGCAGCGTGTTGGCAAATCCAACCGCCAATGCCAATCAGATGGCCGAAATCATCGGGGCTTCCGGCTTTACCGGTCTTGCATCCGGGGCGCTGCGGGTGCGCAATAACAACCGCGTCTACCAGTCCACGGGCATTCAAAGCCTGGTGAGCGCGAAATTTGCGACGGGCGCCATCAAACACGGCTTGGAACTCTCGGCGCGTTATCATGAAGATGAAGAAGACCGTTTCCAGCAAGATGACCGCTATCAAATGGTCAATGGCCGGATGGTGCTGGTTACTGCCGGTGCGCCGGGCAGTCAGGACAATCGTCTCGGCGCGGCGCAAGCTTGGTCGTTCTTCATCCGCGATACCATCGAAGCCGGTGCATTCACCGTCGTGCCGGGGTTGCGTTATGAAACCATCGATCTCAAGCAAACCCGCTGGTCGACCAGTGATCCGACCCGCGCCGGTGCGACCACGATCGCGAAATCCAAGGTCGATGTCTGGATTCCGGGCATTGCGGTGACATGGAAATTAATGCCCGACATCCGCATCATCGCGGGCGCGCATCGCGGCTTCGCCAGTCCCGGCCCCGGCTCGACTGCCGATGCCGAAACGTCATGGAATTATGAAGCCGGGCTGAAACTGGGCGATGGCGCATGGTATGTGGAGGCGATTGGCTTTTACAATGACTATGCGAACCTTGTCGGCACCTGCAGCGCATCGACCGGTGGCGATTGCAATATCGGCGACCAGTTCAACGGCGGCAATGTGCGCGTGAAGGGCCTTGAATTGACCGCAGGCAGAACGCTTGGCCACATTGCCGACAATGGTTTCGAAGTGCCGGTATCACTGAGCTACACCTTAAGCGATGCAAAGTTCCAGACCAGCTTCGTCAGCGGTTATGAATCATGGGGAACCGTGAAGGCGGGTGATCGCCTCCCCTATTTGCCGCGTCATCAATTGTCGTTGAATAGTGGCATCTCCTTCACGGGCGCGCGACTTTCCGCCACATTGAATTGGGTCAGCGCAACTCGGGCAAAAGCCGGACGCGGCCCGATTGCCGCGAGCGAAAAGATCGACGATCGCGTTTCAGTCGATGTGGCGGCGGAAGTGGATGTTTTTGGCCCGATTTCGGTCTTTGGCACCATCCAGAACCTGTTTGACACCAAATATAATGTCGCCTTTGCCCCGGCAGGGGCGCGCCCGGGCGCACCACGGATCGTGCAAGCAGGCCTACGCGCACGATTTTGATCGCCATTTGCGGCTCTTGCGAAAAATGTGACGGCAAATGGACGACGAACCTCTATCCCCAACACCGGTTCGTCGTCCAGCGCCTAGGGTCAGGACCTAGCGACAAAGCTGAACGAAAGGCATCACGCCCGTTCAGTCATGCGTCATCCACCTAGGCATATACCTCCGTATCAAGGGAGTCGCCCCATGCGACATCTTATACGGAGTTGACGGCCATGGCCGATATCAAGTTCATGAAAACAAGCGCGCTGGCGGCCCTTGCCGTGGCGTTGGCGATTACCTCGGTTTCCTCGGCGCAGACGCGCCCGACCGATGGCAATAGTGAAAATGGCCGTGAACGCGGCAGTTGGTCGCGTGGCAGCGATAGCCGCGTCCACGGTCGTGAAGCTCGCGATGACGCCGAAACGCGCGGCGGCGGACGCACGCGCGGCCCCGGCTATGGTCGCGACTGGGACAACGGCGGCACCGTCTCGCGCCCCGCCCAAGCCAGTGGCGGTGCAACCCCGGCCATTCCAGACCGTGGCCGCGACGCGACACGCCATCAACGCCTCGAAACGCGCGGCGGCGGCGGCGAAACGACCATCGGCACGTCACGTCGCACACCAAGCGGCACATACAGCATAGAGGGGAACCGCACCTACAGCGAACAGCGCCGTTCGCCGGTCATGGCACCCGATCGGCGTGACGGCCGCCGAACCAGTATGCGGGATGGCTGGCGGGATGGACGTCGCGATGGCGGCACGCGCTGGACCGAAGATACGCATCGCCGCTGGGAAGGCCGCGACTGGCGACGCGACAGCCGTTACAATTGGAGCCATTATCGCAACACGCACCGCGATCATTACCGGGCCGGGCGCTATTATTCGCCTTACCGGCACTATAGCTACAGCCGGCTGAGCATCGGCATCTACCTCGGATCGGGCTTTTACGCGCGCAACTATTGGATCGACGATCCATGGTCTTACCGCCTGCCCGATGCCTATGGGCCTTATCGCTGGGTCCGCTATTATGACGATGTGCTGCTGGTCGATATCTATGACGGCAGAGTGGTTGACGTGATCTACGATTTTTTCTGGTAACAGGTCGCTAGGCCTTTCTCGCACCAGCCCCCGCCTCAGTGCGGGGGCTTTTTTTTCATCCCTGCAGCCTGTTTGCGCTCCCGCCCCGCCCATATCGCCCGCCAAATGGAACTTTCCGGTCAGGCCGCTGTTTATGCGGCAGGACTGCATTTCAGGAGAATTTCGATGGGTAAGGGACTGCTTCTCTGGCTCATAGGTGTGCCCGTTCCCATCATCATCGTCCTGTGGCTGATCTTTCATTGATCGGCCGATCCTGCTCGACACCACGCGCACCGCATGCCGATGACAAACAGCGCGGCGGCACGCAAATTTCACCGCATATTATGGAGCTTGTCCGATGATGAAGATGACCATCACCTTATTGGCCACGGCCTGTCTCTCGCTTGGGGCTTGCAGCAAAAGTCCAAGCGAAGCCGAGAAAATCGCCAATGAGAATGCGGCGCGCGCCAATAGCGATGCTGCTGCTGCGCAATATAATGCAGCGACATCCCAGATGCAGACGGAAAGCGCCCGAAGCGACGCCAATGCGGCACGTGACTCTGCGGCTACCGCCAACATCAATGCCGTCACATCGCAAATGCAAGCGGCTGCCGCGCGCAATGACGCCGATGCCGCAAGAGAAAATGCGCGAACAATGGCCGATGTCGCTGCCAAGGCGACAAGCGATGCCGAGGATGCCGCTGCGCGTTAACTGAGGCGGCCAAGCGAGGGGATGGCATCGGGTGCATGGCATCATGGGCCGATGTCGTTCACCCCGCTGATGAATTGCTTACTCCCCTCTTTGGCAAAGCCGAGCGCCTCGGCCACAGCGATATTCCAGCCATAAGGGTCGGTGCGATATTTCAGCTCGTTCGCTTGATCCAGATAGACAGTGCGATAAAATAACCGGACAGGGATCGCCTGCGGCAGCGGTACGAACGTCATCTTGCCGGTCGTGCGCGCCTTGGCCCATGATGCCACAATACCCTCTTGTTCAACGATCATTTGCGCAAAGCCTAGTGCATCGCTGACGCGCACACAGCCATGGCTTAATTGTCGTTGGTTTTGGTCGAACAGTGTTTTGGCGGGCGTATCGTGCAGATAGATCGCAAAATTATTGCTGAGGTCGAACTTGACCAGGCCAAGCGCGTTGCGTGGCCCCGATCCTTGTACCAGCCAGCCATCGCGCCAGCTCATGACATTGAGGCGGAAATAGGCCGCCGACTTTCCTGCCATCTCCTTGCTCTGGATCGATTTCGGCACTGTCCATGTCGGATTGGCGACCAGTCGAAACAGGGAAGTGCCGATTTGCGGTGTTTCCTTGCCCGGCTTGCCCACGACGACCTTGCGCCGATCGACCAGCCTTCCTGAACGGTAATAGCTGAGTTCAGCCGCTGCCGTATTCACATCGATGCGAGTCGCCGGGGGATTGCGGGGAAGCCAGCGCAATCGTTCCATCGCAACCGCAATTGATCGCGCCCGGTCGCCGGGTCGGACATTGAGAATGGCCAAGGTATCGGCACCAATCACGCCGTCATCACTGATGCCATAATCATGCTGAAATGCCTGCACTGCCCTTACAATCGACGCGCTGTATGTATCTCCATTTGCGTCCTGCACAGGGGCCGCCGCGCTTGTCACCGGCGTGGCGAGATAAAGATTTTCCAAAAGCGCGGTCACGATCTGGGGGATGCGCGGATCTTTATCGCCGGGCTTGATCAGCTCCCCACTCACAATGTCCGCGTCATTTTTCTGGGACGCGTCTTGGCGCTGCTTCAAATAGGCATCGCTTAGCGCCGCATATTCAGCAGTGCTTGGTGCAAGGCTATCCAGCCACGCACCCAATTTCCCTGCCCGTACGGCCCCCATCAATCCGGGCGCGATATCCACCTTGGGCCTCGCCAAGGTATAAATGTCATGCAATGTCGACGGGTTGCCGAACCCCCGGGCCAGCGCATCGGCAAAGCGCAAAGCCGCGCTGGTCAAGGCCATCTCGCGCGCTGCCGGGGACAGGGTTGTGAGGTCCGGCAAAAATATCACGCGGTCCAGCCCATGTTTGGTGCGTTTTTCAAGCGCTGTCGTCAAAGCCTGCGCTGCCCGTGGCGACCAGATCGCCGACCAGCCGAGTTTTGCATATATGTCACGGACGGTCGCATCCTGCGTTGCCGCTTGCAATGCCGCAGGGGCAATACGCACCGCAACATCGGATAGTGATGATTGGGCGCCGCTTTCGTCGGTGCGGGCAACCTCCGATCCACGGCAACTGGACGGCAGCACATGCATCACCGGCAAAATAAGGATCATCGGCAAAATTCGTTTGAGTCTCAACTGCACAAGTCCAACGCCTCCACTTTGCTATAAGACATGCCCATCACAGCCAATGTTGTGACAACCCGTCTTGCAGGGCCTTGTTCCGTTCCCTGTCGGCTGCGGGGCTCAAAAATCGAGGCGGCGACATGCCAGATCGCGGCACACCATCTTCGATGTAAACGCATCACGATCCGCAAAAAGCAGCCGCGATACTGCTGAGGTTCATCCTCATGCCGATATGATCATCCCCAAATGGCTCAAATCCCAAAATAGCCCCAAAAAAGTGATATTCCGCACATGAAAATGCCCCGCATATTCTCCTCCGCGTCCCAAGACATGGCCATCGACCTTGGCACGGTGAATACGGTCATCCATGTCCGTGACCGTGGCATTGTGCTGAATGAACCTTCCGTCATTGCGCTGGAGACAATTGACGGCACCCGACGCGTCAAGGCCGCCGGCAATGAGGCAAAGCTCATGATGGGCAAAACGCCGCATAATATCCAGACGATCCGCCCGCTCAGAGATGGTGTCATCGCCGATATTGATGTCGCCGAACAGATGATCAAGCATTTCATCAACAAGGCGCTGGGCGGGCGGTCCATCCTGTTTCGTCAATATGAGGCCGTCATCTGCGTCCCATCGGGATCAACAATGGTTGAACGCCGGGCAATCCGCGATGCCGCATCCAATGCGGGCGCATCGCGCGTACGATTGATCGAAGAGCCGTTGGCGGCGGCGATCGGCGCAGGCCTGCCCGTCACCGAGCCAAGAGGGTCGGTCGTTGTCGATATTGGCGGCGGCACGACCGAAGT
>DITW01000069.1:131713-141385 GCA_002422945.1 Sphingomonadales bacterium UBA6174 | reverse complement strand
GAAATCGCCGAAGCGCTGGCCGAGCTGGTCAGCCAGATCACCGGCGCGGTAAGGACGGCGCTGGAACAAACCGCGCCGGAACTTTCGGCAGATGTTATCGAAGAAGGGATCACCCTCACAGGTGGCGGCGCACTGCTTGGCAATATCGATATCGCCTTGACGAATGCGACCGGATTGACCGTCAAAATCGCAGACAACGCCTTGATGTGCGTGGCAATGGGTGCGGGCATCGCCCTTGAAAACCCGATTTATGAAGGCGTGCTGACCATCGTTTGATCCCCCCGGGGGGGTTNNGCTGATCCTAGGCGATGCCACCCACAAATCCGCTCGTCTCTCCTGTCCGCGGCATCGCCATCCGCATCGGCCCGCCACAACCGCGCTGATTGCATTTGGCGCGCTGTTCCACCTGATAGAGCCAAAGCTGCGCAGCCCCCTTGCGCGCAAGCAACGTCTCGCCGGTCAGATAGCGGACATGGCCGCATTTCCGGCAAGTAAGTTCCAGCCGATCTCCCGGCTCCAGATCCAGCACCTGCAAATTAGCCTTCCAATTCATTGAAAATCCTCGGCAGACGGGATGCGCGTAAAGCTGATCTTGCCCCCGACATTGCCGCCTTTCGGTGGCGCCCATAGGCCTAGGCTGGTGACCGTGCGTCCGAACCGGCTGTTCAGTTCATCCATCGCGCTGCCGATCCGTTCCCATTTCTGGCGATCGGCATCATCATTGTGCAGCAGGTCAAGCTGCCGGGCCGTGGCGGGCGTCAGGTCGCACAACGTCACACCCACACGCAACACGCGCGCCTTCCTGCCCACCGCTGCCGCCATCATATCCCACATGATCGTGAGCGCCGACAACACGGCCTGATCATCATTGACCTGTGGCAACACCCGCATGTCCGACCAGTCGTCATCATAAAATTTGAGCCAGAGCATCAGCCCGCGACAATAATAATCCGCCCGCCGCATCCGCCTTGCCGCCTTGATCAACAACAGCCGGGCAATCGCATAGGCATCGTCAAGGTTGCGGGCATCCGGCGGCAGCACGCGGGCATGGCCGAACATCGCCCGTTCGGATTGCGGGGATTCGATCGTATAGCCATGCAGCGCATACCATAAGCGTTCGCCCGTAACGTTGCGCCAGATCGCCCGCATCTGCTTGGGCGCAAGTTCCAGCAAATGGCCGGTCGTGCTGACGCGATGGCCCGCCAGCCGCGTGGCCATGCGCCGACCGACGCCGGGAATGTCCTCCAGCGCCACTTTGAGCAGAGGCCCCGGCATCAGATGGGGATGCCAGATGGTCAGGCCATCCGGCTTTTGCGTGCCGCCCGCGATCTTGGCGAGGTGACGATTGGCGGCAAAGCCGATGGAACAGGTGATCGTCGCCCCGATATTATAGCGAATGGCGCGCTTGATCCGCATCGCAAGCGCTGCCGGGTCGCGGCGTTGATTATCATCCAGCGTGCATGCCAGCTCATCAATCGACTTGACGGTATCGATGGGAATAACCGAGGCGATCTCCGCCAGCAGCGCATGATGCGCCCGGCGATAGAGATCGGGCTTTTGCGGCACCAACACCAGATCACGGCAAATGCGCCGTGCCTCATCGACCATCATGATATTTTTCACGCCATAGGCCTTCGCCTCGCGTGAGCACGCGATGATGCAGGTCCGCCCGCCCTCATACGGCACGACGCCCACCGGACGCCCCCTTAAATTGGGGTCGCGCTGCTGCTCGACGCTGGCGAAAAAGCCATCGAAATCGAGATACAGATGTTCAATGGTCGCGGGCTTGCGCATGAGTCTGCCGAATCAGGAAAGAGACACATAAAAGAACATAAAGAGAACAATTATGCAAGGCCGGGCGGCATTACCGACCTAAGTGCCAGTTCCCGGCATCCGGTCGTGCTCTTAGAAATCATGGCATAGAAATCAGAGGAAAGAGGCTTGGAATGCGCATCGTGATTGCTGGCGAAATCGATTTCCCACCCGCCAACCGGCAGGACGCGCTGGCCGGGGCAAAGCCCCTGATCGAAATGGCCTTGGCAGAACAGGGCTGCCGCCATTACGCATGGACGCTGGACCCTTATGATGCGGGCCGGGTCCATGTCTTCGAAGATTGGGATAATGCCGCGGATTTACAGGCACATCTCGATGGCGATGCCTATCTCCTGATGATCGAGCATCTGTCCTCCTTTACCATTTTGGCGGCGGACACGCGCAAATATCGCGTCGACCTGACCGAGCCGGTCTATGGGCCGGACGGCAAGCCGACAGCGACGTTCCTCACCGCCGCCTCATAACCCAACGCCCAAATCTCTATTGACGAACACCCGGCGCTGCCATATTTCAACATGGCGGGCCGGGCCCCTCTGGCGATCTTTTTAAGGTCGTGATGTCGGACCGCATCGGGTATTCTCGATGCTGGTCAACGATATATTTTAAGCATCAGCATACTCGATAACCATCAATTGAGGAGCTGTATGTGACGAATACCCATTCCCCTATGCCCCATCCCATCATGGCATGCCCCAATTGCCAGATCCCATTGGTCATGAGCGATCGGCAGGGCGTAGAAATCGATTATTGCCCGCAATGCCGTGGCGTCTGGCTGGATCGTGGCGAACTCGACAAGATCATCGAGCGCAGCGCGAAAGATGCGGCCCCTGCGACTGCCCCCGCTGCGCCTGTTTTCACGCCCCAACATCGCCCTGCGGACTATGGCCATACGGACTATGGCCACCGGCCCGCGAAGCGTCGGAAATCCTTTCTGGAAGAATTGTTCGACTAAAGCCGGGCGGGCGCATGGCGCACGGGGTTGCAGATGCGCCCCCGCATTTGGGCCCCGCGCCATGCCCTCGCCCTTACACGCAAATTCTTTAAAAAAGCGCGGCACGCCGCCTGCTCATCAGGGTAACCATGACTGATATTCTCGCCATTTTTGCAGACCCCGCCAATTGGGCCGCGATTGCCGCGCTCATCACGATGGAGGTCGTGCTGGGGATCGACAACCTCATTTTCATCTCGATCCTGACCAACAAGCTGCCCGAACAATATCGCGCCCGCGCGCGACAGATCGGGATTGGTCTCGCGCTTGGTCTGCGGCTTGTCTTGTTGAGCCTGATCGCGTTCATCGTCACCCTGACCGCGCCTTTGTTCGAGGCATTCAATCACGCCTTCTCATGGCGCGACCTGATCTTGATTGCCGGTGGCCTTTTCCTCGTCTGGAAGGCGACCACCGAAATTCACCACAATGTCGATGCCAGCACCAATGACGATATCTTCGACAGCCCGAGAGTGAGCCTGACCTTCGGCGCGGCCATTACGCAGATCATCATGCTCGACCTCGTCTTTTCGATCGACTCGATCATTACCGCGGTCGGCATGACCGATCATGTCCCGATCATGTTTCTAGCCGTCATCGTCGCCGTGTCGGTGATGCTGACAGCAGCAGGGCCATTGTCGCGCTTTATCGAGCAAAACCCGACGGTTGTGATGCTCGCGCTGGCGTTCCTGTTCATGATTGGCATGACCTTGATCGCGGAAGGCTTCGGCACCCATGTGCCAAAGGGCTATATCTATGCGGCCATGGCCTTCTCGGTGGCCGTCGAGGGGCTCAACATGCTGTCCCGCCGCGTCCGGCAGAAGCGGGAGACGGCCTGATCGAACAGCCCGACCCTCATCAAAAAAATCCAATCCATATTTACCAATTTCCCGCCGATGCGGGGAAAGGACAACGAAATGATTGACGTGAAATTTCGCTCTATAGGCACGCTTGCGATGGGACTTGCCGTCGCGATGATGGTTGCGCCTACGGCGGATGCGCGACGCGGCGGCAGCTTTGGCAGTCGCGGGGCGCGCACCTATTCCGCCCCCCAGCAAACCCCGACCGCCCCCCAATATGTGCCGCCGGTCCAGCGCTCGATGTCGCCCAAGCAACAGGCGACACCGGCCACGGGCCAAGCCACACAAGCAGGCCAAGCGACTAAATCGCCCAGCCGATTTGGCGGCATTGGCGGCGGCCTGCTCGGCGGCCTGTTGGCAGGCGGGTTGATCGGCGCATTGCTCGGCAATGGCTTTGGCTCGATGCTGGGCAGCGGATTTTTGATGACATTGTTGCAGATTGCGCTGATCGGCGGCCTTGCCATGCTGGCGCTCCGGTTGTTCCGGCGCAAGCCCCAGGCGACACCCGCTTATGCCAATAATGTGTCGATGTTCTCGCCGCGCGGCGAACAGCCCCAGGCGCAGGCCATGTCGCAGCAATTTGGCGGCGGCGCAGCAGTTGCCACACAGGATATTCCGATCACTTCGCATGATCAGGCCGCATTTGAACGCCTGTTAACCGATGTGCAGGATGCGTTCGGGAAAGAAGATTATGGCCGTTTGCGCACCCTCACCACGCCGGAAGTCATGTCCTATCTGGCCGAAGAACTCAGCACCAATGCCACCAATGGCCTGCGCAACGACGTCAGCGCCACGCGCTTGCTACAGGCCGATGTATCGGAAGCATGGCGCGAAGGCGGCACGGATTATGCGACCATCGCCATGCGCTATGAAAGCATCGATGTGATGCGCCATCGCGACACCAACCAGGTGATGAAGGGCGATCCTTTGCAGCCGACCGAAACGACCGAAATCTGGACCTTCACCCGCGAGGACCATGGCAATTGGCGATTGTCCGCCGTGCAGACGAGCTAAACAATATAGGGGCCGCGACATCAGTTTAGCGGCCCCTTTTTCTTGGTCTTCCATACAGTCCTTGACCAGCAACCGAAATCGCTTGAAGCCGCCCGATCATCTTTATACAACGCTTGCACAATAAAAATAATCGGATGAAGGAGAGGCGCATCATGGAACAATCGCTTACGGGCAAAATTGCCCTTGTCACGGGCGCAGGACGCGGCATTGGCCGGGCCATTGCCCTTGCTTATGGCAAGGCGGGCGCGAAGGTCGCGGTCATCTCGCGTACGCCTTCGACCGTTGAGGCGGTGGCGCAGGAAATTCGCGATGCCGGTGGCGAGGCGATCGGCATCGCCTGCGACGTCGGCCAGCGCGATCAGGTGTTCGCAGCGGTGCAACAGACCGTCGATCATTTTGGCGACCTCCACATTGTCGTGAACAATGCCCAAGGCTTTGGCACCGAGGCCGCGCCACAGCCCTCGACCGTGTTCGTCGCCTGTGAAGACACCAATGAGGATGAATGGGAATATACGTTCCGCACCGGCGCGACCGCTTCCCTTTGGTTCATGAAGGCCGCCTTCCCGTATATGAAGCAGGCAGGCTATGGCCGCATCATCAACTTCGCCTCCTCCTCCGGCCAGATCGGTTTCGAGGGCAACACCTGTTACAATACAACCAAGGAAGCGATCCGCGCCTTGTCGCGCACGGCGGCCCGCGAATGGGGTCAGCACGGGATCACCGTCAACATCATCAACCCGGCGCTTGAAACCCGCGCGTTCGACGCATGGAAGAGTGCGCGACCCGATTTCGTCGAAGCGCTGAAGGAAAAAATCCCGGTGCGCCGCCTTGGCGATCCGGAACGGGATGCAGGGCCGCTCGCGGTGTTCATCGCAGGCGAAGGTGCCGGATATATGACCGGGCAGACGTTCATGCTGGAAGGCGGGATGCACATCCTGCCTTGATCCGAAGCTAAAGCACCCGCTTTGGGGGGAGGATAGACCGACCACATGCCATTGATTGTCGATCATGATGAACGACGCGCGTTGATCGCGAATGTCGTTAAGGAAATGATTGCCGAGACCGGGATGGAATCGGTGACCGTCCGCGCGGTGGCGCGTCGGGTGGGCTATAGCTCGACGATCCTCTCCCATTATTTCCGCGACAAACAGCATCTGTTGATTGCCGCCTTCGCTTCCGTTTTGAGCTTGTCCCCAAAACGGGTGCAGGCCAAGATGGATGATGGCGGAAGCCTGCTCGATTGTCTGGAGCTATTGCTACCCAATAGCCCCGCCAATCTGCGCGATTGGCAGGCGTGGTTCGGTTTCTGGGGGACGGTAACCCATGATCCCGACCTCGCCGCCGAACGCCTTGCCGGGATCGAGGAAACGCAAAAGATGCTGGCGCATATCCTGCGTTACGCCATCGACCGGGGGGAATTACCCGCTGATATCGATATCCCCTTCCATGCCGAACGCATCCAGATCTTCCTCAACGGTCTGGTCAGCATGGTCATTATGAAGCCCGCCGCATGGCCCCCCGCCGCGCAGCGCGAGGCGCTGATCTGGCAGATCGGACTGATGCGCCAGCATCCGCAGCGATGAAAAAATAAAACCGACCGACAATATATAAGGAAGGATGACCAATGACCCAAAAATACGCGATGTTTCAGGAAGCCTATTTCGTCACCAGCATCGACGAAGCCGCGCGCAAATGGGCCAAGGCCTATGGGGCCGGGCCGTTCTTCATGGTCCGCCACCATCATTGCGAGGAATTCACCTATCGCGGCACCAAGCAAGAGGCGGATGTATCCTATGCATTCGGCTATCTTGGCGACCGGATGATCCAGTTCATCGAACAGCATGACGACAAGCCGTCGATCTATCGCGATATGTTCAAGCCCGGCGAAGAAGGTTTCCACCACATCGCCTATCTCGTCTCCGACTTCGCGGCAGAGCGTCAGCGCTGGCTCGATCTGGGCTATGAGCTGGCGACCGAACTTTATGCCGATGAGGTCAATGCGGCCTATTTCGACACGCGTTCGCTCAATGGCGCATTCACCGAAATCCACGGTGATCCGGCGCATATCCTTGGCCTGTTCGCGATCTGGCAGCGAACCCATGATCAATGGGATGGCGTGTCCTCGCCCATCATCGAGATTGAGGACATCGCTTATTATCAACGCGCAGCATTATTGCCGCTCAAATAAGACCTAGAGACATGGCGGGTTTAGGCCCGCCATGCGTTACCGGTCGACAATCGCGCTGACGCGGTGGAAAAAGGGCTGATGCGGGGTCGGACCGCGCTGGATATCGTGGAAAGAACCAGCCCCCAAAGTCGGCAAAACGGCCTCGATTCCCATCACGCTTTCCAAACGCCGCACATCGATATGCAGGTGGAGCTTGCCATCGAAATGGAAGCTGATCACCGCATCAATCGGGCAAACTTCCCGCAAGGCGTTGGTTAATTTGGTGAGTTCATCAGTGACAAAGGATGATCGCGCCTGGACTGGAAATGGTTCGACGCTGCTGGGCTGAATATTTTGGTTATTCATTGTCTCCCTCCCCTTTATCTTTGAACATAGATGAACATAATTTACGGCAGATGAACAGCCTTTCCGACGCAACAGCCGCATTTGTTCAGATTTACGCCCTCCTCCTCTCCCTCCCTCGTCATTCCCGCGCAGGCGGGAATCCAGACAGGACGGAACTACGCGAATGCGCGACCTTCGATCCGACGAGGATTCTGGATTCCCGCCTGCGCGGGAATGACGATATCTGTAGGGCAAGGGCTACCAGCGCCGTCATCATGAGGCGCCCGATTTACGCCCTCCTTGCAGAATTATGGGCGTTGCGCCTCGATATAGGCCTGCAATGCCTCCACCTGCGCCGCATCCAGATGCAGGCCGAGCTTGGTGCGCCGCCAGAGAATATCCTCAGCAGTGGTCACCCATTCCTTCTTGATCAAATAATCGACTTCGCGCGCACATAGCCCTGCGCCAAAATCCTGTCCAAGATCGTCAATGCCACGCGCCTCGCCAATCACCTCGGCAAGGCAGGTGCCATAGGCCCGGGCCATGCGGTGCAGTTGGTCGCCATCCATGAAGGGCCAGCGCTGGCGGGCGTCCTCAAGAAAGATCGCAAAATCCTCGATGTCGCCACCCGGTAACGGGCGGTGTCGCGTCTGTCTGTCACGAATACCCAGCCGCGCCAAGGCAACCTCAGCAAGGTGGCGGGCGGTGGTAATCTTGCCGCCGAACACGCTCAACAAGGCTGGCCCTGCAGTATCGAGATCGAGATGATAATCGCGGCTGACAGCGCTGGCCGCCCCTGCGCCATCGTCGAACAACGCGCGAATGCCCGCATAGCTGGAGACGATCTGCGTGGGGACAATTGGCGTGCGGCGATACCGGTTGATCGCGGCCAGCAGATATTCGACCTCTGCCGCGCTGATCTTGGCCTCATTCGGATCGTCCACCGGCTCATCGGTCGTGCCGATCAGGGTGAATGCATTTAAATACGGAATGGCGAACACGATGCGCCCATCCGGTTGCTGGAACAACCACGCATGATCGCCGTCAAAACAACGCGGCGTGAGGATGTGGCTGCCCCGCACCAGTCGCAACCGGCTTGGCCCGCGCTGGCCAAAGCCGGACCGCAACACCTGCTCCACCCAAGGACCAGCGGCATTGACGATCCGACGCGCGGCGATGGTCTTGTCACCATCCGATGACTTGAGCGTCACCATCCATGCATCTTTGCCCCGTTCGGCGCTGACAAAGCAGGTGCGGGTCCAGATCGTCGCCCCGGCGTTCGCGGCATCACGCGCATTCAGCGCAACCAATCGGGCGTCATCGACCCGCGCATCCCAATAGCTGAACCCCCGGCGACCGGCATGCACCACCGGATCATCAAGCTTGATGCTGCGCGCGCGCGGCAGATGGCCGCGCCATGCCAGCAGATCATAGAGCCACAGGCCGATCCGCATCATCAGCCAAGGCCGCATCTGGGCAATATGGGGAATGCGGAATTCAAGCGGCTGCACAAGATGCGGCGCGGTACGCAGCATGATCCCGCGTTCGGTCAGCGATTCATGCACCAGCCGGAACTCATAACGCTCAAGATAGCGCAGGCCCCCGTGCATCAGCTTGGTGGAAGCGGAGGAGGTCGCATGGGCAAGGTCGTCCTGTTCGACCAGCAGCACCCTCAGGCCCGCCACCGCCGCCGCCCGGGCAATCGCTGTGCCATTGATCCCCCCGCCGATAATCAAGAGGTCGTAGATGTCATGATCCATGTGGCCGACCCTCCCGTTTCATTATACACATGATCGATCTATTGCCTCATCGCTATCCAAGAGACGCGACCAACGCAAATGGCCAAGGGCATCCAGCCGTCAGGATAAAGCCCGGATCAACCGCCACGACAATCGAATATGCCGATCAGCCTTGCTCATTTAATTAATTTCATCATCGAAATCATCGAAGCTATCATTCGGAACTATCGTCACCATAACATATTATATGTTTTGTTTGGACAAGGAGAATGGATATGAGCGACACCAATTCGCCACAGGGCAAATGCCCGGTGATGCACGGCGCGAATACTGCCACCGGCAAATCGGTCATGGACTGGTGGCCGAATGCGCTGAACCTCGACATTCTCCACCAGCATGACAGCAAGACCAACCCATTGGGCAAGGACTTCAACTATCGCGAGGCGTTGAAATCACTGGATGTTGAGGCGCTCAAACAGGATCTGCGCGCGCTGATGACCGATAGCCAGCCTTGGTGGCCCGCCGATTGGGGCCATTATGGCGGGCTGATGGTCCGCATGGCATGGCATGCGGCGGGGTCGTATCGCACCGCCGATGGCCGTGGCGGCGGCGGCACCGGCAACCAGCGCTTCGCCCCGTTGAATTCATGGCCGGACAATGTCAGCCTCGATAAGGCGCGGCGGCTGTTGTGGCCGATCAAGCGGAAATATGGCAACAAGATCAGCTGGG
>DITW01000069.1:131278-131545 GCA_002422945.1 Sphingomonadales bacterium UBA6174 | reverse complement strand
TGCGCGAGACCTTCAAACGCATGGCGATGGATGACGAAGAGACCATCGCCCTGACGGCGGGCGGCCATACCATTGGCAAATGCCATGGCAATGGCGATGCGAGCCTGATCGGCCCCGCCCCCGAAGGCGCGGATGTCACCGAACAGGGCATGGGCTGGCACAATCCGACCGGCACAGGCAAGGGCCGCGATGCCGTCACCAGCGGGCTTGAAGGGGCATGGACCACGCATCCCACCCAGTTCGACAATGGCTATTTCGACATGCTGT
>DITW01000069.1:341-131219 GCA_002422945.1 Sphingomonadales bacterium UBA6174 | reverse complement strand
GACCCGGCCTATCGCAAGATTTCCGAACGCTTTCACAAGGACCCGGCCTATTTCCGTGAGGTCTTCGCCCGGGCATGGTTCAAGCTGACGCACCGCGATATGGGACCAAAGGCACGGTACATCGGCCCCGATGTCCCGCAGGAAGATCTGATCTGGCAGGACCCAGTGCCTGTTGGCCCGACCGATTATAATGTGGATGCGGTGAAAGCCCGGATCGCCGCGAGCGGTCTCAGCATCGCCGAAATGGTCGCGACCGCATGGGACAGCGCGCGCACCTATCGCGGGTCCGATATGCGCGGCGGCGCGAATGGCGCGCGCATCCGCCTTGCCCCGCAGAAAGATTGGGTGGGCAATGAACCCGCGCGGCTGGCGAAGGTGCTGGCGGTGCTGGAGCCAATTGCTGCCGATAGCGGCGCCAGCATCGCCGATGTCATCGTGCTTGCAGGCAATGTCGGGATCGAACAGGCCGCCAAGGCAGCGGGCGTCGCGGTCGATGTGCCGTTCGCGCCGGGACGCGGCGATGCATCTGATGCACAGACCGACGCGGATTCCTTTGCTGTGCTGGAACCGCTCCATGACGGCTATCGCAACTGGCTGAAGCAGGATTATGCGGTGCGCCCGGAAGAGCTGATGCTGGACCGCACCCAGCTCATGGGCCTGACCGCGCCGGAGATGACCCTATTGGTCGGCGGCATGCGCGTGTTGGGGACCAATTATGGCGGCGCAAAACATGGCGTATTCACCCATCGCGAGGGGGCACTCACCAATGATTTCTTCGTCAACCTGACCGACATGGGGAATATCTGGCATCCCGTTGGCGGCAACCTCTATGAAATCCGCGACCGGGCGACGGGCGCGGTCAAATGGACGGCGACGCGGCTCGATCTGGTCTTTGGGTCGAATTCGATCCTGCGCGCTTATGCCGAAGTCTATGCACAAGACGATCATCGAGAAAAATTCGTCCATGATTTCGTCAAGGCATGGGCCAAGGTCATGAACGCCGACCGGTTCGATCTGCACTGAATATCGGCATTAAGCCTGAGCCTGAGCGCCCCTCCATTGTAGCTGGAGGGGCGCTTTTGCCGTAGGCGTGAAGGGGATGTCACATATTTGAATGCGCCAATTGCCGCCCACCAATGGAACAAACGCCGGTTTCACGCATTATTAGCCTCATTATCAACACAGGAGGTTTTCATGCGGACATATTCGGTCATAAAGCTCGTTTTGATGCTGGGCATTGTCAGCATCACGGCGACGGCTTGCAACACTGTCGAAGGCGTTGGCGAGGATGTGACCTCAGCCGGCAAGGCAATCGACAAGGCAGCCGAATAGTCTGCGTCAGCCTCCCAGACGACCTCAATGATGCGGCAATATTGTTGAGTATTAAAGATAATGAGCTGCACTGCTTTTTGCGGTGCAGCTCATTTTCATGCTCGCGGGACAGCGCTGACCGGCTGCCTGATGGAACTTTTCCAAGCCTGAAAAGTTAACGCTCCACAAGTGCGTCATTCATCGCGCACGCACAATATGGAGTAAGCACATGCCACTTATCAATGTAGTGATCATGTTGGTCGTCGTCGGCATTCTGCTTTGGGCCGTCAATAATTACATCCCGATGGATGGTAAAATCAAAAACATTCTCAACATCGTTGTCGTAATTGCAGTTATATTCTGGCTTTTACAGGCCTTTGGTCTGGTCGGTGCGATGAGCAATATTCGGATCGGCCGCTAATTCATATTTTTCAATGTGTTTTGGGCTGAATGCCGCAAAGGATAATATCATGTCACTCGGACTTATTCTTATCATTCTCCTCGTGATCTTTCTCGCAGGCGGTTTCAGCGGTCGATTTGGCGGCTATGGCTATGGCTATGGCCATGGCGGGATCGGCATTATCGGGATCATTTTGATCGTCGTCGTCATCCTGCTGCTGACGGGCCGCCTTTAATCCAGCGCACGACATCAGGTTGGAACCAAATCATACGCGATGTGTTTCCAACCTGTGCCGTGCCATGCAGATGCGGCCGATAGGAGAAACCATCATGGGTGAATTCATCGACAAGGCAAAAGGCGTCGTTAACGAAGCCATTGGCAAGGCGAAGGTCGCTGCCGGACAAAAAACCGAAAGCACAGACATGATCGTTGACGGTGCCAAGCAACAGGCCAAGGGCCAGGCGCAAAAGCTATCCGGCGCGGTCAAGGGCGCACTCGGCGATAAGATCTAATCACGCCACCACATCCCCCGCAACAGGAGCATCGCCTTGTTTACACTCGCAGACCTGCCTTATGCGGGGGATGCACTTGAGCCGCATATCTCGGCGCAAACGCTCGCGCTCCATTATGACAAACATCATCGTGGCTATGTCGACAAATTGAACGAACTGCTGGAAACCGCCGACACCGGCGGCAGCACGCTTGACGAGGTAATCCGCCGCAGCCACGCCCGCCCTGCCCGCACGGCAGTGTTCAACAACGCCGCGCAATGCTGGAACCATGACTTCTTCTGGAAATCGATGAAGCCTGAGGGTGGCGGTCCGCCCAATGGCGAGATCAAAAACCGGATCAAGCGCGATATCGGCACAATTACAGCGTTCAATGAGGCATGGGCCAGCACCGCCGCCCAGCATTTCGGCTCGGGTTGGCTATGGCTGACCTTGGCCGGGGGCAAATTGGAAATCATGACAACGCAGGATGCCGATCTGCCCCGCACCCATGGGCGCACCGCGCTGATCGCCTGCGATTTGTGGGAACATGCTTATTATCTCGATTATCACAATCGCCGCGCGGAATATGTGCAGGTCTTTCTCGATCATCTGATCGACTGGGATTTCGCCAACACCAATCTTGCGGCTGTCGCCTGACAATCGCGCGGAACAATCTGCCAAGATGGCGGTTCTTCTCAACGCTACTCGCAAAACAGAAAATGCCGCCGGGCGGGATTTTCAATGGCACTCTATAAAACAGGGCTTTGATAGATGACGATTACCCAAAAACGTTTGGCATTGATTGCCACGGTCAGCCTGTTGGGCATGATGGCCGCCGCTTGCAATAAGTCTGAACCGACGGCCGCCGACAATGTCGCCACCTCCCTTGATGCGACCGCCGATGCCGTGCGCGATCAAGGCGAAGCCGTGGCCGACAAGATGGAAGACAATGCCGACGCCCTTAATCAAAAGATTGATGCGATTGGCGACAACACCGCCGAACATATCGAGAAAAAGGCCGACGAAATGCGCGACAAGGTCGATTCATCTGCCGATGCGCTCGAAAATCGTGCTGATGCCGTGACCAAGGCCGCCAAGGCGCAATAATATATGCGTAATAATGGCGCGGGTGGTGTTGCAGACATGACCCGCGCCTTTTTTGTCAGCACTTTCAGGGCGCTGTCCCCGCACGCGCATCCGGCCCAAATGGTCTGGTCGAATGTTCTTGCCGACACAGGAGATTAGAACATGCGTAGATTATTGATGACCGCCTTGCTGGCGGCCATGGCGGTTCCCGCCATCTCCGTCTTGGCCGAACCGCACCATCAGGGCCAGTCCCGTCACGGTCAGGCAAAGGCTGCTGAACGCAGCACCGACAATCGCGGCCAGCGCGGATATCAAAAGCCGAAAAAAGTGCATCAGGATAATGGTCGCCATCTGGGGTGGCAGCAATATCGGCGCTATGATTACAACAGGGTCGATCCCCGATATGGCACATATCTGGCAGATCGATATTATCGCGATGGACGCTA
The DNA here is from genome assembly GCA_002422945.1 of Sphingomonadales bacterium UBA6174. GTDB lineage: Bacteria > Pseudomonadota > Alphaproteobacteria > Sphingomonadales > Sphingomonadaceae > Alteraquisediminimonas. The sequence goes on along the minus strand of DITW01000069.1, from coordinate 127,485 downwards.
TTATCAGCAGCGCCGCCTGACGGATAGCGATCGGATCTATCGTGGATCGGATTCGCGTTATTATTGTCGTCGTAGCGACGGCACCACCGGACTGATCATCGGCGCGATTGGTGGCGGATTATTGGGTCAGGCCATTGCCCCCAATGGATCGAAAACCTTGGGCACGATTCTCGGCGGTGGCGCAGGCGCGCTGATTGGCCGTTCAATCGGCCGCGATGGCGTGCGCTGTAGGTAAATATCCCATGACAATGAAAAAGCCGCGCGCATCACATCTGATGCGCGCGGCTTTGTTGCCATCCGCAGTGAAGCATAGGTTATAAAATGCTCAACGCGCCCGTCGCAGCGGCGATTGCCCGTTCCAGATCCGCCTCGTCGAACGGCTTTTCAAGCACCACGGCATCGGGAAACGAGGCCCTGACCGCAGCGGCGCTGCCGCTCATGAAAATATGGGGAATAATATCAGATTTTAAGATAGTGGCGATGGCGATCAGGCCGCTACTCTCGTGCAGACCCGCATCGGCGATAATCAGATCGGGCCGATGCGCCTGCGCTGCCGCAACCAGTTCATCTGCGGACGAGACAGTCGCACAGACATGATGACCAAGCCCGGCAAGCACTTCCTCGATCAACATGGCGATGACCGCTTCATCTTCGGCGATCAGAATGCGCAAGGAAATCATGCTCCAGCCTCCGGCCATTTTCGATTTATCTACTGAAAATTTCACTTAAAATAAATTATGTGAAAATATTATATTGATTATATATTTATATATTTACCAATATATCAGCAATATACAGATAAAATTTATTGATATGCGCTGATATAAATCAAAATTTACATAAAATGTTCCAGTCAAAATTTGACATTTTTTAAATAATATTCGTAAATTCATTCGTCCTCAGCTCATCGCCAACGATGAATGTTGGTCACAACACTCGACGGCTCTAGCGCGGCAAGGACATGATATTGACGCTAACGACACCAACGCAGGCATCGCTAACACCTTCGCCACATTTCCCCATTGTCGGCATTGGCGCGTCTGCGGGCGGTTTGGAGGCCTGCACACGGCTGTTGGATGTGCTGCCCGCCGATAGCGGTATGGCCTTTGTCCTCGTCCAGCATCTCGACCCCAGCCATGACAGCCTAATGGTTGAACTGCTCGCCAAACATACGCAAATGCGCGTATTGGAAGTCAGCGATGGAATATTGATCGAACCCGATCATCTCTACGTCATTCCACCCGGCACCTATTTGGCCGCGGAAAACGGGGCGCTGCACCTGACGCAACCACTGGCCCGCCATGGCGCACGGCTGCCTTTTGACTTTCTGCTCAACTCGCTCGCGCAACAATATGGCGCGGCGGCCGTCGGGATCATCCTGTCCGGCACCGGCGCAGATGGCAGCATCGGGTTGAAAGCCATCAAGGACAATCAAGGCCTGGTCATCGCGCAGGACCCGGATGAGGCAGAACATGACGGCATGCCGCGCAGCGCCATCGCGGCGGGTGCGGTCGATCTTGTCCTGCCGATCATTGATATGCCCGCAGCCTTGGCCAATCATGGCAAGCAGCTCCCGGTCACAGCGCCGCCAACCGAAGGACTGCCCGAGATTGTCGAACTGCTGCGCACCACCACCGGCCATGATTTCCGCCTCTATAAAATGGGGACGATCAGGCGGCGGATTGAACGGCGGATCGCCTTATCCTCGATCAAGCCCGGCAATATGATCAATTACCTTGAAAAACTGCGCAATGACGCCGCAGAGCGCGACTTGCTGGCCAATGACCTGCTGATCAACGTCACCAGCTTTTTTCGCGATCCAGAGGTCTTTGCCACCCTTGGCAAGACCGTAATCCCCGACCTGGTCACGCAGCAATTGCCGGATATGCCGCTGCGTGTGTGGGTTGCGGGATGCAGCACGGGCGAAGAGGCCTATTCCCTCGCCATCTTGCTGCATGAAGCAATGGTCGCCGCAGATCGTCTTGTCCGGGTGCAGGTGTTCGCGTCCGACATTGACGCCGATGCCGTCGCGACCGCGCGTGAGGGCCTGTATCCGCACAGCATATCGGCAGAGGTATCGCCTGAACGACTGGCGCAATTCTTCATCAAGGAAGAACTTGGCTATCGCGTCACCCCAGAACTCCGCAAATATGTGATTTTTACCGTGCAGGACGTGCTGGGCGATCCGCCCTTTTCGCGGCTAGACCTGATTTCCTGTCGAAATTTGCTCATTTATCTGGGGGCAGAGGCCCAAAACAAGGTCATCTCGCTGTTCAACTTTGCGCTGCGCGACGGGGGGATATTGTTGCTCGGCAATGCCGAAAATATCGGCGCGGCGGAAAGCCATTTCAAACCCATTGCCAAGGCCGAACGGATTTATCGCCACATCGGGCGGCCACGTTCCGGCGATATTGAATTCCCCGTTGGCGGCGGCGAAGCGCTGCGGACCCCACCCCGGATCAGCCAGGCCCAAGCTGTCATGCGGCAGAAAAGCCTCGCGCAATTAAGCGAACGGCTGATGCTTGAACATCATGTCCCGGCGGGCGTGCTGATCAACCGCAAGCTGGAATGCCTCTACAGCCTCGGGCCGATCGATCGCTATCTGCGTGTTGCCCCCGGCCATCCCAGCCATGATCTGTTGAGCATGGCGCCAACGCCGCTACGGATCAGACTGCGTGCCGCGATTCAAGAGGCTGGCCCCAACAACTCCCCCCTCACTGCAACCGGCGGCAGATTGGGCGCAGCGCCGTTCAACATCGTGATTCATACCGTGATGAACGAGGGCGAGGAGTTGCTGCTGGTCTGTTTCATTGATGCCCCGGCCCCGGCCCGCAAAAAGGGCGCAGCCGCCTCCCCGCAGGAAAGCGCCCGTATCGCCGATCTGGAACGCGAACTGGAAGCCACAAGGGCCGAATTGCAAAGCGCCATTCATAATCTCGAAATGTCGAGCGAAGAACAGCGCGCGATCAATGAGGAGGCCTTGTCGGTCAATGAGGAGTTTCAGTCGACCAATGAGGAACTGCTCACCTCAAAGGAAGAATTGCAGTCGCTGAACGAAGAGCTGACCGCGCTCAACACCCAGTTACAGGAAACGCTGGAACGCCAGCGCGCGACCGCCAACGATCTGCAAAACATCCTCTACAGCACCGATGTTGCGACCCTGTTTCTCGATAAGGCGCTCAATATCAGCTTCTTCACGCCCGCGACCAAATCCTTGTTCAACATCATCCCCGGCGATATTGGCCGACCGTTGTCCGATCTGCATTCACTCGCGGCGGATACTGCATTGCTGGACGATGCCCGCACGGTGCTGGATACGGAAAGCCCGATTGATCGTGAAATCGAAACGGCGTCCGGGGTATTTTTCGGTCGGCGGATCATGCCTTACCGCACCGATGACGACCATGTGGATGGCGTTGTCATCACCTTCACCGACATCACCGACCGCAAACGCGCAGCGAAATTGCTGGCGGCTGCCCAGCAAGATGCGGAAGTTGCCACCATTGCCAAATCGCGCTTTCTGGCGGTGGCCAGCCATGATTTGCGCCAGCCATTGCAGACGTTGACCTTGCTCCAAGGGCTGCTCGCCAAGGAAGTCAGCGCCGAAAAGCCGCACAGGCTGGTGACCCGCATGGGCGAAACATTGGGCGCGATGTCGGGCATGCTGAATGCATTGCTCGATATCAACCAGATCGAATCCGGCATGATTCAGCCGGAGATCAGCATCTTTCCGGTCGATGACCTGCTCAACTGCCTGCGCGACGAATTCAGCTATCACGCGCAGGCCAAGAAGATTTCCTTGCGGGTTGTCCCTTGCAGTATCGTCATCGCCACAGACCATCGCCTGCTCGAACAAATGTTGCGCAATCTGATCACCAATGCCCTGAAATACACCAATCATGGCAAGGTGCTGCTGGGCTGCCGCCGCCGACCGGGCGCAGTCAGCATCGAAGTCCTCGATACCGGGATCGGGATCGAGGAAAGCCAGATGCACGCGATTTTCGAGGAATATCATCAGGTCGAAAACAACGCCCGCGAACGCAGCCGCGGTCTGGGGCTGGGTTTGTCGATCGTGCAGCGGCTCGGCGAATTGCTTGGCCATCCGGTGCATGTGCGTTCAAAGCCGGGCAAGGGTTCCACCTTCGCGGTCGAGATTGAATTGCCGGAAACCGAGATTGTGACCCAGCCTGCACCGCACGCGCACCCGTTGATCGCGCCGCCGCATCGCCGTGGCACGATCCTGATCGTCGAAGATGAGCCGGAGGTGCGCGACCTGCTCGACATGCTGATGCGCACAGAGGGGCATCGGGTCTTATTGGCCATCAATGGCGATGTGGCGCTCAAATTATTGGCGGCGGGTGGGGAGATGCCCGATCTTGTTCTCACTGATCATGATCTGCCCGGCAATCTGAATGGCGTCAAATTGGCGGCCCGGCTGCGCACGCAATTGGGCGCAAAGCTCCCGATCATCATTCTCACCGGCGATATTTCCGCCGCGACGATGCGGGAAGTCAAGCGCCAGAATTGTGTCCAGTTCAACAAGCCCGTCAATGTGACCGAACTATCGCGCGCAATTCAGCGCATGCTGCCGCTGCCGACATTGGCCTAGGGTCGGATTGGAACAAACGCGCCACGCCCGCGTTATCTCCTTTAAGTAGCGGGCTTCCGCCCGTCTCAGGAGCATATATCATGCGCAGATCCATTCTCGCGGCCAGCATTGCTATGGCAACGCTCGTCCCATCCCTCGCCATCGCGCAAGACAGTTGCGAACGCCAGCGCTCCAACCGTGTCGTCGGCACCGTTGCCGGTGCGGGCATCGGCGGGGTGTTGGGCAATGTCATCGCAGGTCAGGGCGATAAGACGCTTGGCACGGTCATCGGCGCTGTCGGCGGCGGCGTCATCGGCAATCAATTGACCAAGTCGGATAATGATTGCAGCCATGCCTATGGCTATTATGACGACAACAACCGCTGGCACGCGACCGGCGTTTCGTCTTCGCAGGCACGCGGCTATTATGACCGCGATGGCCGCTGGGTCGATGGCGCGCCCAATGGCTATTATGGCGAAGGCAATCGCTGGATCCCCAATACGGGGGTGAGCGGCGAAGATGGTTATTATACCGCGCAGGGCCAATGGGTCCCCGCATCGGCCAATGGCTATTATGACCGCAACGATCAATGGGTCGCGGGCACGGCCAGCGGCTATTATGACGAACGCGGGCGTTGGGTCGGCGGCGTCACTACCGGCCATTATGACGAACGCGGACGCTGGATTTCCGGCACGGCGAGCGGTCATCGCGACAGCAATGGCAATTGGATCGCCGATGCCCATCCGGGCTATTACGACACAGATGGCCGCTGGCATGCCGGCACCACGAGCGGCTATTACGACAGCCGTGGCCGCTGGATCTCGACGTCGGGCGATATGCGTCGGGATGGGGGTCGGGACAGGAACAATGGTTACAGCACGATCCCGCGTGAAATCCTCGCGCAGGTGGCATGGCTTGAAGACTATATCCGTTCACCCAACGCACAACGGACGTTCAGCCGTGGCGAACTCAATCGCGCCCGTGGCGAATTGCGCTCGATCCGCAACCGCGAACGGTCGATGCGCCACAATCGTCGCGGCGATCTGTCGTCGCAAAATGAGGCCATGTTGCAGGTCCGTCTCGATCGCCTGATGGATCGGTTGCGGATCGACCATCGCTCATAAGCACCACCAATGGCTGAGCAGCCCGCCTTCCGCCTCCTTTGTCGGGCTGCTCCCTACCCTCGCCATTCCCGGCACATGCCGGGGATGGCGAGCGCGTTTCAGGGGCGGGACATATCAAGCCGGGATCGGATAGTGCAGCGTCACAATGGTGCCAGAATCTGTTTGGCCCGTGTCTTTTTGACTCGTGATATCCAGCACGCCATTCAGTTGCTGCGCCAAGGCGACGATCAACTGACGGCCCATGGAATCGAATTCGCTCGACACATCAAAGCCGATGCCGTCATCGGTAATCCGCAGCAGGTCGCCATCGCCAAAAATCGTGATCGTATAATCGCGCCCTTCCGGACAGGCATGGCGATAGGCATTGGTCACGACCTCCACCACAAACAACGCCAACGGCACCAAATGAGCATTGGGCAGCAATTGGGGCCGGACATCGCACATCAGATGCACATAGGCCTTGTGGCGATGGGCCGTACGCAACTGGGCGCATAATGCCATCAGCAGCGTGGCCATATCAAATTTGCCCTGAAGATTATCATCCTTATGCTCGAACAACAGGCGGTGGACCAGCGCCAGCGCATTCATCCGCGTCTGCGCCTGTTCAAGTGCCTGACGCGCGACCGGGTCCTTGATCTGCCGCGCCTGCAAATTGAGCAGGCTGGTGACGATCTGCATGTTATTCTTGACGCGATGATGGACCTCCAGCGTCAATGCATGATGGGCGCGTTCGCGCGCTTCGATCATCTGCGCAAGTTCGGCCAGATCTTCGCCCAGCAGCGCCACTTCCGGTGGGGCATCGGCGAACATCTGGCGATCGAACGCATAATTGCCCGCCCGGATCTGCGCGATCTTTTTCCGAAGCGCGATGCACCAACCATCCATCTTCACGCCGCCTTGATGAAAAGCGCGTCCCCCGCCGGGCCGTCGATCAATGCGGCCAGCGCCTTGCGCCCTCGCGCCATCCGGCTTTTCACCGTGCCGATGGCACAGCCCATGATTTCGGCGGCCTCTTCATAAGACGCGCCATTGGCCCCAACCAGCAACAACACCTCGCGCTGTTCCGCTGGCAGTTTTTGCAAGGCCTTGGTCACATCCTCCATATGGATGCCTTCCTGTTGCGTAGGCGCCGTCACCAGAATACGCGCCGCCACCTCTGGGTCAAGCGACGTCAACCGGGCATTTTTGCGGATCGTGGTGTAAAATTGATTGCGCAGGATCATGAACATCCATGCACGAAAATTGGAGCCTTGGGCATAGCTGCTACGCGCCGCCCATGCGCGGATCATCGCTTCTTGCGCCAGATCGTCCGCCAAATCCCGCTGTCCGCAAAGGCCTCGCGCAAAGGCGCGCAGCGAAGGGATCAAAGCGACCAGATCATTTCTGAAAATTTCATCGGCATCGATAGCGCGTGCAGGATCTGCAAGGGGCGGTTCATCGCTCATCAGTGGCCCTTCTTGGCCGCTATTTTGGCGTCGATATCGTCAAGTATCCGAAGAAAATCATCGGGAACAGGCTCATTCACGACCGCTTGATGCAATTTCGTCAGTGCTGCCGAAACCGGATCGAAATCGGCATCGACATAGTTCATTTTTTTTCCTCTATTCTTGTTCGTAGTTGCCATTGAAACCTGCTGTATCGGGATGTCTTGATGGGAAAATCGGTGAAAACAAAAAAAGTTCCGTCACTGGGAACAAAAACCCTTCTCGTCGGTATCTGGTATAAGGTGTCTGGCGCGCAGCGTGCCTGCAAGGAGTGAATATGTCTTTGAAAGCGGCTTTAGGCCCTGAGCTCCCCTATCTGCGCAGATATGCACGTGCTTTGACCGGATCGCAAACTTTGGGCGATGCGGCGGTGCGGGAATCGCTGGAGGCGCTGCTGGCCGCGCCCCATGAATTCGATACCGACAAGCCCGTGCGGCGCGAACTTTACCGGGTGTTCCACAAATTATGGCGCGGCATGTCGGCGGTCAGTCATGACGATGGCCTTGTCGCCAGCCTGCCGGTGCATACGCGCCAGGCCTTGCTGCTGACGGCCGTGGAAGGGTTCAGCCAGCATGATGCGGCCTATATATTGCATTGCCCGATCCTACAGGTGAAGGATGAAATCGCCGCCGCCCGGCAGATGATCGGCGATGCGCTGGAAGCAAAGGTGATGATCATCGAGGATGAATCGATCATCGCGCTCCACCTCAAATCCATCGTCGAAGACCTTGGGCATCACGTGACCGGCATCGCCCGCACCCGCGATGAAGCCGCCAAGCTCGCGGCCAGCCAACCGCCTGAACTGATGCTGGCGGATATACGCCTCGCGGATGGATCAAGTGGCATCGATGCGGTGGTGGACATTCTCGCCATGATCGATGTCCCGGTGATTTTCATCACCGCCTTTCCCGAACGCCTGCTGACCGGCGAACGGCCAGAGCCGACCTATTTGATCACCAAGCCGTTCGAACCGGAAATGGTGACCGCATCCATCGGTCAGGCCCTGCTCTATCATCGCGAACAACACGCGACCGCCGCTTTGGCGGATGTCGCGCCCCAGCCGCGCAAGGATTTCGAAACGCCTGAGGCGCTGCTCGCCGATCCTGACATCAACGATGCCGATAAGCAGGCGCTGTTGACCGATTGGGATGCAGAGATGGATGGCAGGCTCAACGCCGAGTCTGAGGGCATGGGCGTGTCCGACCCGATCAGCGCCCGCAAGGAAGGTCGATTGGCCGATGAAGCCGGTCATGTCAAAACCGCGCTGACGGAAATCATCCAGAAGAACAGCTGACCCTCCACACAGGACTTCTTCCTCCCCTAACCCCGATCTCCCCCCTGACCTTGAGCCGCCCAGCAATGCGCGTCTCAAGGTCGTTTCATGTCTGGGCCATCATAGTGCCGTACAGGCAGGATGACGCATCATCCCGCGCTTGGCACTTCTTATTACCGCCCGACGCCCCGATCTGCGCCAGACAAAAAGAAGCCGGCATTGCTGCCGGCTCCCTTCTTTGCACTCGTCCTAATGGGTGGTCGGATAGATTAATTCCCCGAACCCGGCCCATATTGGATTTCAACGCGACGGTTCTGCGGTTCTTTGACGCCATCGGCGGTATCGACCAGCGGTCGGGTTTCACCAAAGGCCTGGCTCGCAATCACGCCATCCGGCACGCCGCGCGAGGTCATGTAACCGCGCACTGCGCTGTTACGTCGCTCGGACAATGCCTGATTATATTCATTGGAGCCTGACTTGTCCGCATGGCCTGCCAATACGACCGTTGCCTTGCCGCAATTGCCATAATTGACCAACGCATTGTCGAGGATGGATGCTGCTTCCGGCGTGATATCGCTCCGATCGAAGTCGAAGAACACGATATACGGACCGGACTGGCATTCAACCACGGCTGGCGGCGGGGGCGGCGGCGGTGCAATCGACATCGGCGGCGCAGGTGGCGGCGGCGGTGGGGCTGCAGGCGCTGAAGCACCCAAGGCAAGGGTCAGGCTACCGTAGAAAGCATGATCCTTGACGTCGCTGTTAAACCGACCCTGATAACCGATACGTCCGGTCAACTGATCGGATACGGCGGCAGCAAGGCTCAGGCCTGCGACGATGGAACCACGCTTGGTTTCCGGCGAGTAGACCCGGAAGTTGGTGCCAACAGGCGCATCGGCAAAGGAAGCATCGACACCATAAACGCGGCTGCCGAAGTCATGACGATAGGCGACCTTGGCTTCCGGGATCAGCCCGCCGAAATTGGCGGCCCATTTCACACCAGCCAGCAATGCCGTCTGGTTATCGCTTTGGCTACGAAATGCGAGATTTGCACCCGGCACGCCGGTTTCAGTGAAGCTCTTGAGCTTGACCGTCGTGTAATCCACCCCGACAAAAGGCGTCAGCCACGAACCACCAAGACCGATACGCGCGCCACCTTCACCGTAGAAGGACCACAGACGGGCATCAGGCTTGCCACTGATCATGCCGCTTGTGGTGCCAATGGACAGATCGCGACGGCTGTGGCCGCCAAGGTCCGAATAGCTGCCGACACCGCGCAAATACGCGCTGCCGATGTCATAAGCGGCGAGCAGACCAAGCTGCCAACCATCAGCCTTGATCCGGCCATTGTAACGATCGAACGCCATCTTGGTTTTGCGATAGCCACCAAAGCCACCAAAGGTGAAGTTGCCGGTGGTGTAATCGACCCCCAAAAGGGCGAACCAGTTCTTCGACTTATAGCCCGGTGCATTGATGTCGGTATCGACCTTCACATCATTATAACCGCCCAAGCCCCAAAGCCGGACACGGGTTTCAGGGTCACGACATTGATCCATACCGCGCACGCTGATGGCGCAATCGATCTGATCGGATACCAAGGTGTTGGTCTGCATGCTGTAATTCCGCAAACCCTGCACATAACCCGCATATTGCGCACCGGACAGCTGATCGAGCGCACCCGGGTAATTGGCGGCGTTCTGTGTGAACAGATTGCCGAGCAACGTGCCATAAGGGCCGGTCAAGCCGCTGTTATAAGTGCCTTCGATCCCATTACCGACCGCTGTTTCATTGCGGGTCAGCCCGGCCACACCGCCAAAGGCGACACGGGTCAGGTTCAGATCGACATTGTTTTCGGCATCATAGATGGCATTGGCGCGCAGCAAAGGCGTGCCCGTATTGGTCACGACGTTGCTGAATGTGCCGACCCGCGTATTGGCGTCGATCACATCATTATAAACATAGCTGTTGCCATAAAGGCCATTCACGCTGGTGGGACGCACCAACAGGGTGCCCGCGAGATTGGCCGTATTGGTTACAACTGTTGGGTAATCAAGCAATGCCGTCACAGGGACCGGGCTGGTCGCCAATTGCAGGGCAAGCGTGCCACCCGGTGCGACGGTGAACGTGTCGACATTAACACCCGCTGCGCCATCATAAGACGGGTTGGCGTTTGGCTGATCGACCAGATAGAGCGTGCCGCCATTGGCGATTGTCAGCGCACCCTCAAGTTCCCCAAGCGGATTGACGATACCATCCAGCCGGGTTTCGCCCGCCGAGACAGTGATCAGATCATCTGCCGAAATATCGACATTGCCATAGATCGAACCTGCACCCTGCAGATTGATCATCGCCGGATGAGGGGCGTCGCTGGTGTCGATCGCCGTGCCGCGTGTGAAGTTCAACCCACCATCAACACTCTGACGCGCGATAAAGCTGCCGCCAATGTTATTCAGGGTGAAACTGTCGGTCAAAACCGGCGGCAACACTACAACGCCGTCATTGCGGACAACAAGGCCCGTTGCCGTCGCTAAGCCGCCATTGGTAATGGCCGTGGCGCTAATCGTGCCGGTATTGGTCAGGGTCAGATTGTTGATGTCGGACACCATCTCGATCCCGACAGCATCCGCCGAGGTGACGAGACCAGTCACGGCTGTTGCGTCGACATTGATCAAGCCGTCATTGATGACACTACCGCTCAAGACATTGTCCGACGCGGTAAAGCGCATGCCAGTTGCAGATGCATCAGCACTATTGCTCACTGTCCCGGTCGCCGCGGCATTCGACGTGACGTCAAAAGTCTCGGTGTTGATCACAGCCAGATCAACAGGACCACCCGTCACTTCAAGACCGGTGGCTTCTGCAGTGGCAGCGCCATTGGCCACGCCATTCGCATTGGCAATGGCATCGACCGTAAAGTCACCATTATTGGTGAAGCTGGAAAGGCCAGCCGATGATTGTATCGCGCCCAGGGCTGAGGCATTGGCGATGCTGCCATCACCCGTCGCCAACGCATCGGCAGATACGCCAAACACGCCGCTTGCATTGTTGACCAGCGATACTGTCGCATCGGGTCCGCTTGCGAACTGCGAACTGCCGGCTGCTTCTGACGATGCATCTGCACTGGTGACGCCAGCCGCTGTGGCAGTGGCATCAACGGTAAAGTCGCCATCATTAGTCAGGCTGGAAAGCGCCGTATCGCCACCAGATGATTGCTGCACACCGGCTGCAAAAGCATCGGCAATGCTGGCATCACCCGTCGCAATAGCATTTGAGGACACGCCAAACACGCCGGTATCACTGTTCAGCAGCGATACTGTCGCATCAAGCCCACCAGCGGACTGCAAAATACCATACACGCCTGACGATGCATCCGCACTGGTAACGCCATCCGCGGTAGCATTGGCATCGACGGTAAAGTCGCCATCATTAGTCAGGCTGGAAAGCGCCGTATCGCCACCGGATGATTGCTGCACACCGATTGCAAAAGCATCGGCGAGGCTGGCATCACCCGTCGCATTGGCATTTGAGGTCACGCCAAACACGCCGGTTTCACTGTTCAGCAGCGATACTGTCGCATCAAGTCCACCAGCGGACTGCGCAATACCAATCACACCTGACGATGCATCCGCACTGGTAACTCCATCCGCGGTGGCAGTGGCATCAACGGTAAAGTCGCCATCATTAGTAAGGCTGGAAAGCGCCGTATCGCCAACAGATGATTGCACCGCGCCGACTGCAAAGGCATCGGCAATGCTGTCATCGCCTATCGCCAACGCATCAGCCGATACAGCAATCACGCCCGCCGCATTGTTCACCAGCGACAATGCCGCATCGGACCCGATCGCGCTACCGGTGGCGCTCTGCGTGATGCCAAGGACATCTGCTGTCGAAGTTGCAGTGGTCGAAGCATCTGAAGCCGCATCCGCAACGATGTTCAGGCTGTTGTTATTGATAAGATTAGCCGTGGCGACATCAGGTGCGGTCACCACCTGTTCGACGCCAAAATTGACGTCCGCCGTGGCATCAGCAGCACCCGCAAGGTTCAGCGCATCAGCAATGGCGGAAATATTCGTCACATCATTGTTGATCAGGGTGATATTGGCAGTATCGAGCGTGGCTGTACCGATTTGCGACACGGCACCGGACGTCGAGTCAATCACAAGCGCAGATGCAACCGGCGCCGCAGCGGAATCGGTAACACCCGAATTCAGGGCAGTGAGAAGGTCAATGGTATAGGTGGCATTGACAGTGGGCAAATTCGTGATTTGCGATACGCCCGGCACTGTCTGCGCGACCAAAGGCGCCACGGCCCCCAATGCGATCATAGATACGCCTGCCGCCAGCAGACGTAAACGAGATTGATTTATCACGGTTAATTCCCCACTTCGTGTTTTATAGATTTCATGCAAATAATTGCATGAAGGATGACATTTTCTTTGCTTGGTAAAATATACAAAACAAAAACAAACACCGGAGATCATAGATTTTTTATTCCCGTTAATTGAATTAACTGGAGATATAAAATTATGTTCGCTGTCTGGGGTAACAATGGAAATACATAGTTGTTCCATCGGATATTATTAAAATCCGAGAACATCAGCACGATTTGACGCGCAAAATATTTATTGCCGTACAAGGAACAATTTGTTTGATGCGACGTTGTCAGCGCCGCCATCGGCGCGGCCCAATTAAATAGCGCGCGCCATCATGCAGATAGCGCGCGCAAAATCCATGCTGCAACGCAGCGATATGACAACGCCATATCGCTATCCGGCACCTGATCGCGCCGCAACCGCCGTCATCACGCCCGCAATATGCGCGGCATTATCCTTGCCACATCATGGCAATCATCGATGAAAATCGATGTTTTTTGACGATGTTGTCAATATGGTCTCAGGGCTTGGCCGCCGCCTTGCCCTGTGACTGGCGCAGCTTATCGGCTTCGCCCCGCAGATATTGGCGTATCCCATCGAGCTTGGCCTGATCGAATTCCTCGAACCGGGGCATGCCGTTCGGGACCAGCACGCCTTCACGCACCACAGACTCGAACGATGCCTGATCGGTCGGGATCATCGATGCGCGCAAATCGGGCGCATGGCCTGCCGCAACTGCGCTGATGCCATGGCATACCGCACAATGGATCGCATAAGACACAGCCCCCTTAGCCGCGAGCGCGGCATTGGGCGCGTAAGTCGGATCTTCGCTCGCGACGGGCACAAAGGGCTCCGATTTCGGCAGCACGGCCTTGCCATCAAGGGCGAAGGTCAGCACCCGGCGTGCCTGTGTGCGATAGTCGATGCTCACCGGCAACAACGGCCCAAAGGCCGCGCCGCTGGTACCCATGCCCGTCAGCACCGTCACATATTGACGCCCCTTGACGGCAAAGCTGATCGGCGGGGCCGTGACCGGGGCCTGCGCCGCATAGGACCACAGCAGCTTGCCGCTATCGGCAGCATAGGCATTGAACTTGCCATCGATCCGGCCTTGGAACACCAGATCGCCACCCGTCGCCATCACGCCGCCATTCCACGGCCCCGGCGTCGGCACTTTCCATGCCTGTTTTTGCGTCACCGGATTCCACGCGATCAACGAGCTGGTCGCGTTCAGCGGCCCCGCATCCTTGACCTGAAAATCCGGGATGGTCGCGCCATCGACCGCCGCACCCGGCGCGCGCACCCAATTTTCGCGCGTGATGCCCTTGTCATTATAGCTGGTCGCCATTTCAATGGCCGGGATATACACCAGACCCTGTTTCGGGCTGAACGCCATCGGCAGCCATGTATGCGCACCCACCGGACCGGGCCACATTACAAAGGTGGACCCGTTCGGATATCGGGATTCCGGCACTTCAATCGGACGACCGGAGGCAATGTCGATGCCCTTGGCCCATGTCACCTTCACAAATGGCTCTGCCGAGATCAATTTGCCGTTGGTACGGTCGATCACATAGAAAAAGCCGTTCTTCGGCGCGGTCATCAGGACCTGACGCTTTTTCCCTGCGATCTTCAGATCGGCGAGCGCAATATCCATCGACGCATTATAATCCCAGCTTTCGCCCGGATTAGTCTGATAATGCCATTTATATTTGCCGGTCTTGGCATCCAGCCCGACAATCGACGACAGGAACAGATTATCGCCCTGCCCCTTGCTGCGGATCTTGTGGTTCCACGGCGCGCCATTGCCGACGCCAAGGATCATGGTGTCGGTCGTCGGATCATAGGTCATGGCATTCCAGACCGTACCGCCACCGCCATAGCGCCACCAATCGCCCGCCCAAGTCTTGGCAGCCATCTTCTGCGCGTCATCTTCAAAGCCCTTGGCGGGATCGCCCGGCACGGTATAAAAACGCCACAATTGCTTACCCGTGGCCGTATCATAAGCCGTGACATAGCCACGGATATTGTCGACATCCGCGCCGCCAAAGCCGATAATGACCTTGCCATTGAACACGCGCGGCGGGCCGCTGATGAAGCTCAGATCATCCTTGGGCAGGGTCTGCGCCGTCCACACCGGCTTGCCGGTCTTGGCATCAAGCGCGAGCAAGCGGCCATCATGGGTGCCGACAAAAATGCGCCCCGCCTCATAGGCAAGACCGCGAATGCCCCAGCCCTGACGCAATTTCCGGCCTGCGGCGGCGGGCGCTTCCGGATCATAGGTCCACAACACTTTCCCCGACACGGCATCGATCGCGCGCACCACGCTATAGCCGGTCGCGATATAGAGCACGCCATCCACCGCCAACGGGGCCGAAATCGCATTGCCCAAGGGCAGATCAAGCGACCATGCCAGCCCCAGTTGACCGACATTATCCTTGGAAATTTCGGTCAGCGGGCTGAAGTGCTGCTCGCCAAAGGTGCGGCCAAAGCCGGTCCAGTCATTGGGCGATGACGATGCACCGACATTATCATCCGATGTGAGATAGGGGATCGCCACCACAAGACCCGCCACACCGACAGCCGCCAACGCGATCACGCCCCATTTTGACCGCTTGCGCCCCGCCGCAACCTGCGGATCTGCCTGTGAAGATGTCGTCATATCTCATCCACCCCGAATTTTATACTGAAGCGGACTTATAGAGTGTTTGGATGCGATGGCGATTAGACATTGTATCAGGCGATTTCGTTCATGTTTACGCCTGCCATTTTGCCAGCTTGCCCACCTCCGGACAGGCTTTAGGGTCAGACATCGACCGGGCCAAACTTCCCGGCATATTGGATGATGAACGAGAGGAATACCGGCAATGACGGCAGAACGCGCATTGGGGAAATCGGGCCTGAAAGCACCGCCGATGATGCTGGGCGGCAATGTATTCGGCTGGACCGCCGACCGCGATGCGACCTTTGCCGTGCTTGATGCCTATGTCGCGGGCGGCGGTAGGCTGATCGACACCGCCGATATGTATTCCTCTTGGATTCCGGGCCTTCAAGGCGGAGAATCGGAAACGCTGATCGGCGAATGGATCGCCGCGCGCAAAAGCCGTGACAGGCTGATGATCGCGACCAAGGTCGGTCGCGCTGCGGGTGAACTCGGCGGCCTTTCCCGCCATGCAATCATCAACGGGATCGAAGGCTCGCTGCGCAGGCTCCAGACCGATTATGTCGATGTCTATTTCGCCCATCTCGACGATGCCGACACCCCGCTTCAGGAAACGGTCGAAGTCTTTGGCGAACTGGTCAAGGCGGGCAAGGTCCGTGCTTTGGGCGCATCCCATTACAACGCCGCCCGCTTGAATGAGGCCCGCGCGATCAGCGATGCCGCCGGCATTGCCCGTTATGATGTGTTGCAACCGCTCTATAATCTGATGTCGCGCCCGGCGTTCGAGGGCGAGTTACAGGATTATTGCGTCGCCAACGACATTGCGGTGACGCCATTCTGGGCGCTGGCCAGCGGCTTTTTAACCGGCAAATACCGTAGCGAGGCCGATCTGGTAGGCCATGCCCGCGCCGAAGAAGTGCGCTCCTATCTCACCCCCTTGGGCATGCGCGTCTTGGCCGCGCTCGATCAGGTCGCGGCGGACACCTGCACCAATTGCGCGCAGGTCGCGCTCGCATGGATCAACAGCCGCGCATCGATCCTCGCCCCCGTCGCCAGCGCCACCAACGTCCGGCAAGTCGAAGACCTGCTCGCCGCGATGCACCTGCAACTATCGCCAGCGCAGATCGCCTTGTTGGATGCGGCAAGCGATCAAACGGGGTGAGGTAAACGCGGATAAGTTAAATAACTAATTGTAAATAAATATATTTATTCAACGACTTCCTTGTCGTTACCACTCACCATCGTCATTCCCGCGAAGGCGGGAATCCAGAGCCACTAGCGGCTCGAAGGGAATGCCTCCACGTCTGTTCGTCCTGTCTGGATTCCCGCCTTCGCGGGAATGACGGGACGCGGCTATGATGCGGGTAAAGGCGCGGGACTTATGCCCAGCGCCCTCAACCCCGCCCTCCCGCTCAGCTATCCCAAAGCAGCGGGATCGTATTGCAGCCACCCACGGTGCCGCCCTTCATCGTCACCGGCTTGTCCAGATCAAGCCGGAATTCCGGCATCCGCCCGAGCCATTCGCGCAGGAAGATGATGATTTCCGACCGCGCCAACCCTGCGCCGACGCAGCGGTGCGGACCTGCGCCCATCGTCGTGTGGCGGGCCGCGTTCAGACCCCGGTCGAAGCGCACGTCTTCCGGCGCATCGAAGCTGTGCGGATCGAGATTATGGAGCACGCTCGGCAAGAAAACGATCTCGCCTTCCTTCATCGTCACCCCATCCAGTTCGACATCGGTGACGAGGTTGCGGCTGACCGATACGGTCGGGTAACGCCGCATGAATTCATCCGCCGCGCCCGGGATCAGATCGGGCTGTTCGCGCAACAGACGCTGATGTTCGGGATGGCGGGCGAGGTGCAGCGCGATCATGCCGAGCATCGCCGCCACCGTATCCAGCCCGCCGAACAACAAATTGCGGGTCAGGCGCTTGGCCTCGTCCACCGTCCATGGGCGGCCATCAATCGGGACCGACAATATGCGGCTGAACAAATCATCGCCCGGATTTTCGAGCCGCTGCTTCAAAAATGGCCAGAGATAATCATCGACCGCCTGCGCCAGTTGTTCGACTGTCATCGTCCCATCGGGCCGGGTCAGTTGCTTGCCGAATTCGCGCAGCATCGGACGGTCGGATAATGGCACGTCGATCAGCGACAGGAAGATATTGACCGGCATCACCTCGGCAAATTCGGTGGCGAAATCGCATGAGCCGCGCCCGATCAGCTCGTCGATCAACTCGGTCGCCACGGCCTTGACCTGCGGCTCCAGCGCCACGACGAAGCGCGAGGCAAAACCCTTCATCACCGCATTGCGAAAGGGCGTATGTTCGGGCGGATCAAGTTGCAGCGGGATGAAGCGCAAGGCATCGCCCTGCCCCGGCGTGACCGACAGCACCTCGGACGACAGCCGCGCGGCATCGCCCCAAAGGTTGCGGACATGCTCACCCCCGACAGCGATCCAATGCCCCCCGTTGCGCGGGGTCCAGACCAGCCCCGGCCCGCCGTCTTTTTGCAATGCCTGCCACGCGGCGGCATAATCCTGCTCCACCCCGGGCGGGTTGTAGATGTCGAAATCGACAACGCGATCAGCAGGAACGTGCGCAGGACGGGCAACGGCTTCGGTCATTCTGGTGGCCTTTCAGAACCTGATAAAAAGGCGCTCTGGCGGCACCTTATGCCCGATAGGACGGCATTGCCCTCACCTTGGCAAGCTGATGAAAAAGACAGCCGCACCGGAGCAGGCGAGAGTCAGGCGGATAGCCCGCGCACATACCCCCTGCGCTTGCCGTAAAAATGTAGAAATACCGTGGCGCTGATAATGGCCGCAAAAAAGCACCAGACCGATGCAAACCACGCCGTATAGATGACATAGGCAAAGATCATGGACATGCTGATCACAACACCCAGCAAGCGCAATGTCCTGAAGCTGGATAGCAGGGGGGCTAGGCAGGTGGCCATCGCATAAAAGGCGAAGACCAGATGCTTGTGCGGGTGTGGCAAAGAATATTTGATGTGCATCGCCTTGATCGTCGCCCCAACGGGATGGGTCATGATCGCCGCCAGAAAGAACATGGCAACCGCAATGCCGATAGCCAGCGAAAAAGCGATGCGCCTGCGATGCCGCGCCGATGGTTCGATCATCCATACCGCCAGCGGCACATAGATCGGCCACAAGACATTGGAAAACAGCAGATAGACGACCGCCAGCGCATGCGTGGCCGGGTGGTGCGCGGATAAGCCCAGCCACAAGCCACCCTCGATCAATTGCTGCACCCCGAACAATAACGGGATCGTCGCATAGGGCAGTTCGGCCTTGTTGCGGGTGCGACGGATCGTCATCGCGCCAATCGCAAGCAACGCTATGCCAGCACTTACACTGGCCGTTGCTGAAAAGCAGATAATCTTCACTCCAGGCCAAAGAGATCAAACCGAATGCCGACATGCGTTCGGTTTGCTATAGACATGACGTTATTGGCCTATGTGCGCCACTTGTATAGTGGCCGTCTCATATTGGCGGGGCAGATCTCAAAATGCGTCGCTGATGGAGGCGGTTGGGCCATTTCGTCCCGCGCCTCCATCAGCGATGTTTAGGGTGCAAGCCAGTTATTTGACCGAATAGACCAGCAGCACATTGCCGGGCATCTTGCCCGCAAAGCCATAGCCCGAACCCATGATCAACAGGCCATTATAGGCAATCGGCGCGATGCCGCCGCCCATCGACCCGCCATGGGCCGCGACATTATTGACGGTCGGATAGGTCTTGCCGGTATCGTCTTCCCAGATGTTCTGGCCATTGGCTGCATCGAAAATCCGCAGATAGCCATCATTGCTGCCCGCCAGCACCAATTCCGGCGTGATGGTGATCGCACCGGAATAGCCGGGGTGACAGAATTTGCGATCACCGCAAACATTCGCAGAAGGCGACTGCCAGACATAGGCACCGGTCGCGACATCAAGCGCAAAAATCCCCGGATGCGCCGCCATTTCATGTTCGCGGCCATCGGGCACATCGCTCACCGGCACAAAGGCGATGCCATCATGCGCCGCAAGACCAAAGTGAATGCCGCCAACAACACCGCCACGACCGATTTGATGCTTCCACACCAACTTGCCCGTTTCCGCATCAAGGCCATAAGCAATGCCCGATTTTTGCCCGGTCACGACATAGTCGCGGCCATCCTTGCCCGTCGCCAGCACTGCGCCCGCGCCGAAATCATAATCGGGGCCTTCTTCTTCCGGACAATTGGCCTTGTCCTTCTCTTCGCAAGAGCCATTCCACGCATCGCCGCCCATCGCCTGATATGACCAGTTGATCCGGCCGGTCGCCACATCCATCGCGATAATCGCATCGCCATTGGCGGTTACGGGCGATGAATAATTGCCCCCGGTGGTGAAATAAATCTGGTTGCGCTTCACATCGACGGCCGGGCTGTTCCACACCGGTACACCAGAGGGGCCGAACCGCTCGGTCCCGGCGGTTGTCACGCCGCGCTGCTGCGACGGGTCCACCAGATAGGTTTGCCATTTAACCTTGCCGTTACGCGGATCGAGGCCAAGAATGGAGCCACGGAAGGTGCAGCAAGGATAGGCCGGGTTCATCGCGGCGGCTTCTTCCAAAGAGGACACCGGCACGAACAATGTATCGCCATAAAGGGTCGGCGCGCCGGTCAGCGTGGCGCTCGAATGTTCGTCGGCGGGAATACGCCAGACCTGCTTGCCCGTGAATGCATCAACCGCGTAGACATCGCCGGTCAGGTCGCCGAAATAGGCCAAGGGCGCGGCCTTTGCATCGCCTGCAGTCCATGGCGAGACGATAATAGCCGTCCGCACTTCAGAGGCGGCGGAAAAGCTCCAGCGGGCGCAGCCGGTTTCCAGATCGAGCGCATAAACCGTGCCATCATGGCTGCCGACATAAAGCGCGCCGCCCGCAATGGCGGGCTGGGATCGTGACCGCAGCGCATTGGGAAAACCGAACGCCCATTTGAGCTTGAGACGGGGCGCAGTGGCGCGATCGATGCCCGCGACCGCCGTCGGGATCATATGGCTATTCGCCCGATCCAGTCCCCAACCGGTAAAGGCCGGAGGCTGGGCGCGATCAAATTGCGCGGCATTGCCTGTGCACATCACCGGCTTGGCCGTGGCGGTACTGCCGAGCTTGCGGCTGGTCAGATATTCGGCAACCGCCTTTTTATCATCATCGCTCAAGCCCGCCGCCTGCTCCTGCATCACGCCTTTCGTGAGCGCGCGGTAGATTGATTCCGGTGCGGTTTGTTCCAGAATAAAGCGCTGTGGCGCACGGTTCACACCGGTCTGGTGGCAGGCGACGCACAGGCCATTATAAACATTCTCGCCCTTGGCTCTTGTTGCTTCGCTGATATTGCCATTGGCATCGCGATAGGCATCGGCAGAGGCTTCGCCACCAGTGGGCGCTGCAACGGCAGCCAGTGCAATGCTGGCCGAAATACCGAATAGAATCAGGCCGAAGCTTCTGATGCCGTAGGTCGCCATATGATATCTGCTCCTATCATTTATCTATTTGCGCGTGTTCTAATCTGCCCATATCAGCAGCGAAAGACAGCGCACCGCCCAAGCCCCCCTGACAGACGCCCCATCGGGCGCCGCATCTGGAGACAAGCGACAGCCGCCAGCGATATCGCTGCCGATATTATCCGGCGACAATAACAATGTCCTGAAGGAAGGTGACTAGCCTTGTGGCCAGTCCATGCACTTTAGGGTCAGGACCTAGCGGCGAGCTTCGCGTGCTTTTTTGGTGATGATCCGCTTGGCGACCTTGCTATTATCCCGGGCAGCGCCCAGCCGACCCAGTGCCGCCATGGTTTCGATATGGTCCGCCGACACCGGCTTGGAGAACAGATAGCCCTGCAAATGGGTGCAACCGGCCGCCTGCATGATCTGCATTTCGACATCGGTTTCGACGCCTTCGGCAATCACGTCCTTGCTCAGCACGATCCCGAAATTGGCAATGGTCTGGAGAATGGCCAAAGCGCGTTCCGAACTCGCGACATCGCGCACGAAGCTTTGATCGATCTTGAGCTTGTCGAACGGGAAATCGCGCAAATAGGACAGGCTCGAATAGCCCGTGCCGAAATCATCGAGCGCAAGGGTGAAGCCTTCCCGCTTGAGGGTGTCCAGAATCCGCATCGTGTGCTGATCCTTGCCCATCAGCACGGATTCCGTGATTTCGACAGTGATCTGGCGCGGCGAGACACCGAAACGGCGGGTCGGCTCCATCAAATCCTCCAGAATGGAGGTCGCGCGCAACTGGGCGGCAGAGATATTGATGGCCGTCGTGATATTCGGCCAGCGGCGGCTGTCGCTGATCGCCTGTTCGATCACCAACCGCCCCAAATCGGCCATCAGACCCGCATCTTCCGCAATCGGGATGAAAATATCCGGGCCAATCGGACCGTGGCGCGCGCTGGTCCAGCGGACAAGCGCCTCGACCGCGCTGATCTGACCGGAGCTCGCATCGACGATGGGCTGATACATCATCGTCAGTTCGCGATTGGCGATGGCGTAGCGCAGATCGACCTCGATCATCCGGCGCTTTTCGATCCTCGTCGCCATTTCGGGCTGGAAATGAATCCCGCAACCGCGACCATTGCCCTTCGCCTCATAAAGGGCGATGTCGACTTCCCGCATGATATCGTCAAAATCACGGGTCACATCGGCCAGCACCAGACCGACAGAGACGCTCGTTTCGATCATCGCGCCATTGATCTTAAAGGGCGCGCGCACGCCATCCATGATGAGCTGCAACAATTGCGCGGCGTCATCCTCCCGTGTGCAAGGACGCACAATCGCAAACTCATCGCCGCCTAGCCGCGCGATCATATCGTCCGCGCCGAGCAAGCCCCGCAAGCGGCCCGAAACGGCGCAGATGAGCTGATCCCCCGCCGGATGGCCGAGCGTATCGTTGATATCCTTGAAACGATCGATGTCGAGGCACGCAACCACCAATTGCCGCGGTGCGTGCGCCGGATTCTCGGCGTGGCGCAGCATTTCGGATTCCAGCATCCGGCGATTGGGCAATTCGGTGAGCACGTCATGGTTCGCGATGAACTGGGCGGACTGCTCTCTCGCCTCCAGCGCGCGCGTCGTCTTCGTCAATCGCCGCGCAAGGGCGGAAAAGAACAGGATGGCGCACGCCAGACCCAGCAATACAATGGGGAGCACCTTGTTGATCAGATGCACCCCCGGACGGCGCGGCGTCCAACCGAGACTGCCAATCATATGGCCATCGTCGGATTTGAGCGCGAGCCGCGCCCCTCTTTTATCCTTGGTCTTGGCAAATCCGAGATCGGACAGCATCAATTCGCGCGAAGCCTGCGCCCAATAGGCATCGTTGAGTGTAATGAACGAAACGAGGAGCCGTGGCCGCGCGGGCGTCAATTTCATATCGACCGAAGGCGTGATCGCCATGATCGCGACCAGTTCGCCCTGATCGCCGATACGCCGCAACGCCGCCGCCGCGCGACCATAGCGCCGGTTGGAAAAGCCGCTATCTTCCATGGCCGCGCTGATCAATTCCTTATCGAGAATCCGGGGTGAAGCATTCGCCCCCCCGCGCGCCTGTTGCACCAATGGCTGAATGGCGGCGAGGTCCCTGCGCATCACCGCCGCATCCGTCGGCCCCTCGCCCGAAAAGCCGTATACCGGCTGTTCATGTTCATCGAGGATCATGATGCGATCATGATGGAAGGACTCTGTCATGAAAACGCCGACTTCAAGATCGAGCCAATCACGGTCCATCTGCGGGCCTGCACTTTTGACAACGGCCTCATCCCACCACGCGACGCTGCGCAATTCGCTCAACGATCGGGTCAGCCGCGCCGTCAATGAATTGTCGATCAACTCGCTCTGCGCGGTGACAGTATTGCGATCCATTGTCCGCGCCGAATACAACACGACCCCGACCAACGCCGCGCCGACGATCAGCATCAAGATGATGATCGTCGATATGAGCTTGCGTGCCGCCGACAAGCTTTCAGCTCGTACAGGTGCCTTGTGTGGATTGCGCAAATGCTGCCATAAATTTTCCATATGGCCATGTTAATTAAAATCGGTTAAAAATTTATTTATTATAAGGGGCTTTACATTCAATTAGTTCGGCTGTGCCGGTTGATGCACATTTCGCGATACGCTAAATAATAGCCATCATCAGGGAGACCGTGTGATTATAGCGTTCGGCCTCATAGCGGCCATGCTTCAGGCGATAGGCTGGATTGTATACTCCCGCTTATTCCTGAAACGCATCATTCGCCCCAACGCGGCCAGTTCGTTCATGTTCGCTTATGGCACGGCGCTGATGGTGTTATTGGAGGCAGGTAGCGGAGCAAGCTGGCATGTCCTCGCACTGCCCGTCACCTGCACCGTTTTCAGCTGTCTCGTCGCCGCTTTATGCCTGCGACGCGGCGCGACCGAGCCGGTGGACGGAATTGAGGCCATCGCCTTTTCGGCGGATGTGTGGCTGACCGTGCTCTGGGCCGCCATCGCCTTTGGCTATGGCGATATCACGCCATATGCCGCAGGTTTCGTCGTCGCGGGCAATGTCACGACGCTGACGGCGTTCTTCCCTGTCCTGCGCTCCACCTATCTGACACCCGAACGCGAACAGCCCGCGCCATGGTGCGTCTGGACCCTTGCGTATACCGCGCTCACGATCACGACGATCCTCGCGGACCGGGGGCAGCATCCGGAACTGCTGCTGTACCCCGCGCTCAACGCATTTCTGCACGGCAGCGTGGCGCTGCTCGCCTTCCGTGGCAAACCGCGCCGCGGCGACTGGGTCGATGCAACGCGCAAAATCTATATCGGCCACAGCCGCATTCATGGAGAGGGCATGTTCGCGGGCAAGCATTTCGAACCCGGCGACCTGCTCTGCCAGCTTTCCGGCAAAGCTGTCTTTGGCGCGGTCACGGAAGATGGGCCGAATTATATCGGCCTTGGTCCCGATGTCTGGATCGATCCCATTGCCCCGCTCGATCGCATCAACCATCATTGCACGCCCAATGCGGCCTTTGGCGCACATCGTAAGTTGCGGGCGCTCCGCATCATCCATCCCGGCGAGGAAATCACCCTCGACTATTCTACGACCGAGGCCGATCCCGATTGGTGGATGCAATGCGCCTGCCAATCCCCTGATTGTCGCCACGTCCTTTATGCCATTCAACGCAGCTTTGCCGATCAGGCCGCGCCGCCAATGGCCAGCCCCTTGATGCAATTGGTGTGGCGTAAGCGCCATGAGTATTACAAGACGGATCCGCAACATGCCAACGCGCTGTCGCGCCTGCCGGAACTGCCGGAATCATCACCCCCGCGCATCGCCCCGTCGTTGCGCCGTCGGTCGAGTTGGCACCTGCGCCCTGCGTCCCAACCCACAACCCGCATCCGCCATCAGAAATAAAGCGCGACTTCACCGGATATGCGGTGATCAACAGGTGCGGCCAATCACATATACCTGATACAAACTTATATTTAATTTAACCCATTTCTGTGGCATATTTCATGTCGTGTTGAGCAGTTGATTGCTATTGATGCATCTATCTCATTTCTAGGCCGATATTTCCGCATCAGGACATGAGGTCTGCCACAACCTAAATTGTGCCCTTGCCCGGCCTTTCTTGTCTTTGGATGCCGCCACATGATCAAGACCCACACCCTGACCCTTTTGGGGTTCATTACGTGGCTGGCGCTTTGCCTTAGCGTACCCTTGATGTTTCAAGACGACCGTATTCGCGCGGGTTATGTCGATGCCGAACGACTGCACGCCCTTTGCACGCGCAATAATGAGGCCATGAACAGCATGAGCCTGACCCCCAGCGAAAGGGCCATGAATGAGGCGCGGCAATCAGAATGCGACGCCAAAATGTCGAAACTCCATTATGTCACGGGGCATTTCGTTGAATATGAACAGTCGGTGCTTATGCTTGCGATCATCTCTGGCGGCACTGGCCTGTTGATTTTCAGCGGCGGCATGCTGTTGCGCTATCGTCGGCCCCAGCGTTGGCACCAAACCCGCAATCGGCCCCATCTGCAAGGCACGCATCCCACCCGACCGCGCCGCCCCTCAGGCAAAAAGCGTAAGTTGGGCGAAGAATGGAACCGGGAACAAGGTCATAACGACCATTTAAACCGACATTAATCGGTCAAATCATCATTATCATCATCGGTGTCGCCCAGCGCATCGTCGTCATCATCATGCATCGGCTCGCCAGCAAAAGCGTCCATATCGATCCGGCCACTGCTGACCATCTCATTCATCCTGTCGATCAGGTCCGGCACATCATCGGGCATGACCTGCGCCGGGTTCGGGCGTCCGCCATGTTCGCTCAGTTCATAGCCCTCATCCACCGCGTTCAACGCTTGATCGGCAATGTCCTGCGCCTGTCCCACATCCCGTTGCTCGGCATTGTCTTCGGGCGCATTGGGCGGAACTTTCGGGGTAATGCGGCGGATCATCACAAGCACTCCTTGATGGGTGGCGTGCCGCTATCATCGCTAGCGAGAGCGACGCATGATATACGTATTGTTGCGACTTGTGGTGGCGGGTGGCATCACCCGCCGTCAAAGACGCACGCGATTGAGGCGTAGCGCGTTCATCACCACGCTGACGGATGACAAAGACATCGCCGCCGCCGCCAAGATCGGCGACAACAACAGGCCGAACAACGGATAAAGCAACCCCGCCGCCACCGGCACGCCCGCGCTATTATAGACAAAGGCGAAAAACAGGTTCTGGCGGATATTGGCCATGGTCGCCCGGCTGAGATGGCGAGCGCGGGCAATACCGTTCAGATCGCCATGCAACAGGGTCATGCCCGCGCTTTCCATCGCGACATCGGTGCCTGCCCCCATCGCAATGCCGACATCGGCGGCGGCGAGCGCGGGTGCGTCATTCACGCCATCGCCTGCCATCGCGACGATCCGCCCTTCGCTGCGCAATCGCTTGACCACCGCGCTTTTCTGGTCGGGCAGCACTTCCGCCTCAACCTCATCAATCCCCAATGTCCGCGCCACCGCCAACGCCGTCGCGCGATGATCGCCGGTCAGCATCACCAGTCGGATACCTTCCGCCCGCAAGGCCGCCAATGCGGCGGGCGTCGTCGCGCGGATCGGATCGGCAATAGCGAAGATCGCAACCGTCTTGCCATCCACCGCCATCAAGATCGCGGTCGCGCCATCCTGACGCAGCCCATTCGCCTTGTCTTGCCAATCATGGGTCGCAATGCCGCGCTCTTCCAGAAAATGCGCACTGCCCAAGATCACGACCCGGCCCTCAACAGTGCCGACCACGCCCTTGCCAGTCGGAGAGTCGAAATCCGACACAACGGGCAGGGATATACCCCGGGCCTGTGCCGCCTCGACAATCGCGCGGGCAAGTGGATGTTCCGAGGCGCGCTCTACCCCCGCCGCCAACCGGAGCATCTCGTCCTCGTCTTGACCATCTCCCAACAGGATGCGCGTGACCGAGGGCCGCCCCTCGGTCAACGTCCCGGTCTTGTCGAATACCAGCGTATCGACCTTCTCCATCCGTTCCAGCGCCTCGGCATTTTTGATGAGCACGCCCAAGCCTGCCCCGCGCCCGATGCCAACCATGATCGACATCGGCGTCGCCAGCCCCAGCGCACAGGGACAGGCGATGATCAGCACCGTCACCGCCGCAATCAGCCCATGGGCAAGGCGCGGTTCCGGTCCCCAGATTGCCCATCCGACAAAGGCCAGCAGCGCAATCATCATCACCGCCGGGGTGAACCAGCCCGCCACCTGATCCGCCAGTCGCTGGATCGGCGCGCGTGACCGTTGCGCATCCGCGACCATCTGGACGATATGCGCGAGCATGGTATCGCGCCCGACCTTGCTGGCGCGCATCACCAATGCGCCATTTTGATTGAGAGTCCCGCCGATCAACGTATCGCCGACCGTTTTGGTGAGCGGCATGGACTCGCCCGTTACCATCGCCTCATTGACCGAAGAGCGCCCCTCTTCCACCACGCCATCGACCGGCACCTGATCGCCGGGCCGCACCCGCAGCCGATCGCCGACCGCGACAAGTTCCAACGCGACCTCCGCCTCATCGCCCTTGTCATTGATCCTGATCGCCATTTTCGGTGCAAGGTTCAACAGCGCCCGGATCGCGCCAGAGGTGCGATGCCGCGCCCGCAGTTCCAGCACCTGTCCCAATAGCACCAGCACCACGATCACCGCCGCCGCTTCGAAATAGACGTCAACGCTGCCATCCGGCCCACGAAAGGCCGCAGGGAATGCGGCAGGCGCGAAGGTCGCGATCATGCTGTATATCCACGCCACCCCGGTCCCCAAGGCGATCAGGGTGAACATATTGAACCGCCGGGTGATGATCGAGCGTGCGCCCCTCTCGAAAAACGGCCAGCCCGCCCACAACACCACCGGGGTCGCCAATAGGCATTGGATGAGGATCGAAAGCCGCATCCCGATCATATGATGCACAATGGGGAAAAGATGCCCGCCCATCTCCAGCGCCAATACCGGCAAGGTGAGGACAAGCCCGATCCAGAAACGGCGGCTCATGTCGATCAATTCTTCATTCGGCTTTTGGTCCGCACTAACCATTTCAGGTTCCAGCGCCATGCCGCAAATCGGACAGGGGCCGGGATGATCCTGCCGGATTTCCGGATCCATCGGACAAGTCCAGATCGTGCCGGGCGGCACATCAACCGGTTCCTGCGCCACCGGCGCGAGATAGCGCAGCGGATCGGAGATGAATTTCGTGCGGCAGCCCGCGCTGCAAAAATGATAGGCTATGCCCGCATGTTCGGCGTGATGCGGGGTTGTCGCCGGATCGACCGTCATGCCACAAACGGGATCAAGCACAGACGCCGCGCCACTGTCGCTCTTCGCCTTGGCAGCGCAGCAACCGCCCGCCCTCGCGCCATGCACATGGTCCGCCATCCCGTCACTCCTTCATCACGTCCGCGCATTGGCACCCGATCAACCGCAAAGGTCAAGGCCCATCGCCATTATGGCAACAAGCACGCCGTTGCAGGCCAACACATCTGGGAATTAGAAAAAACCTCGCCGGGATGACGATATTTCCATATCGACCAGCAGGCCGATAGACGATAGGACCAGATAATATCGCGACAGCGCAACGCGTCGCGTCACCATTTCACGCAGGATCAGGATTATCAGACAGGTCGCAGCCTTGCCCTATCGCGCCACCGGCAGCGCCATCGACGCGCCGGTAAGTATCTTGCTCGTCACCTCGCGCGAAACCAAGCGCTGGGTGTTGCCCAAGGGCAATGTCGTCAAGGGTCTGTCTCCCCATGCCTCCGCCGCGCATGAGGCCGAGGAGGAGGCCGGGGTCATCGGCGCGATCTGCCCTGCCCCGGTCGGCATGTATCGTTATCGCAAACGGCGGCGCAACGGTGCGTCACTGATGCTGGAAGTCGACGTATTTCCGCTCGCCGTCACGACCGAACTGGACGAATGGGACGAACAGGATCAGCGCGACCGGCAATGGTTCTCGTTGACGCAAGCGGCCGAAGCTGTTGATGAGCCTGAATTGCGCGCCCTGATTCGGAATTTCAGGGCCAGTGAGGCGTCTGCAATATTGGGGTCGGGCATATCGGCACATGCCCGAAGACTTAAGAGGGGATTTGGAATGTTTCACTGGTTTCAGGCGCTTTTGCCGAAACAAAGCAATTTCTTCGCATTGTTCGAAGCCCATGCGGAAACGCTGACCGCAGGCAGCGATGCGCTGGCGCGGCTATTGCAGGGCGGCGCCGGGATGGAAGACCATATCCGCGAAATCATCGAGCGTGAGCATGAAGCCGATAATATCATCCGCGACGTGCTGCAAAGCGTGCGCCGCACCTTCCTGACCCCGTTCGACCGCAGCGCGATCATCAGCCTGATCAGTTCTATGGACGATGCCATTGATCAGATGCAGCAGACCGCTGGCGCGATCGAACTCTATGAGGTCAAGGAATTCGATCAGGACATGCGCGACATGGCGGCGATCATCGTCGAAGCTGCGCGCGTGCTGGCCGAAGCATTGCCTTTGTTGCGCGATATCAGCGCCAATGCAGGTCGGCTCCATGAACTGACGGAACGGCTGGTGAAGATGGAAGGTCAGGCAGACCAGATCCATGCGACCGGCCTGAAGGCCTTGTTCAAGGCGCATGGCGAAACCAACACGCTGCGTTTCATCGTGTCCCGCGAAATCTATAGCCACCTTGAAAAAGTGGTCGATCGGTTTGAGGATGTCGCCAACGAGATCGACGGTCTCGTGATCGACCACGCCTGAGACAGCCAGCATGTTGGAAACGACCATCGTCGCGCTGCCGCTGCTCATCGCCCTTATCGCGCTCGCGCTCGCCTTCGATTTCCTCAACGGCCTGCACGATGCCGCCAATTCCATCGCGACCGTGGTTTCGACACGGCTGCTGACCCCGGTGCAGGCGGTGCTGTTCGCCGCCTTTTTCAACTTCGCGGCATATTGGGTATTCGGCCTGAAAGTCGCGGAAACGGTCGGCAAGGGTATTATCGACAAGGATATCGTCAACCCGCAGGTCATTTTCGGCGCATTGGTCGGCGCGATGTTCTGGAACCTTGTCACATGGTGGAAGGGCATTCCGTCATCCTCCAGCCATGCGCTGGTCGGCGGGCTGATCGGCGCGGGTGTGTGCCGTGCTGGCATGGACGGAATCGTCTGGGCGGGGGTGACCAAAACGGCATCGGCCATCGTGCTGTCGCCCTTGTTCGGCCTGATCCTGTCAATGACCTTGGTCATGATGACCTCATGGCTGTTCATGCGGGCCACCGCACGGTCGGCAGAAGGCATTTTTCGTAAATTGCACCTGTTTTCGGCAGCAGCCTATTCACTTGGCCATGGCGCGAACGATGCGCAAAAGACGATGGGCATCATCACGGTCCTGTTGTATTCGCAAAACCTGCTTAATGGTGAATTCCATGTGCCGGGATGGGTGGTGCTTTCCTGCTATGTCGCGATTGCGCTTGGCACCTTGTCGGGCGGTTGGAAAATCATCGAGACAATGGGCACACGCATCACCAAATTGTCGCACCATCAGGGCTTTTGCGCCTCAGCAGGCGGGTCGGTCATGTTGTTCGCGGCATCCGCATTCGGCATTCCCGTATCGACCACCCACACCATCACGGGCTGCGTCGTCGGCGTGGGCGCCGCCAAGCGCACCTCGGCGGTGCGTTGGGGCGTGGCCGGGCGGATCGTGATCGCATGGCTCATCACCATTCCAGCTTCGGCGGCGGTGGGCGCGCTTTTTTACAGCCTGACCAAATTGTTCTAAATATGACATCCCCGGTTGCATCTGCGACCGGGGCCTTTGTTGATATTATAACCCGCTGCCCGGGTTCGGGGCATCCGCGCGTCCGACACGATAGCCATAGGTCCAGGCGAACGTCCCGCTATAGGCGATGGTCGGGCGATATTCCGGGATATTGTCCGAACGCAGGATCTTGTCGGTCCGGCTATCGAGGATCAACATCCCTTCTCCTCTCCGCACCGCGAGCACTGCATGGTCCGCCTTGCGAAACAGGTCGCGCACGATCACGAGGAACAGGTCATCCTCCGGCACGCCCAATCGCCGCAACAGCGCCATCTTGGCAATCGCATAATCCTCGCAATCGCCCTTGCCCGATCGGATAGTCTGGCCAGCGGCGCTCCACGCATCCTGCGACCGATCCTCGGTAAAGGCGACATTGTGATTGACCCAATCATTCACCATCCAGATCTGATCGGATAAATCCTGCTGCCCCGCCCGTTCAAGTATCGCGCGCCAAGGCGCATCATTTTCGTCAAGCTCTTGCGCCCGCACCTCCTGCCACCGCGCATCAAGCGCAGTCGCCCCGACCGGCAATGCGACTGAGCCAAAGACATTGGGCGCAGGCGGACGCACCGGAGGTGGGGGCGGCGGGGGTGCGCAAACAACGACCGGCGTTTCTGGGGTAATCGGTTCTGGGGAAGCCATTGCTGGCGGCACGATTTCTTCAGGCAGGCTGATCGTCAGGCCGCTTTGCGGCAAGGTCACCGCCGTCTCTATAGGCGCTGGCGTTTCGATAGCTTGCGGCACATCTGCGAGCAATGGTGCATCGCTTGGCACACAAGTCGGCGCAGCCGCCATCGCCACAGGTTCTTGAGGCAACACGGTCTGCGCCACATCAGCCGCCATATCGGGGACCATATCCTGCGCATATGCAGGCCATGCCCCCATCAACGTCGCGCCAATGGTCAGCGAAAATGGTGCAGCACGGAGAAACGCACGACGCATCGACACCCTTTCCTCGCTATGCCCTAAACACGCATTATACCCCGGCCCACCCCCTTTTGGCCAGCCGCTTATCCTGATCCAATCCCAAGGCGGAGTCGGGGCGGATCAAAGGGGAGCCAGCGCCCCCCCATTACCGCATTCAGGCCAGCACCTCGGCAAACAGGCCGATCATCGCCTCCCACGATCGGACATCCGCCGCTGCATCATAACGGGCGAAATCGGGCATCCCCATCTTGGCCGCCTCCTTATTGGTGAAGCTATGCACTACCCCGCCATAAAGATGGAGCTGCCAATCCACCCCGCCTGCCCGCATTTCCTGTTCGAAAGCCGCGCGGTCGGCGGGTGTAATGCCGGGATCGTCCGCACCGATACAGGCCAAGACCTTCGCCTTGATCTGCTTGGCATCATCGGGCCGTTTCGTTGTAAGGCCGGAATGAAAGCCGACCGCCGCACGAATATCCGCGCCACCACGTGCCAGTTCCAGCGACATTGTCCCGCCAAAGCAATAGCCAATCGCCGCGATGCGGGTCGGGTCCACCTCTGGCCGATTGAGTAGCGTCTGGAGCGCGGCCTGCGCCCGCGCCCTGATCTTCAACGGATTGTCGCGTAATGCCGTCACGATCGGCATGACCTCCGCCAATTCGGTATAGAGCTTGCCATGGCCGTGAATATCGCAGGCCAGCACCGTATAACCCAAGCCCGCCAGTCGCACCGCCCGGGATTTAGCATGGTCACCAAGGCCGAAGGCCTCCGGAAACACCAGCACTGCCGGTCGGCGACCCGCACCATGACGGTCATCGACATAAAGATGGCTTTCCATCGTCAATCCATCGGCATCATAGCTGAGTATTTCTGTATGCATGCGGCATCCTCTCGTTATCTCGCATGCAATATGCATTGCTGGACGCGCTGGATTCAACCCATTTAATCAGATCGAGCCCGCCGTGGGACGGGGCGCAGGCCACATTAAGGATTAGCCGGGCGGCAGTTCAACCGGGCCGGTATCGGGGAAGGAATCCGGCATATAGGGTTGTTCATCCGGCGACTGGTCCGGATAACGGTCCGGGTCGATCGGCGGCTGTTCGACCGGCGATGCATCGGGCCGTTCATCCGGATGGCGAAACGGGGTTTCCGGTTCGTGCGGCGGGCTATCTGGATGCGGGTCCGGACGTTGGCCATAGCCTTGGGGAAAATCGAAACTGGTCATGATGTTGTTCGTCTCCTGCGAACACTTTTATGCCCGACAATATGCCGCGCAGCACCTCGCGCAATCACGTAGACGGGCGCTGTCCCCAACGCCCCGCCAGCGCCGACACCGCGATCCCGCCAAGGATCAACGCCATGCCCGCGACATGATAGGATTGCAGCGGTTCGCGCAACGTCACCATCGCCAATAATGCCCCGAACAATGGCATCAGGCTGATCGCCTGTCCCGCCTTGCCCGGCCCAATATCGGCGACTGCCCGGTTATAGAGGAAATAGGCCACAATCGAAGGCAGCACCGCGACATAGGCCACCGCCGCGATCACGCCGGGACGCCAGTCGATCTGCATCGCCTGCGTCCATTCGGTCGCAGCCAGCGGCGCCATCGTCATCGCCCCAATCACAAAGGTCGCGGCCAGCAGGCTGGTGGCATCGACCGGAGGACGACGGCGCAACAAGGCGGTGTAGATCGACCATGCCACTACCCCGCACATGACCAGCGCATCACCACGCCCAAAATGCAGCCCCGTAATCGCCGCCAGATCGCCCCGGAAAATAATCTCTAACACGCCCAAGGTGGACAAGGAAACGCCCAAAATCTGCTGGCGCAATGGCTTTACGCCATAAAAGAGGCGATCCATGATCAATACACCCGCCGGGATGGCCGCTTGCAACAACAGGCTGTTGGTGGCCGTGGTATAATGCAGGCCGGAATAGAGAAACGCATTGAACCCGCCGACCCCGATCACCCCCAATCCCAACACGATAGGCCAATGCTGCAACAACATCGCCCTATCGGCGCGCAACCGCTTTGCCACCAGCGGCAGGACGATCAGGCACGCCAAAGCCCACCGGGCAAAGCCAAAGGTAAAGGGCGGAATATCGTTCCTGATCGCACGTCCGATGACCGAATTGCCCGCCCATAACAGCATGACAATCGCCAGCATCGCATAGGCCTTCATCGCGGCACGAGGGGGCGTCATGGCGTTCGATCTCCAACCTGTCGAGCCTCACCTCTAAACCGTGATGCCACAACAAGCCAAGACCGCCCCTTTATTTATCGAGCGCGGCATATCGCCCCCTGATTGAAACTCGCTTTCCCGGCCCAAACCCGCTATCGGGCTGGCCATGAATATCGACATCATCACCCAGAACGCCAACGGCCATGACCGCCGGACCTTCGCGATCATTTCCCACCCGGATGCGGGGAAGACCACGCTCACGGAAAAGCTTTTGTTGTTCGGCGGCGCGATCCATGCGGCGGGCGAGGTCAAGGCACGCGGCGCGAACCGCCGGGCGCGGTCCGACTGGATGAAAATCGAGCAACAGCGCGGTATTTCCGTCACCTCCTCGGTGATGACGTTCATCCGCGATGGGCTGACGTTCAACCTGCTCGATACGCCGGGGCATGAAGACTTTTCGGAAGATACCTATCGCACCCTGACCGCCGTCGATTCGGCGGTGATGGTGATCGACGCCGCACGCGGGATCGAGGCCCAGACCCGCAAATTGTTCGAGGTCTGCCGCCTGCGCTCGGTCCCGATCATCACCTTTGTCAACAAGGTCGACCGCGAAGGGCGCGAGCCTTTCTCGCTGCTGGACGAGGTCGCGGACCAATTACAGCTCCATGTCTGCCCGATGAGCTGGCCCGTCGGCATGGGCGGGCAATTCGAGGGCATTTACGACCTCGAACAAAACCGCCTGATGCGGCCCTCAGGCGATAGCCGCGCCTTTGAGGGCGATATTACGCCACTGTCCGGGCTGGATGATCCCAAGCTCGATCAACTGGTATCCGCCGACGCTGCCGCCCATTTGCGCGAAGAGGCGGAACTGGCGCAGGCGGGCTATGAACCGTTCGATGTCGAGGCCTATCGGCACGGCGATTTGACGCCCGTCTATTTCGGCTCGGCGCTCAAGGAATTTGGTGTGGCGGAACTGATCAGCGCGCTGGCACGCTTCGCCCCCTCGCCCCGTCCGCAACCGGCGGACCCGGCCCCGGTATCCCCGGACAGCCCCAATGTCACCGGCTTCATCTTTAAGGTGCAGGCGAATATGAACCCGATGCACCGCGACCGCATCGCGTTCATGCGCCTGTGCTCCGGGCGATTCAAACGCGGGATGAAGCTCAATCAGGTCGGCACCGGCAAGGCAATTGCGATCCACAGCCCGATCCTGTTCTTCGCCCAAGATCGCGAAGTCGTGGACGATGCATGGCCGGGCGACATCATCGGCATTCCCAATCATGGCACGTTGCGCGTCGGCGATACGCTGACCGATGGGCCGAATGTGACGATCACCGGCCTGCCAAACTTTGCGCCGGAAATCCTGCGCCGCGTCGTGTTGAAAGACCCGACCAAGACCAAACAGCTCCGCAAGGCGCTGGACGATATGGCCGAAGAGGGCGTGACGCAGGTCTTCCACCCCTCGATCGGCGCGCAGATGATCGTCGGCGTGGTCGGGCAATTGCAGTTGGAAGTGCTGATTTCGCGGCTGGAGGCTGAATATAAGGTCGATGCCGCGCTGGAAATGTCGCCTTGGGATACGGCGCGCTGGATCGCTTCGGACGATGCGGCGGCGATGAAGGAGTTCCAAAGCCTCCACCGCACCGCCATCGCCACCGACCGCGATGGCGCGCCGGTATTCATGGCCAAGGACAGCTGGGACCTGAATTACGTCATGGGCCGCCACCCAACGATCCGCTTTACCGCAACCAAGGAGCGCCGATAATGGCGGGTGACAAGTTCGAGCGCCACCGCCAACCGTGGAACAGCGCCGAAATTCAAAAGCTGCACACCCTTGCCAAAAAGGGCATGCCTTTGAAACAGATCGCCAAGGCGCTGACCCGGAGTGAAGAATCGGTCAAGGATCGCGCCAAGCTGGACGGGCTGAAGATCGCCAAGCTGCATTGATCCGGTGATGACCCGCGATCCGTCTGCCCTATTGCATGAGGTGTTCGGCTTTCCCGCCTTTCGCGGGGTGCAGGCCGATGTGATCGGTCGCGTCATGGCGGGCCAGCATACGTTGGCGATCATGCCGACGGGCGCGGGCAAGTCCCTATGCTACCAATTGCCTGCGGTCGCGTTTGACGGGGTTTGCGTCGTCATCTCGCCGTTGATCGCATTGATGCACGACCAGTTGCGCGCCGCCCAATCGGTCGGCATTCGCGCCGCCAGCCTGACCTCGGTCGATAGCGACTGGCGCGAAACGCAGGACCGGCTGAAACGTGGCGAACTGGACCTGCTCTATGTCGCGCCGGAACGGGCCAGTGGCGAGGGTTTCCGCCAATTGCTGCGTCAGGCAAACATCGCCATGTTCGCGATTGACGAGGCGCATTGCGTGTCGGAATGGGGCCATGATTTCCGCCCCGATTATCGCATGTTGCGGCCTTTGCTGGATGAATTTCCCAACATTGCGCGGCTCGCGCTGACCGCCACCGCCGATGCCCATACACGCGAGGATATTCTCGTCCAATTGGGCATCCCGCGCGAGGGCATGATCATTTCCGGCTTCGACCGGCCCAATATCCGTTACGCCGTCCATCATCGCGACGGCCTGTCGCGCCAGATTGCCGATCTGGTGGCGGCCAATCCCGGCCCCGGCATCATCTATGCCCAGACCCGCGCCGCGACCGAGAAATGGGCGGACATCTTGGGCCGTAATGGCAAACGTGAAGTCCGCGCCTATCATGCAGGCCTGCCTGCAGAAATCCGCGCCGCCAATCAATCCGCCTTTATCGCGAGCGAAGACATGGTGATGGTCGCAACCATCGCCTTTGGCATGGGGATCGACAAGCCGGACGTGCGCTTCGTTGCCCATGCGGGCCTGCCGAAATCGATCGAGGGCTATTATCAGGAAAGTGGCCGCGCAGGCCGCGATGGCGAACCGGCGGAAGCGCATCTGTTCTGGGGCGCGGAGGATTTCGCCCGCGCCCGGATGCGGATCGCCGAACTGGACGACAAGCGCCAGCAAGGCGAACGCGCGCGCATTGCGGCGCTCGGCGCATTGGTCGAAACCGGCACCTGCCGCCGCGCCATCCTGTTGCGCCACTTTGGCGAAAATCCGCCCGCAACCTGCGGCAATTGCGACAATTGCCTCAACCCACCGGCGACCATCGATGCAACCGAAACCGCCCGCAAATTCCTCTCCGCCGTCTATCGCACCGGCCAGAGCTTCGGCAGCGGCCATATCGAGGCGGTGCTGACCGGCGCGATGAACGACAAGGTCAAACAACGCGGCCATGATCTGTTGTCGGTGTTCGGCATTGTCGATGGCGAGGAAACGGCGCTGTTAAAGCCGGTATCCCGCGCGTTGCTGCTGCGCGATGCGCTCAGTGCGAATGAACATGGCGGGCTGGAATTGGGACCGAACGCCCGCGCGATCCTGCGCGGCGAGGATGTGGTTGCGCTCGCACTCCCGCCCAAGCGCGAACGCCGTGCGAAACGCGGCAATGCCGAAAACCCGGTCGACGATCCGCTGTTCGATGCGCTGCGCGCCTGCCGCCGCGAAATGGCCAAGGAAGCGGGCGTCCCGCCCTATGTCATCTTCCATGACAGCAGTTTGCGCGAAATGGCGGTGATCCGGCCCATCAACTTAAAGGCCATGTCCAACATTTCCGGCATGGGCAGCCGCAAGCTCGACGCTTATGGGCAGGCGTTTTTGGACGTGATCTTACGGTTCGAGCGGTAGCGGATAAGGTCGGTAGGACCGCTCCTTCTGCCCATCTTCATATATTCGTCATGCTGAACTCGTTTCAGCATCTCCTCGAAGTGAGAGGATAGATCCTGAAACAAGTTCAGGATGACGAGGGAAAAGAGTGGAGCATCCTCAAAATTACGCCTCCACCGGCTCCAGCGCCTCAGATGCCGCCAGCCATTTGGCTTCCGCCTCATTCACCGCATCGTCCAATTCCGCCCGCAGCTTCATCAACGCGCCCATCGCGAGCTTCGCATATTTCGGCCCGGCGCTGGAAGGATCGAACATCGCCCGGTCAACCGCGCTGCGTTCCGCCGTCACGCGGGTCAGTTCGGCCTCTGCCGTCGAAACCGCCTTACGGAGCTGCTGCAATTGCTCGCGCTCTT
This sequence comes from Sphingomonadales bacterium UBA6174, assembly GCA_002422945.1. GTDB lineage: Bacteria > Pseudomonadota > Alphaproteobacteria > Sphingomonadales > Sphingomonadaceae > Alteraquisediminimonas. The sequence goes on along the minus strand of DITW01000069.1, from coordinate 89,395 downwards.
GGGCCGCGGCCTTCTTGTCCTTCTTGCCGCCGACCTTGCCATTGGCGCCGCCCTTGGGCTGGTTTTTGCCGAGAATGAAGTCGGTATAATCCTCCACGCTGCCCGCAAATTCGCGGGCCGTGCCATCGTCCACCAACACCAGACGGTCGGCGGTCAATTCCAGCATGTGGCGATCATGGCTGACGAGCACGACCGCGCCATCATAGGCATTCAACGCCTGCACCAACGCTTCGCGGGCATCGACGTCCAGATGGTTCGTCGGTTCATCGAGGATGAGCAGATGCGGCGCATCGCGGGTAATCAACGCGAGCGCCAGACGCGCGCGCTCGCCGCCCGACAGCTTGCTGACCTGCTGGGTCGCCCGGTCGCCGGAAAAGCCGAAACGGCCAAGCTGCGCACGCACCGCACCGGGGCTGGCGCCCTTCATTTCGCGGGTCATGTGCTGCAACGGCGTATCCGTGCCGTCCAGTTCTTCGACCTGATATTGGGTGAAATAGCCGACCTTCATCTTGCCCGATGACTGCATCTCGCCATCCATCGGGGTCAATTGCGCCGCCAATAACCGCGCGAGTGTGGTCTTGCCGTTACCGTTGCGACCCAGCAACGCGATCCGGTCATCCGGATCGACCCGCAGGTTCAAGCGCTGCAAAATCGGCTTGTCGGCATAGCCCACGCTCGCCAGATCGAGCGTGATCAACGGCGGCTTCAATTCATCCGGGCTGGGGAAATCGAAGCTGAGTGTCGGATCTTCGGCCATCGCGGCAATCGGCTGCATCCGGGCCAGTGCCTTGACGCGCGACTGGGCCTGTTTCGCAGTCGATGCGCGGGCGGAGTTGCGGGCGATAAAGTCCTGCAATTTCGCGCGCTGTGCATCCTGCGATGCCTTGGCCGCCGCCAATTGCGCCGCACGTTCCGCGCGCTGGCGTTCGAACGCATCATAGCCGCCGGTGTATAATGTGGTCTTGCCATTCTCCAGATGGAGGATGTTATCGACGACATTGTTCAACAAATCGCGTTCATGGCTGATCACCACCATCATCCCCGGATAGGATTTCAGGAAGTTTTCCAGCCAAAGGGTCGCTTCTAAATCGAGGTGGTTCGACGGTTCATCGAGCAACAGCAAATCCGGTTCGGAAAACAGCAAGGCCGCGAGCGCCACGCGCATCTTCCAGCCGCCGGAATAGCTATCCAATGGCCGGGCCTGCATTTCCTCATCAAAGCCAAGGCCGACCAGAATCCGCGATGCGCGCGCTGGCGCCGTATAGGCATCAATCGCCATCAGCCGGTCATGCAATTCGCCCAGACGGTCCGGATCTTCGCAGGTCTCGCTCTCGAGCATCAGCTCGGCGCGTTCCTTGTCCGCCGCCAACACAGTATCAATCGGGGTCGCGGTACCGCTCGGCGCTTCCTGCGCGATATAGCCGATGCGCGTATTGCGCGGCATTTCGAGGCTGCCTTCGTCCGGATCGAAGCTGCCGATCATGACCTTCATCAGCGTCGATTTGCCTGCGCCATTGCGGCCGATCAAGCCGATCCGGCTTTTCGGGGGCAACGCAGCGGTCGCGCGGTCGAGGATGGTGCGGCCGCCAAGGCGCACGGTGATTCCGTTGAGATTGAGCATAGGGCGGGCGCATACAGCAAAATGACGGCAGATGCGATAGATTGCTGCACCTGCGTTGTGAAAATCGGCACAACCCAAGAAATGGCCCAAGGGATGGCCAATATGATGGTTAACTGCCTGTTAAACCAAAAATTGACGAAAATTCATCTCCGCGAACCGGTTGCGATATGGTTTTTGTACATTATTTATAAAAAAATGCTGCCCATTTGAATCGCTTAGACGGACCGCCTGAATTCCGCGCCGAACGGGGATTCACACGAGAAATTAACTCTGTTACTCTAAGCAAAGGGCTAAATTTCGGGGTTTTTAGATGAATCGCAAAATGACCGGCATTTTATTTGCGTTCGCAATGGGTTGCATGTCTACACATGCGACACCTGTGCAGGCGGCAAATAGCGCCAGTCTCACCGCCATTCCGAAATATGCAGCAATTCTTATCGACCCGCAGTCGGGCGAGGTGCTTTATGCCCATCAGGCTGATGCTGCCCGCCATCCGGCCTCGATCACCAAGGTCATGACCTTGTTCATCCTGTTCGAGGAAATCCGCGCCGGTCGCGTGAAAATGTCGGATCGTATCTCCTTCTCCTACACCGCGCGTTCGCAAGCTCCTTCGCGCCTTGGCGTCGGCCCCAATCAAACCCTGTCGGTGGATGAAGCCATTCAGGCGCTCGTCACCAAATCGGCCAATGACGTGGCCTATGCCGTGGCCGAGCATATCAGCGGGACCGAGGCGAAATTCGCCGAACGCATGAACAAGCGCGCGGCCGAACTTGGCATGAAATCATCCCATTTCGCCAATGCCTCGGGCCTGCCAAATTCCGCGCACCGCTCATCCGCGCGCGACATTGCCACGCTCAGCCGCGCGATGCTGTCGCAATTCCCGAATTTCTACACCTATTTTCGCCAGCGCCAATTCACCTGGGGCGGCAGGGTCATGCCGAACCATAACAAGCTTTTGGGCAATGCGTTGGGCGTCGATGGGATCAAGACCGGCTATACCGCATTGTCCGGCTTTACGCTGGCCGCTGCCGCCAGCCATAATGGCAAGCGCCTGATCGCGGTCGTCCTCGGCGCACCGACCTCGATTGCGCGTAATAATAATGTCGAGGCGCTGCTGCGCGCCGGCTATGCCATGCTGGAAGAACGCCAAGCAGGCCGCAAGGGCGAGAGCGTTTCTGCGCGCCTTGATGCGACCGACGACATCATTGGCGACAAGATCAATGCGATCTCGGCGCTGCGACAGGTATCGGCCAAACAGGTCGATGAGCAGAGCATGATGAAACCTGCCGTGCTCAAACCTACCGTCAAGTTCAAGGTGGGTAGTGGCCAGCGGGCCGGTTCGTCCTCGGGCGGCAACACGCTGAAATAATCCCGTCTCCAAGACCCGATCCTGAGATTATAGATTACCGTGATTGTCGCGCCGTGAAATGTGCCATTTCACTCGAAATCGCGCGGGCCTTTTTACCGTTATTTCCGAGCCGTGAAATGTGCCATTTCACTCGAAATCACTAGCTGCCCCTTGCGCCTTCCGCCATTGACCGGCAATTGGCCTGCATGACGATACAGATCGACATGGGAATCGACAGCAAGGGCAGCGCCCTGCCGATCGATCTCGAGGAACTGCTGGCGACCCGCCTGCTGGTGCAGGGGAATTCTGGGTCCGGCAAATCCCATCTGCTGCGTCGTCTGCTCGAACGCTCGGCTCCGCATGTCCAACAGATCATCATCGATCCGGAAGGCGATTTCGTCACCTTGGCCGAACCTTATGGCCATGTCGTGATCGATGGCGGCGAATATGCGGTGAAGGAAATCACCAATTTCGCGACCCGCATCCGCGAACATCGCGCGTCGGTCGTGCTCAATCTCGAAGGGCTGGATGCCGAGGGCCAGATGCGCTGCGCCGCCAATTTCCTTGGCGCCTTATTCGATGCCCCGCGCGAACATTGGTATCCGGCCTTGGTCGTGGTCGATGAGGCTCAGCTTTTCGCCCCTGCCGCCGGTGGCGATGTCTCGGAAGAAGTGCGCCGCGCGTCATTGACAGCGATGACCAACCTGATGTGCCGTGGCCGCAAGCGCGGTCTGGCGGGCGTGATCGCGACACAGCGACTGGCCAAGCTCGCAAAAAATGTCGCTGCCGAGGCCTCGAACTTTCTGATGGGACGCACCTTCCTCGACATCGACATGGCCCGCGCCGCCGATCTCTTGGGGATGGAGCGCCGTCAGGCTGAACAGATCCGCGAATTGCAGCGCGGGCGCTTCCTCGCCCTTGGCCCCGCCATTTCGCGCCGCCCGGTGGAGGTGCAGATCGGCGCAGTCGCGACCTCGGCCCGCAGCGTCAGCCCGAAGCTTGTGCCCCTCCCCAAGGCGCGTGGCGAGGAGATGGAAGCCCTGTTGTTCGCGCCAGAGGCCGCCCCCGTGGATGCGCCGACCTTCCTGTTCGCTGCGCCGACGCCACCGCCACCACCCGCCGCCGATGATCTGGTGGCCGCGATCAGCGGCCCGGTCATCGCCCATGCGATCAAGGTGCCACAGGTCGAGGCCAAAAGCCCGGAACAGGTTGAAACCGTCATCGCCGATGCCCTGCGCGCGATGATGCAGGAAGAAGAACAGGAAAATGTCTTCCGTCCCGCAGCTTTGTTATTTCAGGATTTTCAGGTGCGCTGCCGGATGGCGGGGATAACCCGGCCGCCACTGGATGCCAATGGCTTTAACAGTCGCCTCGCCTGTGCGCGCGCCGGGATTTACGAAGTAGATGAAGAGGATTGGCAACGCGCCCTCGCCGTCGCCACTGGCCTGCCCGACGATATGCTCGGCACGTTCCTGTTGATCGCGCGGGCGGCGCGGGACAATGCGCCCTGCCCGAATGACGAACGCATCGCGCGGACTTATGGCACCAGTTCACTTGGCCGCGTGCGCCGCCTGCTGACCTATATCGAGGAGCGCGAACTGATCGTCTGCCGCGAAGATATGTCGGGCAAACGATCGATCAGCATCCCGGCACTCGGCTGGTCCACCGATAGCGCCGTGCCGCGATAAATAACTCAACCGATCAGTTGCACGCCTTCAGGCTTAGCCGAAACCCCCAGCCTCAGCCCGCATGTTCCGGCGCAAACAACGCCCTGATGCCGGTCAGCACCGCCGGATTTTCGATGGTCGGCGGCGTTTCGACATCTTCGCCATTGGCGATCCGGCGCAAGGTAGCCCGCAGGATCTTGCCGGATCGGGTCTTAGGCAGCGCATCGACGATATAGGCCTGCTTCAATGCCGCGACCGGGCCAAGCTCTGCCCGCACGATCCCGATCAATGCCTGCGCCAGCGTCTCATCCGCCACATAGCCCGCCTTGGCGACCGCAAAGGCCATCGGCACCATGCCCTTCAGATCATCATCCACGCCAATCACCGCACATTCGGCAATCGCCGGATGGCTTGCGACGATCTGCTCCATCTGCCCCGTGGACAGGCGATGACCCGCGACATTGATGATATCGTCGGTCCGGCCCATGATATGGACAAAGCCGTTCACATCGATGAACCCGGCATCGCCCGTTTCATAATATCCCGGAAAGGTCTGGAAGGATTTGGCATAGCCCTGCGGGTTGTTCCACAAGGTCGCATAAGCGCCGGGCGCAAGCGGCAGCTTGATCGCGACATGGCCGCTATGGCCGGGGATGACGTCCTTGCCCTCTTCATCCAGCACGGAAAAGGCATAGCCGGGAACCGGGAAACCCGCACTCCCCGCCTGCCGCCTCGTGTCATCCAGCCCAAGGCACGTCGCGAGCGCGGGCCAGCCGAGTTCGGTCTGCCACCAATGGTCGATCACCGGCACATCCAGCATGGCTTCCGCCCAATGGATCGTATCCGGGTCGGCACGTTCCCCCGCGAGGAACAACGCGCGCAGTTTGCCGATGCCGATGTCTTTGATGAATTGCCCGTCCGGGTCTTCCTTGCGGATCGCACGAATGGCGGTCGGCGCGGTGAAAAACACATCGACATTGTGGCGGGTGATCGTCCGCCAGAATGTGCCGGCATCGGGCGTACCGACCGGCTTGCCCTCGAACAGCAACGTCGTGCAGCCTGCAATCAACGGCCCGTAGACGATATAGCTATGACCGACGACCCAACCCACATCCGATGCCGCCCAGAATGTCTCGCCCGGCCGCATCCCGTAAATATGCTGCATGCTCCATGACAACGCCACGGCATGGCCGCCATTTTCGCGCACCACACCCTTGGGCGCACCCGTCGTGCCGGACGTGTAGAGGATATAGAGCGGGTCCGTCGCCTTAACCGGCACACAGCCGACCGGCTGGGCCTTGGCCCGCAATGCCACCCAATCGAGATCGCGCCCGGCCTGCATTTCGGCCTCAAGCTGTGGCCGCTGCAACAGCACGACATGATCGATGCGATGCTGCGCCAGTTCCAGCGCATGATCGACCAAAGGCTTATAAGGGATCACGCGCTGCCCCTCGATCCCGCAGGAAGTGGTCAACAGCAAACGCGGGGCGGCATCGTCGATACGCTTGGCGAGTTCGGGCGCGGCAAAGCCGCCAAACACCACCGAATGGATCGCGCCGATCCGCGCGCATGCCAGCATTGCGAACAATGTTTCCGGCACCATCGGCATATAAATAACGACCCGGTCGCCCTTGGTGATGCCAAGGCCCGCCATCATCCCTGCGACCAACGCCACCTCATCGCGCAATTGGGCAAAGGTGTATCGGCGCTGCTGATCCGTGACCGGGCTATCGTAAATCACCGCGACATCATCGCCGCGCCCATTAGCGACATGGCGATCCACCGCATTATGGCAGGTGTTGATCATGCCATCCGAGAACCAGCCCAAGCCATCGACCCAGCCCTGTGTCGGCGGCACGTCCCAATCGAGCTTGCTTGCCGCCTCCAGCCAAAAACCGTCGCCGTCCGTCATGCTGCGACGATGGGCTTCGATATAGCGATCAGACATCATGCTCTCCCTGACAGGCAATGGCACCGCTGGATGCCGCAGTGCTCAATCATCTTTGACGAAGAAGCGCGCCCTTCGCCATTAGACCAAGGTAGAGTGCCACCGCCGGTTGAACAATGACACGATGAAAACAAAATGAAGGCGGCGGCATTGCTGCCACCGCCCCCATTTTTTACCGCCCAATGGGCTGCAAATTATTGGTCGATATCGCGACGGAATGTTTCCGGCAGGTACAGCAATCCGAGGATCACCGTCGCCCCTGCGATCACGACCGGATACCACAGGCCGTAATAGATATTCCCGGTTGCCGCCACCATCGCAAAGGCTGTGGTCGGCAGGAACCCACCGAACCAGCCATTGCCGATGTGATACGGCAAGGACATCGAGGTGTAACGGATCCGGCTGGGGAACAATTCTACCAGCAGCGCCGCAATCGGGCCGTATACTGCCGTCACCAGCAAGACCAAGGCGAACAGGATCGCCACGACCATCGGCTTGTTGATCTGATCGGGATCAGCCTTGGCAGGATAGCCCGCCGCGCCCAACGCCGCCTTCAACTCATCCTGAAAACCGGTGATCGCTGCCTTTTTCGCATCGCCCGTCAATGTCGCCACATCCGGTGCGCTCAGCACTTTCTCGCCGACACGAACCTGCGCCACGCTACCCGGCACGGCTTCGATATTGCCATAAGTGATGCCAGTCTTGGCCATGTAGGATTTGGCGATATCGCAGCTGTTGGTGTCGAACTTGTTCTTGCCCACCGGATCGAACTGGAACGAGCATTCATCCTGATGCGCGACAATCGAGACTGGCGCGGACAATTGCGCCTTGGCCAGCGCCGGGTTGGCGGCAGTGGTCAATGCCGTGAACAGCGGGAAATAGGACAGCGCCGCAATCGCGCAACCGGTAAGGATGATCGGCTTGCGACCAATCTTGTCCGACAGCCAGCCGAAGAACACGAAGAACGGGGTGCCGAGCGCCAGCGCAATGGCGATCAGGATGTTCGCCGTCGCGCCATCGACCTTCATCATCTTTTCAAGGAAGAACAGTGCATAGAATTGGCCGGTGTACCAGACAACCGCCTGACCCGCGACCGCGCCAACCAAAGCAATGATGACCCAGCGCAGATTGCCCCATTCGCCAAAGGCTTCCGTCAGCGGGGCTTTGGAGGTTTTGCCTTCGTCCTTCATCTTCTGGAAGACCGGGCTTTCGTTCAGCTGCAAGCGGATCCACATCGACACGGCCAAAAGGACGATCGAAATCAGGAACGGCAAGCGCCAGCCCCATGCGGCAAAGGCTTCTTCGCCGATTACCAGACGCGTGCCGATCACGATCAGCAAGGCGGCAAACAGGCCAAGCGTGGCCGTTGTCTGAATCCAGCTGGTATAAAGCCCGCGCTTGTTATTGGGGGCGTGCTCCGCGACATAGGTCGCAGCACCGCCATATTCGCCGCCAAGGGCAAGACCCTGGGCCAGACGCATCACGATCAGGATGATCGGTGCCGCCACGCCAATCGACGCATAAGATGGCAACAGACCAACCGCAAAGGTCGACAGACCCATAATCCCCATGGTGACGAGGAAGGTGTTCTTGCGCCCGACCAGATCGCCGATGCGTCCGAAAACCAATGCACCAAATGGCCGCACCGCAAAGCCCGCCGCAAAGGCAGCGAGTGCGAAAATGAACCCGGTCGTCTCGTTCACGCCCGAGAAAAACTGCGCCGAAATATAAGTGGCCAGCAGGCCATAAAGATAGAAATCATACCATTCGAACACTGTACCAAGCGACGACGCGGCGATCACCAGCTTTTCATTCTGGTTGGCCGTGTGGTGCTTGGGCAGGCTGTCATTCAGGACTGTAGCCATTGAACCTCTCCCGTTTATGTAAGTTAGAAACTATATTTCGCTACAAATTCGAGGCGATCGAACTGCCCCGTCAACCCATTCACGACTTCACGTTCGCCGTGACGATATTCGCCGCCCACGTCGAAACCCTTGGCAGGCGACCAGAACAGATTGCCGGCCACGCTCCATGACTTGAGATTGGCAAGGCCGGGGATCAAGATACCGTTCGGATAATCCGCCTTTTGATAGCCCGCCATAAAGGTCGAACGCACAACCTTGGTCCAGCCGAGCCGCACTGCCGCCAGACCCGCGAAATTCTTCACGGTTTCCAACCGGCCCGTGGCCGCACTCGCCAGTACCGCATCCGGCGCAAAGTTGAGGCCGAGATAACGGCCAATGCCATCGCCATAGGTCGCCATGAACCGGAAATCATGCTGCTTGTTCGCGCCGAACGGGATCTTGCCCGCCGCGCTGATGCCCCAGCCGGTCACATTGTCGCCGATCACCTTGTTGCTGACCGTATTATCGACCGACAATTGCCGGACAATCCCTGCCAGCGACAATTCACCAAAGCTCCCCGCATAGTTCAACCGCGCGGTGACATCCGGCATCCGATCATCGTCATTTTCAATCATTGTCGGCGAACCGGTCGTGATCGATGCAGTTTCCGGACTTTCGAGCGAAACTGTCAGCGTCGCCTGCTTGCTCAACGGGAAGGCATAGCGCACCTGCGCCTGCCGCACGAACACCGTGCCTTCGGTCGGGCCGACGAAATCCGTCGATTCCGGCAAGGCCGCGACATATTGGAAGTTCGACCATTCCTGCCCGACCAACAACCGATCATACGTAAAGAACCCGCGACGCAGGGCGAAATTATAGCCATTGGTCGTCCGCTGGCTGCCCTGTGTGCCGGATGCCGTCTGGAAATCGAATTCGAGATGGCCCTTCAGCATTTTCTTGCCGACCGGTGTCGCCGTCGTCAGCCAGAAACGGCTCTGCTTGGCGATGCCAGTGAAATCATTGCCTTCGCGCACCCCACCGACAGGCACCTGTCCCGGCACGTAGAAATCCTTGATCAACGAACCTGTCGCCGCATCGCCATCGCTATAACGGCTGAAGCTCGCATTCGCCTTGATAAAGCCATTGATCTTGACCGTGGTCCCGCCAACATTGAACCCTTCAAGCGGGGCCGTCGGCTTGGCCTCCAGCGCTGCGACCTTCTGTCCGGCCTGGGCTGACGCGTCGGCAGCGGCAGTCGCCTTGGCGGCGGTTGCTTCTTGTTCTGCCCGCAACTGCAACACTTCATTGTTCATGTTGGAATAGGCGGCTTCCAGCCTTTCCAACCGGCTCTCCAGCTCCGCCTCACGCGCAGTCTGTGGCGCAGCGAACGCAGGCGCGGCGGCGATCAGCATCGCACTTGTGGCAATGCCCGCCAGATATTTGTGCCTTGAACCGTATTTGGTCCGTGAATTCTGTCTATCCATAACCCTCTCCTGACGCTGACTTTTGACGCTTGGACTATTGACGCCGGTTCCGCTCTTCGGAATCTCTGCACCGCCAAATTCGCTTATCTGCCCTGTAGGAGGTCATGGCATAGCGCGACCTTGGTCGAAGATGTCTTAGACCTTGGTCGAGGGTGTCGGCGCTGGCGCTGCGTATTAATATGGAAAACAAAGAGGAGAGCTAAATGTCGGAACATATTTTTCCGGTGCCTGAAGCCATCAGCGCCACTGCCCATGTCAACGCCGCAAAATATGATGCGATGCGGATGGAAGCCTCCCAGAATCCCGATATATTCTGGCAGCGCGAGGCGCAGCGTCTCGATTGGATCACGCCGTTTACCACCACCAATCGCAGCAGCTTTGATGAAGCGGATTTCGGTATTCGCTGGTTCGAGGATGGCCAGTTGAATGTGGCCGCCAACTGCATCGACCGGCATCTTGCCGAACGCGGCGAACAGGTCGCGATCATCTGGGAAGGCGATAGCCCGCATGAACAACGCATCATCACTTATGCCGAATTGCATGAGGAAGTCTGCCGTTTCGCCAATGTGCTGAAGGCCAATAATGTGGTCAAGGGTGACCGCGTCACCCTCTATCTGCCGATGATCCCGGAGGCCGCCTTTGCCATGCTGGCGTGCGCCCGGATCGGCGCGGTCCATTCCGTGGTGTTCGGCGGATTTTCGCCCGACAGCCTCGCCAGCCGCATCCGCGATTGCGATTCCAAGCTGATCATCACCGCCGATGAGGGCCTGCGCGGCGGCAAGAAAGTCGCACTCAAGACCAATGTCGATGAGGCACTCAATCACGGCTGCCCCTCGGTGGAAAGCGTGCTGGTCGTCTGCCGCACCGGCGGGCCGGTCAACATGGTGGAAGGCCGTGACCGCTGGTATGAATCGGAACGCGCGCTGGTCACCGCCGAATGCGAGGCTGTGGCAATGGGGGCGGAAGATCCGTTGTTCATCCTCTACACGTCCGGGTCGACCGGCACGCCAAAGGGCGTGCTGCACACGACCGGCGGCTATCTCTTATGGGCCGCGATGACGCATCAACTGGTGTTCGATTACAAGCCGGGTGATGTTTATTGGTGCACCGCCGATATCGGCTGGGTCACCGGCCATAGCTATGTGCTCTATGGCCCGCTGGCGAATGGCGCGACGACCCTGATGTTCGAAGGCGTACCCAATTACCCGGATTTCAGCCGGTTCTGGCAGGTCATCGACAAATGGAAGGTCAACATCTTCTACACCGCGCCGACCGCGCTGCGCTCCTTGATGCGCGAAGGCGATGGCTATGTCACCGCCACCTCGCGCCAGTCGCTGCGCATCCTCGGCAGTGTCGGCGAACCGATCAATCCGGAAGCCTGGGAATGGTATCACCGCGTTGTCGGCGATAGCCGCTGCCCGGTGGTCGATACATGGTGGCAGACGGAAACCGGCGGCATCATGATCGCCCCCTTGCCGGGTGCGACCGATCTCAAGCCCGGCTCTGCGACCAAGCCCTTTTTCGGGGTGGAGCCGGTGCTGGTCGATGCCGAGGGGCAATTGCTGGAAGGGGCGACCGAAGGCAATCTCTGCATTACCCAGAGCTGGCCCGGCCAGATGCGGACAGTGTATGGCGATCATGCCCGGTTCTTCCAGACCTATTTCAGCACCTATCCGGGGAAATATTTCACCGGCGACGGCTGCCGCCGCGATGCAGACGGCTATTATTGGATCACGGGTCGAGTGGATGACGTCATCAACGTCTCCGGCCACCGCATGGGGACGGCAGAGGTCGAAAGCGCGCTTGTCGCCCATCCCAAGGTCGCCGAAGCCGCCGTGGTCGGCATGCCGCACGACATTAAGGGTCAGGGCATCTATGCCTATGTCACGCTGAACGCAGGCGAGCCCGAATCGGATGCGCTGCGCAAGGAACTGGTCCAATGGGTGCGCCATGAAATCGGCCCGATTGCGACGCCCGATGTGATCCAGTTCGCCCCCGGCCTGCCCAAGACCCGGTCGGGCAAGATCATGCGCCGGATTCTACGCAAGATCGCGGAAGGCGATGTGTCGTCGCTGGGCGATACGTCCACCCTCGCCGACCCCTCGGTGGTCGATAAATTGGTAGCTGACTCAAGGCTTGTATCTGCCTGATCTTTGGTCCTAAACAAGGATCAAATGAACAAGCGAAACACGTGACCGGGCCGGGAGGGGCCATATTGATTGCCGATGACCATCCCCTGTTTCGACAGGCGATGGCCATGGCCGTCACGCATGTGTGCCCCGACTGCCGGGTAATCGAGGCGTCAACGCTGGATGTCGCGACCAAAATGGCGGGCGCGACCAGTGATTTGATCCTGATTCTGCTCGACCTCAAAATGCCGGGGGCCACCGGTTTTTCCGGCGTCGCATTGATCCATGCCGAACGCCCGTCCGTGCCGATTCTCGTCGTCTCCAGCGCCGATGCGGAAATCGCCGCGCAAGAGGCCCGAAGGTTCGGCGCGGTCGGCTTTATCGGCAAGGACCAGCCATTGGAGGCGATTGAGGCCGCGATCAGCGCTGCACTTGCGGGTGAACGCCCAGCGGCGCCCATCGCGATCGAGGCCGAACCGGTCGATGACATGGCGGAAAAGGTCGCCTCCTTGACCCCGACTCAATTGCGGGTGTTGCTTGGTGTCCTCGATGGCCGCTTGAACAAGCAGATCGCCTTCGACCTCAACGTGACCGAAGCCACGGTCAAGGCGCATATGACGGCGGTCTTGGGCAAGCTCGGCGTGCAGAACCGAACACAGGCCGCGCTCGCCGCCCGTGCGCTTGGCATCGGGATGCAGCATTAAACATTAGGTTGCCCCCCTCCCCAAACCCCACCCTCGTCATTCCCGCGCAGGCGGGAATCCAGACAAGACGGACCCACAAGGCGCGCGTGCCCTTCGATCCGATGGTGCATATGGATTCCCGCCTTCGCGGGAATGACGAGGAAGGTTGCGGGAATGACGGAAGTGAGCGCAGGGATCCACCCTAAGCCGGACCTAATCCGCGCCCTCCTGCGCCAGCCATTCATCCAGTCGCGCCGGCGCGAGCGGTTTTTCCAGCACCGGCAAGCGAATCACCGCCGCCCGCTGCCGCATGCCGACGCTTTGGTCCGCCGTGATCAGTGCCACCCGCAAGCCGGGGCGTTGAGCACGCAATTTTTCGGCCAGTTCGATCCCGTCCATGCCCGCATTCAGGTTGAAATCGACCAGCGCCGCATCGAAATGCCCGGCCTGTTCCAATGCGGCTAGCGGGTCTTGGCATGCGATCACCTCATGCCCCCGGCTGACCAGCAGCGACGACATCGCCGCGCAAATCGCTGCATCGTCATCGACAATCAACAGGCGCATCGCCGCCGACACCGTTACACGCTCGGCCACCGGCTCCTCCACCACCATTGATGAAGCCAAGGCGGGTAATTCCAAAGAGAAACAACTCCCCCGCCCCAGTTGGGAGCGCAGGCCGATCCGGCCCTGCACCAAAGGCGCGGTGCGTTCGACAATCGCAAGGCCAAGGCCGATCCCCGCCTCATTATTCGTGCCCAGCCGTTCGAACTCGCGGAAAATCACACGCTGCTTATCGGGGGCGATGCCGGGGCCGGTGTCATAGACCTCAATCCGCGCCTTAATCTCGCCTAGGTCTCCGCGCCTGCGCCGCACGCCGATCAATATGCCACCCTTTTCGGTATAGCGCACCGCGTTCGACATGAAATTCTGGGCAATAGACCGCAACAAGATGCGATCCGCCTCGACCACCGCATCGCATGGCCCAAGACGCAGGAACAATCCACGCTCCGCCGCCAATGGCTCGAAACTCTCCACGAGTTCCTCCAGCATCCGGCGCAGCGAAAAACGGGTCGGGTGCGGCACGATCCCGCCCGCATCCAGCTTGGAAATATCCAGCAATGCGCGCAGCAAATCATTCGCCGCCTCAATCGAGCGATCCACCCGGTTGAGCGTCACTTTCGCATGTTCGGGGACATCGCGTTGCAGCGCCGCCGAAAACAGCCGCGCGGCATGCAAGGGCTGCAACAGATCATGGCTTGCGGCGGCGAGAAAGCGTGTCTTGTCGGCCATGGCGCTCGCCAGCCGTTCATTCGCATCCGACAATTCCATTGTCCGTGCGGCTACCCGGTTTTCAAGATCCGCGCGGGCGCGTTCTAGCGCGTCGCGCGTCTCCGCCTCCAACGTCGCATCGGTAAAGCACATGACATAGCCGCCATCCGGCATCGGCCCGCCCACGGTTTTCAACACCCGGCCATCAGGGCGGCGGCGTTCGAAACTATGGGGATGACCCTCGCGCATATGATCCATGCGCCGTGCGACATGGCCCTCGACCTCGCCCGGCCCGCAATCGCCGCGTTCGGCGTTGAAGCGGATCAATTCGGCAATCGACGCACCAACACGGACCATGCCGGGGGGATAATTGAACAGATCGAGATAGCGACTGTTCCACGCGATCAGCCGCTGATTACGGTCGATCACGCACACGCCCGGATCGATATTTTCCAGCGTCGCCGCCAACAGCCCGCGCGAAAATCGCAGGCTCTGCCCCGATGCATCGAGCACCTGCGCAATATCTTCAATCCCCAGCCGCGCGCCGGACAAGGCCGATGCCATGATCAACCGCGCCGACGAAGCCCCGACCACGCCCGCGATCAACCGCTCCGCCTTGCGTGCCGAAGCCCGGTCGACCAGCCCGTCGCGGTCAATTTCTGTGCCGAATGCCTCGCGCACCACCTCTGCCCCAGCAAAACGCTCCGCCATATCAAGCAACGCGCCCAGATTGCCGATGGTGCCAATCCCCCGCTGGCCAAGGGGCAAGAGCTTGAAGCCGGGACGCGGCACCCGTCGCATCGCGACCAGGGCAAAGGCGAGCAGATTGCCGCCCAAACTCCACATCGTGCCATGCACAATCGGGCTAAGCCCGGTCACACCCAATAGCGCTGTCGGATCAAGCCACGATCCATGATCCGGCAGGGGCAGGCTCCCGCCAATCCCCGGCAGGAACAAGGTATACACCCATAATAACAGCCCCGTCGCCAATCCAGTCTTGGCCGCCAGCGGATCATTGTCGCTACGATAGACCGCCAGCAATAGCCACGGTGCCGATTGGGCCATAGCGGCAAAGGCGATAAGACCGACCGAGGCCAATTGGGCATTGCTCGGCATCAACAGCGCATAGCTCGCTGCCGCCGCCATCACGATGACGATGGCCGCTCGGCGCGTCCACAACAGAATCCGACCGAAATTCGCATCTTCGGCGTTGCGATGGCGCAACAGCAACGGGGCCGCGAAATCATTCGACACCATGGTCGACAATGCAATCGTCTCGGTCACCGCCATCGCCACCGCCGCCGATACGCCGCCCAGAAACACCAGCATCGACAACATGCCGGACCCTGCCGCAATCGGCAGCGCCAGCACGAACAAATCGGGTGACGCCTGAGGCGGTAACAAGGACAGGCCCGCAAGGGTGATCGGGATCACCGCCGCGATGGTGAGCAACAGATAGATGATGAACGGCCAGCGCGCACGCACGATGTCGCCCGGTTCACGCGCCTCGCGCACCGCAATGGCAAATTGACGCGGCAGGCAGATGATCGCCATCATCGCCAGTAAGGTAATCACCATGAAATCGCTATCGAGCTGTTCGAGCGCGAAATTAGCCCGCAGATGCTGCAATCCCATTTGTTGCAGCGCGGGCGGTGCTTTAATAAATACCAGACAGGCGAACAGCGCCACGCAACCCAGCGCAAACAGCTTGAACACCGATTCCGCCGCCACCGCGAATAGCACGGCCTCATTCCGGGTCGCGACATCGTAGCGCTGGGTGCCAAACCGGATTGCGAACAGCACCAGTGCGCCCGCCGCCCAGAAGATCGGCATCGCGATGCCCGGTTCGCCCGACAGCAACGACCAGCTGATCCCGACCGAGCGCAATTGCAGCGCGACATAAGGGATCGTGCCAAACAGCGCCAATAATGTCACGAGCGCGGCGACGCCCCTGCTCCGCCCGAAACGCGCCCCGATAAAGTCTGACAGCGAAGTCGCGCCCTCGGCCTGCACTGTGGCGGTCAATCGTTCAAGAAAACGCGGCGCAAAGGCAAACAGTAGGATCGGGCCAAGATAGATCGGCAGATAGCTCCAGCCGTCGACAGCAGCACTGCCGACCGCGCCGAAATAGGTCCAGCTCGTGCAATAGACCCCGATGGCGAGGATATAGGCATGGATACGATAAGGGGAGCGATCAAGCTGTTCGCGCCGACGCTGGACCCATGCGGCACCCGCGAACAGGGCCAGCGCATAAATCGCTGCGATCCAAGGCAACGCGATGTTCGCCATCCCTTACGTCGCCCTCCCCTTTAATTGGCTGAGGACGTATAGTGTCGAAAGTCAGGCCTAAGGGCAATGGGCGAGCGCATTATCGCGCGTTATAAATGCCAATTATTTGCGGCGCTTGTTCGCATATAACAAGGCGGCAACAATAGCGGCAGAACCGATGCCGACGGCTGCGCCCGTCCACAATGCCCGGTTTTTACCAGTCGCCGTTTCCGGGGTTTCACTGTTGGCCTTATCCTCGTTCGAACTGGCCGCGTCTGCCTGTGCTGGCTGCTTTTCTTCGCTCATATGAAATATATAGGCCGTCGTCAGCGATATTGCCAAGGGGGGCATTGGGATATGATCGATCAATTCACCCCATATCGGCGTCGTCATGGCGATGAACGCTGCGCAAGACCCGGCGTTGGGCATCGAGATACAGCACAAGATCGGCGCGACCCGGCATTTCCCGCAAGATATGGCGCGTCAGCCGTTCATAATATTGGATGAACGTCATAACTTGGGCATCCGTCATGATCGCGCTGTCAGGTTTTTCTGCATGCTGGCGGCGCAGATCATGTTCCTGCTCGATCCGCCATTTCGCGACCATTTCGAAACCGGGGGCCGCCAGCAGGATCAGCAGGTCGATCCGCGCAAACAAGTCCTGATATGTCCCTTTCAGCGCTTCATTCACCAGATGCCGCCAACGGCCATCCGGGTCGACCGTAGCCTCCAGCGCATTGACCGGCGCGGCAAGCGCTGCCTCGTCCTCGGCCACCGCACCCACACACCAGCCCTCGAACAGCACGACATCCACGGGTCCCGCCACCAACGGCCATGCGGCCTTGGGCGCGCGATTGTCCGTCGCCTTGTCGAAACGCGGCAGATGGACGGCTTTCCCATCGCGCACATCATCCAGCACCGATAGGCCGAGCGCAACCTCATGCGTCCCCGGCACGCCGCGCGTTCGCAACAACGGATGCACTTCCGCTGCCAGCCGGATGCGGTCCTCAATCGGCAGATAGAGATCATCAAGCGAGAGGGTCACACTGCACAGGCCCTGTGCCGCTAACGCTCCTTCCAAATGGTAGGCGAGCGTCGATTTCCCCGACCCTTGCGCCCCGCAAATGCCCACCACCAACGGCCCATCCGGATGCCGCCGAAGCGCCGCGATGATCGCAGGCAAGACGAGATCCAGCGCTTTGGGGGCCGGATCAATCATCACGGTCATGGCAAAGGATCGCGCAGCGGTTCACCCGCGAAAAAGGCGACAAGATTTTCCATCGCCCGCATCCCCATCGCGCGCCGCGTTTCCAACGTCGCGCTCCCCAGATGCGGCAACAACACGACATTAGGCAGGGTCAATAATGCGGGCGGCACTGCGGGTTCACCTTCATACACATCAAGGCCCGCCGCTGCGATCAGACCCTTGCCAAGGGCGTCAACCAAGGCCTGCGTGTCGACAACGCTACCCCGCGCGGTGTTGATCAGGATCGCCGTCGGCTTCATCCGCGCCAGCAGCGCCGCATCGACCAGATGATGGGTCGCCGCCCCGCCGGGGCAGTGGAGCGACAAAATATCGCTATCGGTCGCGAGCTTGCCTAGATCCGGCTCATATCGGGCATCCAGCGCCGCCTCAACTTCAAGACCCGCCCGGTTGCGGCTATGATAGACGATCTCCATATCGAATGCCGCCCGCGCCATCCGGGCGGTTTCTCGGGCAATCCGGCCAAATCCGACCAGCCCCAGCCGTTTGCGATACAGCGATTGGCCGACCATATGGGTCGGTCGCCAGCCGGTCCACGCCCCTGCCCGCAATTCGCGCTCGCCTTCGCTCGCGCGTCGCGCCGTCATCAACATCAGCATCAACGCGATTTCCGCCGTGGCGTGCGTCAACACATCCGGCGTGTTCGATACTGCCACCCCGGCTACCCGTGCCGCATCAAGGTCGATATGATCGACGCCCGCGCCATAATTGGCGATCAAACGGACGCGGATACCCTCGCTCGCAAACACCGCAGCATCGATCCGGTCTGTCACCGTCGGGCAAAGCGCATCATAATCGCGCATCGCCGCCGCCAATGCGTCACCGGACAAGGGGCGATCCTCGACATTCAGCGTCACGTCGAAATGATCGGCCAGCGCGGCCTCGACTTCATCGGGCCATTTGCGGGTCAACAGGATGCGCGGTTTTTGCATAGACCAAGGCTAGAATCTTTTGGTCTGAAAGGAAACCTCTCCCGCCTTCGTCATTCCCGCGAAGGGAGGGAGGGCAACGCGAGATGATGACATGAAAAACCCCGCGACAACCATTGGTCATCGCGGGGGCTTTTCTTACACGCTTGATGCGTCAGGCGATCAGTTAGCCGCAGCGAGCCGTTCCTCCAGCGCCTTTTGCTCATCCCACAAGGCGGGTGGCACGCTGTCGCCGAACTTGCCGAGATCGGCAGCGCTCAACTTGGCTTCATCCTGCCAACGGGCGACATCGACCGTCAGCAATTCCTGCAACGCGCCGTCAGCGATATCGAGGCCGGTGGTGTCGATCGCGCCTGCTTCCGGCAGACGGCCAATCGGCGTGTCGACGGCAGCCGCTTCGCCTTCAAGGCGCTGGACGATCCACTTGAGCACGCGGCTGTTGTCGCCATAGCCCGGCCACAGGAACTTGCCGTTCGCGCCCTTCAGGAACCAATTGACGAGATAGATGCGCGGCAACTGGCCCGGATCGGCAGCGGCTTCCCCGCCGATTTTCAGCCAATGGTCGAAATAATCGGCCATATTGTACCCGCAGAACGGGAGCATCGCGAACGGATCGCGACGGACAACGCCGACCTTGTTTTCTGCCGCTGCCGTGCCTTCCGACGCGATATTCGCGGCGAGATACACACCATGCTGCCAATCAAAGGCTTCGGTGACGAGCGGCACGGTCGATGCGCGACGGCCACCGAACAGGATCGCCGAAATCGGCACGCCAGCGGGATTATCCCATTCATCGGCAATCGATGGGCATTGCGCCGCCGGGACGGCAAAACGCGCGTTCGGATGCGCTGCCGGGGTGCCCTTGCTCTGGTCCCAAGCATTGCCCTGCCAATCGGTCATGCCTTCCGGCGGGGTGGCCGACAGGCCTTCCCACCACACATCGCCATCGGCGGTCAGCGCCGTATTGGTGTAGATGGTGTTGGCATAGAGGGTTTCGACCGCATTCTTGTTGGTCTTGACGCTGGTGCCCGGCGCCACGCCGAAGAAACCCGCTTCCGGGTTGATGGCATACAGACGGCCATCCTTGCCAAAACGCATCCAGCAAATGTCATCGCCGATGGTTTCGGCCTTCCAGCCTTGAATCGTCGGCTCCAGCATCGCCATATTGGTCTTGCCGCAGGCGCTTGGGAACGCTGCCGCGACATAATGAACCTTGTTTTCCGGCGAGGTGAGCTTGAGGATCAGCATATGCTCCGCAAGCCAACCCTCATCGCGGGCCATGACCGAGGCAATGCGCAAAGCGAAGCACTTCTTGCCGAGCAGGGCGTTGCCGCCATAGCCCGAACCATANNGACCAGATTTCGCGGGTTTCAGGGAAATGGCAAATCCATTTGTCGTCATTGCACGGCCAGATCACATCGGCCTGACCGGGCGCAAGCGGCATGCCGACCGAATGGACGCAGCGAACGAAGAAGCCATGTTCGCCCAATTCCTTCAGCACCGGCGTGCCGATGCGGGTCATGATGCGCATGGACAGCACGACATAGGGGCTGTCGGTGATTTCCACACCGATCTGGCTGATCGGCGAACCCAGCGGACCCATCGAATAAGGAATGACATACATCGTGCGACCGCGCATGCAGCCCGCGAACAGGCCAGCGAGCGTGCCGCGGGTTTCTTCCGGGTCGCGCCAGTTGTTGGTTGGCCCTGCGTCTTCTTCACGCTCGGAACAGATGAAGGTGCGGCTTTCGACGCGGGCGACGTCGCTCGGCGCGGAGCGGGCGTAGAATGAATTCGGACGCTTTTCCTCGTTCAGGCGGACCAAAGTGCCGGCATCGACCAAGGCGTTGGTCAGTTCAGTCCATTCCGCATCGGAACCATCGCACCAACGGATCGAGTCGGGCTGCACATGTTCCGCGATCTGCTGGACCCAGGCGACCAGTGCTTCATGATTGGTCGGAACATTGCCGACCGTTCTGGCCAGTGTCGCGGCTTCAGAGTTGCTCACGGTCATGTCTCTTTCTCTATCACATGTGGACGGGCATGCAGGTCTCCCTGATCCCCCTCAAGGCCCTGTTGGCACGCCCCTTACAACGCCGAAGCCGGTTTTTTAAGGGCCAAATGCGCTTTTTGGGGAAATTATGTTGCCATCATCCGGCCCCAAGACAGGTTAATTGCTGGAATCAGACCGAATAGCTCGACAATTGGGGCGATGGCTTTGGCCATTTCTATTGCAATGTTTTTCATCGTCCGTTTATGCAATCGGTTTATGCAATCGAATGCATTGATGAGACATTGAAATCGCCACGCTTATTTCACCCAGATAGCGACTCAATCAGGGCCGACTCAAATCAAGCCCCCTGCGATCAAGCGCCGGTCAGACCCACAACTTGACCCGCATGCCACAAGGCCGGGGTGGCGGCTGTTTCGACAATGATGTCGAACACCTCGCCAATGAAGATTTCATGCGTGCCGAAAACATCGCTGCGAACATTGCGGCAGAAGATATTCGCCGACGTGCCTTCCAGATAGGGAATGCCATTGCGTGTCTGCCAATGCGCGCCGTCAAACCGTTCATCGCGCCGGTCGCTGCTCGCGAAGGGAGCGAGCGCCGACGAATGTTCCAGCCCCAATATATTGATGCAAAATGCGCCCGCCGCCTTGATCGCTGCATAGGCGCTACCCGACTGGTTGATACAGACCAGCATCGACGGCGGGTCCATCGCCACCGGCACAAAGGCCGTCGCCGCGAGACCGACGGGTTCGCCGGCTGCCGGATCAGTCGCGGTAATCAGCGCCACCGGGCTTGGCATGTGCCGCATCGCGATTTTCAGTGCGGCGGCAATATCTTCATGCGTCATTTTTACCTCGGTCTCAGAACTCATCTGCCCGCTTCTCCATATCAATATCTGCCCTACGCCATCTCGGTGCCATTCTATGGCCAGATGCGCCTATGCATAGATTCGATTGTCTCTATGCGTTGATGCGCCTCCGCGACGCAATAGGAGCTGAGTCCATCAGGGCCAGAAAAGGCGCAGGTTTAATATCTATCACTATGATAGAAAAAGTATCGACGGATGAACTTCAATTTTATTGTCTACTTATTAGATAGATTGTAACTCCCCTGCATGAAATTTGGAGACCGTCGATGATCAACCGCAGAATTTTGCTGACGAGCGTGACCTTGGGCCTGTTGGTCGGACTTGGCGCCTGTTCAAAGTCCGACAAGGCATCGGGCGATGCGACCAGCATCGAACTGACCAACGTATCCTATGATCCGACGCGGGAATTGTACAAGGCGATCAACGACGCCTTCGCCCAGAAATGGAAGGCCGACACCGGCCAGAATGTCACTTTCAAAATGAGCCATGGCGGTTCCGGCAAGCAATCCCGCGCGATTATCGACGGGTTGGAAGCGGATGTCGCGACCCTTGGCCTTGCCTATGACATCGACGCGATTGCCGATAAGGGCAAATTGCTGCCCGCCAATTGGCAGGCATCATTGCCGGAAAACAGCGCGCCTTACACCTCGACTATCGTGTTTCTCGTCCGCAAGGGCAATCCCAAGGCGATCAAGGACTGGGGCGATCTGGTCAAGCCGGGCATCGGCGTCATCACCCCCAATCCGAAAACGAGCGGCGGCGCGCGCTGGAACTTCCTCGCGGCATGGGCCTATGGCCGCAAGGCGGGCGGGTCCGAGACCGCAGCCGAGCAATTTGTCTCGAAACTGTTCGCCAATGTGCCGGTATTGGATAGCGGCGCGCGCGGTTCGACCACGACCTTTGCCGAACGCGGCATTGGCGATGTGCTGATCACCTGGGAAAATGAGGCATTCCTCGCCGGACAGGAATTGGGCAAGGGCAAGTTTGAAATCGTCGTGCCGAGCATCTCGATCCTCGCCGAACCTTCGGTCGCAGTCGTGACCGAAAACGCCAAGAAACATGGCACGGAAAAGGTCGCGGATGCCTATCTGCGCTTCCTCTATACGCCGGATGCCCAGACGATCATCGCGCGCAATTTCTATCGCCCGCGCGACCCAAAGGTTGCCGCCAAGTTCAAGGACAAATTCCCTAGCCTCAACCTCGTCACGATCGACAGCGATTTTGGCGGCTGGAAAAAGGCGCAGGCCTATTATTTCGATGACGGCGGCGTGTTCGACCGCATCACCACCAAGAAATAATCTGACCGCATCGTCCATCACTCTAAATCGAGCAGGCCACTGCAGATGAACAGCCCCTTTTCAAAGCGCAACCGATGGCGTCAGCCATCGGTATTGCCCGGCTTCGGCCTGACCTTCGGGTTCAGCCTTGGCTGGCTGACGCTGATCGTCCTCATTCCATTGGCGACGATCTTTCTCAAATCGGCGGGTATGGGCTGGTCCGACTTTATCAAGGTCGGTTTCTCCGAACGCGCCGTGGCGGCCTATCGTCTGAGCTTCGGCACGGCGGCGGCTGCCGGTCTGGTCAATGCCATATTCGGCCTACTCGTGGCGTGGGTTCTGGCGCGCTATAGCTTTCCCGGCAAGAAGGTCGTGAACGCATTGGTCGACCTTCCCTTTGCCTTGCCCACGGCAGTGGCGGGCATCGCGCTGACCGCACTATACGCGCCCAATGGCTGGATCGGCCAATATCTCGACCCCTTGGGGATCAATGTCGCGTTCACCCGCATCGGGATCATCATTGCCTTGGTATTCATCGGCCTGCCCTTTGTCGTCCGGTCGGTTGAACCGGTCCTCGCCGATCTTGGCAAGGATGTGGAAGAAGCCGCCGCCACCTTGGGCGCGACCCGGCATCAGACCTTCACCCGGGTCATCTTCCCGGCGATTGGTCCGGCGCTGCTCACCGGCTTTGCCCTCGCCTTTGCGCGTGGGGTCGGGGAATATGGCTCGGTCATCTTCATTTCCGGCAACATGCCCGGCAAGACCGAAATCGCGCCATTGCTGATCGTCACCCAGCTTGAACAATATGCCTATGACGGTGCGACGGCGATTGCGACGGTGATGATGATCGCGTCCTTTGCGATCCTGCTCGGTATCAATCTGATACAGGCTTGGTCACGCGGGAGGGCGGGCGCATGAGCCAGCGTGCGATTGTCAGCGAAAGCAGATTTGCCCGCGGCCTGTTGATCGGCAGTGCGCTGGCGTTTCTCGGCTTCTTTCTGCTGCTGCCATTGGTGGCGGTGTTTTCCGAGGCGCTGAAACAGGGCGTCGGCACCTTTTGGGATGCGGTAAAGGAACCGGATGCGCTGGCCTCCATCCGCCTGACCCTGTTGATCGCGGCGATCAGCGTGCCGCTCAACATCGTGTTCGGCCTTGCGGCATCATGGGCGATCACCAAATACAGCTTTCGCGGCAAGAGCCTGTTTATCACCCTGATCGACCTGCCTTTTTCCGTGTCGCCAGTGGTGTCGGGCCTGATTTTCGTATTGCTGTTCGGCGCGCATGGCTGGCTGGGGCCTTGGCTCAACGCCCATGATGTGAAGATCATCTTCGCCGTGCCGGGGATCATCCTCGCCACCGTGTTCATCACCTTCCCCTTTGTCGCGCGGGAATTGATTCCGTTGATGATGGAACAGGGCAAGGATGATGAAGAGGCGGCAGTGTCCTTGGGCGCGAATGGCTGGCAGACCTTCTGGCATGTGACATTGCCCAATATCCGTTGGGGCCTGCTCTATGGCGTATTGCTGTGCAATGCCCGGGCGATGGGGGAATTTGGCGCGGTGTCGGTCGTGTCCGGCCATATCCGTGGGCTGACCAACACCATGCCGCTGCATGTCGAAATTTTGTACAATGAATATGACTTTGTCGGCGCCTTTGCCGTGGCATCCTTGCTGGCCGTGCTCGCCTTAGTCACCTTGGTCGCCAAGAGCGTGCTCGAATGGCGCTTCGACTATCATCATGGGGGAGCGGGACATTGATTACCGTCCAGAATATTTCCAAGCGTTTCGGCGATTATCCGGCGCTCCACAATATCAACCTGACGATCGAACCGGGCGAATTCATCGCCCTGCTCGGCCCATCCGGTTCGGGCAAGACGACGCTGATGCGGATCATCGCCGGTCTGGAATTTCAAGATAGCGGCCATGTGTTGTTCGATGGCGAAGACGTGTCGACACGCAAGGTCGCCGAACGTGGCGTCGGTTTCGTGTTCCAGCATTACGCCTTGTTCAAGCACATGACCGTCGCTGAAAATGTCGCGTTCGGCCTGTCGGTGCGCAAGCGCAAGGATCGCCCGTCCAAGGTCGACATCAAGGCCCGGGCGGAAGAATTGCTCGGCCTTGTCCAGCTTGGCGGCTTGGGCAATCGCTATCCGGCGCAATTGTCAGGCGGTCAGCGCCAGCGGGTAGCACTTGCCCGCGCGCTCGCGGTCGAACCGCAGTTGCTGTTGCTCGATGAGCCCTTTGGCGCATTGGATGCGAAGGTCCGCAAGGACCTGCGCCGATGGCTGCGCGGGCTGCATGAACAAATGGGCCTGACCTCGATCTTCGTCACCCATGATCAGGAAGAGGCGCTGGAACTCGCCGACCGGATCGTCGTGATGGATCATGGCGTGATCGAACAGGTCGGCACTGCGGAACAGGTCTATATGGAACCGGCCAGCCCGTTCGTCTCCGACTTTGTCGGCGAGATCAACCGGGTGGATGTGACCGTGACGAACGGCCTGATCCGGCTCCACGACCGGCAGCTCGATATTCCAGCCAATGGCCATGCTGATGGCCCGGCGCAACTGCACTTCCGCCCCCATGATGTAGAACTGGCGGGTGCGGGTGCGGGTGCGGGTGCGGGCGGCCTGCCGATCATCGTCAGCAACCTGTTCCGCAAGGGCGGCAAATGGCGGGTCGAGGGCCATTGCGGCGCACTTGATCGGGTGATCGAGATTGATCTCGATGCCGCCGACACCCCGCCCCATGTCGGGGTACAACTGGTCGTCCGCCCAACAAAATCGCGGATTTTCCACACCTCCGGACGCTAAAGACGCTGCAATAAAGCGATTGTTCAAGGGGGCGAAGAGTAAGTTTATTGTCTATAATAATAATAGATAATAAAGGCATTTTCATCAAGATTGGAGCATCGGAGCATGACACAAAAATCCGAACATGACTTGGGCAACGAGGATGCCCGCATCCTCAACGAAAGCCTCAACAGCGTCCGCGAGGCGCTTGAAGGCCTGCGTTTCGGCAATGTCTCTCTGACCGTCCATGAAGGGCGCGTCGTGCAGATCGATGTCACGGAAAAAAAACGGATCAAACCGCACTGAGTTTCACGCGCCCACAAGCGTCCACATCAACTAACAACCAACAACCAACCGCTGCTGACCGGACCACCGGAGGCGTCGCGAACATCATCAGGGAAATCCACATGATCGCACGACCTCTTTTGCTCGCCAGCGTGGCGACCGTCAGCCTTGCCACCCTCAGCCTTGCACCAGTGCAGGCCTATGCCGTCGAAGCAGCCGCCTCCGAAGCCGAAGCAGAAGCGGCATCGACCGAAATTCTCGTCACGGCCCGCCGCCGCGAAGAACAGATTCAGGATGTGCCGGTCGCCATTTCGGTGATCAACTCGGCGGCGTTGGAAGCCACCGGCAGCTTTAACGTCGGTAAGCTGCAACAGCTTCAGCCGACCGTCCAATTCTATTCCTCCAACCCGCGCAATTCCGCCGCGAATATCCGTGGCCTCGGTGCGCCATTCGGCCTGACCAATGACGGCATCGAACAGGGCGTCGGCATTTATGTCGACGAGGTCTATTATTCCCGCAGCGCATCGACGACATTCGACTTTCTCGATGTCGGCCAGATCGAAATCCTGCGCGGGCCACAGGGCACGTTGTACGGCAAGAACACCACCGCCGGCGCGATCAATATCACCTCGCGTGCGCCGAGCTTCACCCCGGAAGGGCGGATTGAAGCCTCGTTCGGCAATCTCGGCTTTGTGCAGGCCAAGGGTTCGATCTCTGGCCCGCTGATCGATAACAGGCTCGCGGTGCGCTTGGCCGCATCGGCCACCAGCCGTCGCGGCACCGTCTATAATGTCGCGACCAACAGCCGGATCAACGAGCAGGAGAATATCGGCTTCAAGGCGCAATTGCTGCTGAAGGCGACCGACACGCTCAACCTCACGCTGGCGGGCGATTACAACCGTCAGGACCCGGAATGCTGCGCCCAGATCTATTATAAGACCGGTAGCACACAGCGCGCTTCGAACCGCCAATATGCTGCCCTTGCCGCCGCGCAGGGCTATGCCGTCCCCAGCACCGACATTTTTGACCGCGTCACCGATGTCGATGCCGATCTGCGGGCGAAGCAGTCGCTTGGCGGCGTGTCGTTGCGCGCGAAATGGGAAGTCGGCGCGGGTGAACTGACCTCGGTCACCGCATGGCGCTTCTGGAACTGGCTGCCGTCCAACGACCGCGATTTTACCGGCCTGCCGATCTTCACCAAGGTCAACAACCCATCGACCCAGCGCCAGTGGACGCAGGAATTCCGCTATGCGCAGACGAGCGACAAGCTCGATTTCGTGGTCGGCCTGTTCGGCTTTCAACAATCGGTGCATACCGATGGCATCCAGACCTTGGGGTCAGCGGCCAGCAAATGGCTGCTTAGCCCCAGCAATGCCAATGCGAACAACCCGGCCTATCTGAACGGGGTGCAATCGGACAATAATATCGACTTTAAAAACACGAGCCTCGCGGCCTTTGGCCAGTTGACCTATCATGTCACGGATCGCCTGCACCTCCAGCCCGGCGTGCGCGTGAATTATGACAAGAAAAGCGGCAGCTATATCTCGACCGTCACGCAAAATGGCGTGCTCGTCACCAGCCCGGGGAAATTGTCGGATGCGGGCCTGCCGAACCTCAATTACAGCCCGAAGTTCAGCGACTGGAATCTGTCTTATGATTTCACCGCATCCTATGATGTGACGGACGATGTGCTGGCCTTTGCGACCTATGCCAAGAGCTTCAAATCGGGTGGCATCAATCTGAACGGTATTCCGACCGACAGGACCACCGGCCTGCCCGTCACCAGCAAGACCACGGTCAAGCCGGAAAAGGTCGATCATTTTGAACTCGGCCTGAAAACCCAGTTGTTCGACCGCAGGGCGACGCTGAATCTTTCGGGCTTCTGGACAAACGTCAAGGACTTCCAGGCGATCGTCAATGACAATGCGCCGGGTGTCGTGCGCGGCTATCTCGCCAATGCCGACAAGGTGCGGGTGCGCGGGGTCGAGGCGGATTTCTCGGCCCGTCCCACGGATAATCTGAACCTCTATGTCAACGCCGCCTTCACGGATGCGAAATACAAGAAGTTCGTCGATTCCCCCTGCCCGCCCGAACTGACTGGCGGCACCGCGATCAGCGGATCGCAGGTCGCGGGTGCGGCGGGTGTGCCGGGCGCGTTAAGTCCGTTGAGCTGCAACATCTCCGGCTCGATCTTGCCGGGCATTTCGAAATGGGCATTCTCATTTGGCGGCGAATATCGCGTGCCTGCGCAATTGTTCAGCACCGATGGCGCGTTTTACCTCGGCTATGACGGCAGCTATCGCTCGAAATTCACGTCCAACCCAGCGCGGTCGATCTATACCGATGTGAAGGGCTATGCGCTCTCCAACGTCCGCCTTGGGTATCGCGCCAACAAGCAATGGGATGTCTATGGCTGGGTGCGCAATGCATTCGACCAGAAATATATCGAACAATTGGCGACCCAATCGGGGAGCACCGGTCTGATCATCGGCCAACCGGGCGACCCGCGCACCTATGGCGTCACCGTCAAGGCAACCTTCTAACCCTTGCCAAATGGCTGTCCGCCCCTCATTTAAAGGGCGGACAGCCATTTCAACATCGAGACCATGCACCAAAAGACCGCCCTCATCATTCGCCACGTGCCCTATGAAGGGGTGGCCGGTTACCGTCAGCCGATCGAGGATGCGGGCTATCTGGTCGACCGCATCGATGTGACCGACCCCAAATTCCCGACGCTCGATCTGCGCGAGCCGGATTTGCTGATCATGATGGGTGGCCCGATGGGCGTTTATGAACAGGATCGATATCCGTGGATCGGCTGCCAGATGCGGCGGCTTGCCCATCGGCTGGATGCCGGGCGGCCCACGCTTGGCGTCTGCTTTGGCGCGCAGATGATGGCGGCGGCGTTGGGTGCCGATGTCTATGAAGGCCCGCACAAGGAAGTCGGCTTCCATCCGATCCGCATTCACGATCACGCCAAGGAAACGCCGTTGCGGCATCTGGAGGATGTGCCGATCCTGCATTGGCATGGCGACACCTTCACCTTGCCCGACAATGTCGAGCTCTTGGCGTCCAGCCATGTCTATAAACATCAGGCCTTTCGCCGGGGGAAGAATATCCTCGCGGTGCAGTTTCACGCGGAAATGGGGCAAGACCCAAGGTTCGATGCATGGATCGAAGAATGGCCGGGTTCTGTCATCGAGGCCGGTGGCGATGAGGCCAGCCTGCGTGCCGCCCATGACCTGCATGGCCCGGTGGCGGTGGCCGCCGGGCGCAAAATGATTGCAGAGTGGTTGCAACAATTGGATTGAACGCCCTTGCGTCAACGCGTCCTTCGGGCCATGTGAAAGAGATGCTCTCGCAAAAGACCCGCTACACTATACGCGCGTTGCAACATCTGTCCGATCGCTACGATCAGGGCCCGGTGCAGTTGACGGAAATCAGCGAACAGCAAAATATCCCGGCCAAATTTCTGACCGTCATCCTGTCGGAACTGTCACGCGAAGGCTGGGTCGATACCAAAAGGGGGCGCGACGGCGGGTATTGGCTGGCGAAAAAACCGTCCGAAATCCGTTATGGCGATATCATCCGCTTCACCCATGGCGCATTGGCCTTGGTGCCGTGCGCCAGCCGTCTGGCACATGAAAGCTGCAAAAATTGCGTGACCGAATCCGAATGCCGGTTGCGTAGCCTGATGATCAAGGTGCGCGACGAAACCGCCGCGATTCTGGATGGCATCACCTTGGCCGATCCGATTGCGCTGGAACCCCTATTCGCTGAATAAGGCGCATTTTTAGGCCGTTGCAGCACCAATAAACTTTAACTTGCCCCCCGCATCGCAGATCCATCTTGAGCTACGGGCCAAAAGTCTACATTTTCAATTGTATTAAAGCGCCTGAGTCGGGCCAAAAATCGGGACGTGCGCCAAGTCGACCGATATCACTAGTAACCACTGGAGATAGACATTGACACATGACCAGAAAGGCAGCGCCAAGCGCCCGCTGATCCTCATCGTTCCCGGTCTCAACAATTCCGGCCCTGACCATTGGCAATCGCTGTGGGAGCAACAGCGCGACGATATCGCGCGGGTCAATCTCGGCATGTGGGATCGCCCGCATCGCAACACTTGGGTGAACCAGCTCAACCTCGCGATCAAACAGGCGGGCCGCCCGGTCATCCTCGTGGCCCATAGCCTTGGTTGCCATGCGGTCAATTGGTGGGCGGCGCTCGAACAGCCCGGCCATGATGGGCCGGTGATCGGCGCGTTGCTGGTCGCCCCGCCCGAGGTCGATCACGCCCCGCTGGATAGCCGCCTTTCAGGCTTTGGCCCGACGCCGAAAACGCCATTGCCCTTTGCCTCCATCGTCGCCGCCAGCCGCAATGATCCGTATATGGGCTTTGACGGCGCGCGCACCCTTGCACAACATTGGGGCAGCCGCTTCGCCGATGCGGGCGAGATCGGCCATATCAACGCCGCGTCCGGCATTGGCACATGGGATTTCGGCCAGTTCCTGCTCGCACAATTGGAACGCAACCTGCCCGCATCCGAGCCAGTAGCCACGACACAGGCAGCATCTGCCACACCACAATTCGACCAACAAGTGAGCGCATCATGACCGACCTTTCCGTTCCCATTCTCCTGCTCGGCGGGTCGGTGTCGCTCGGCTGGTTTCTCCCGGCGATTTTCTCCGCCACACGGCGTTAAATCTGCACCAATTCATGCTAGGGTCTGCGATGAGTTCGCATCAGGAGCATGACATTGTCGCATTCCCCCATTGAGGCACGGCTATTCGCGCCCGCCATTGCGCGTAATCGCGACCCGATCCTCGATACGCTGCGACCCTTGTTGCCGGAAAGTGGCCTTGTGCTCGAAATCGCGAGCGGCACCGGCGAGCATATCGTCCATTTCGCGCAACACGTGCCGCATTTGGTCTGGCAGCCGTCCGACCCCAGCAGCGAGGCCCGCGCGTCGATTGAAGCATGGAGCCGCGCTGAAAAGACCGGCAATGTGCGCCGCCCGCTCGATCTCGATGCCAGCGCCGCCTATTGGCCGATCCAACAGGCCGATGCGATCATCTGCATCAATATGCTGCACATCAGCCCTTGGGCCGCGACCGAAGGCCTGATGCGCGGGGCGGCGGCGATTCTTGGCGCGGGCGGGTTGCTGTATATTTATGGTCCGTTCCGGGTCGCGGGCGTCGAAACCGCGCCGAGCAACGAGGCCTTCGACAGCAATCTAAGGATGCGCAATGCCGAATGGGGCCTGCGCGATCTGGAGGCTGTCACCACCTGCGCCGCAGCGCACGGTCTGGCGCTGATCCAGACCATTGCAATGCCCGCCAACAATCTGTCCGTCATTTTCCGCAAGTCATAGGGTCAGACGCGAACCAACGCCCCACCTTCTCGTCATGCTGAAGTTCAGTGAAAAAGGGACGCAGGGCCGATGCCCCGCCCTATTTATTGCCCGGCTTGATCGCGACCCAGACGATGTGGTGCGCGCCCTTTTTGCCGCCGGTCGCGCGGACCTTGACCTCGTTCACCTCGAAACCGGCCCCGCGCAGGCGCTGGGCAAAGGCATGATCGGGATAAGCCGACCACACGGCCAACACCCCACCCGCCCGCAACGCCGCATAGGCCGAACGCAGGCCATATTTGCTATAGAGCCGGTCATTTTCCGCATGGATCAAACCATCCGGGCCATTATCGACATCGAGCAAAATCGCATCATAGGTGCCGTTGGTTTCGGCGATCATCGCGCGGACATCTTCGATCTGCACATCGACGCGCGGATCGGACAGGCTGTCGCCGAAAATATGCGCTAGCGGCCCCTTCGCCCATTCCAGCACCTTCGGGACCAGTTCCGACACGATAATCTTCGCGCCCAGCGGCAGGATCTTGATCGCGGCGCGCATGGTAAAGCCCATGCCCAGCCCGCCGATCAGGAATTTGGGCTTGCTGCGATTGGCGATAGGCTCCCATGCCAATGTCGCCAGCGCCTCTTCGGAGCCGCGCAACCGGCTACTCATCAATTCATTGCGCCCGAACAGGATCGAATAATCCTGTCCACGGCACATCAGACGGAGCTGGCCACCATCCGGCAGATCCGCCGTGTCGATCAGTTCGAGAGGTATCACGTTGCTGTTCCTTGCCTATTGACGCTCAACCAGCCGCAACAATCGGATGGCGCGCGCGCAAATCATCGACGAGGCGTTCAACTTCGGCGATCTCTCTATTGCTCCCAGACGGGGCGACCGCCCAGTTGCAATGCGGATGAGTGGCCCTGCTATATACGCGCACATCGCCGACCGCGATCCGCCAGCGGCGACGGTCGCCCCCGAGGTCTCGCGTCAGCATATTGACCAAAAGGTCGCGCAGGTTGCTGGCCGTCATGGTCGCCCCATAACAGCATCAGGCGCAGATCGCGACGAACTTATTTGGCCTGCTTTTCAAAGGCCGCGCTGATGTTGAGGCTGACCTCATCCCCGATCAGGGGGATATAGGTGCTGACCCCAAAGTCCGACCGCTTGATCTTGCCCGTCACATGAAAGCCGGTGGTATAGGCCTTACTGAGCGGATTGATGCCGCCTGCGTTGAACTTGGCGGTCAGGACCACCGGCTTTGTCACCCCATGCAGGGTGAGATTGCCGAGCACATTGGCGCGGCCCGGCCCGGCTACCGTCACCTTGGTCGAGGTGAAGCTGATCGTCGGATATTTCGCGGCATCGAACCAGTCGGCGCTCTTCAATTCGCCGTCGAGCTTGGCATTGGTGGTGGAAATACCTGCGGTCGGCACGCTCACATCAAGCTTGCTGGCGGCGGGGTTCTTCGGATCGAGGACCAGCGAACCGCTCGCGCCCACAAATTCGCCGAAATAATCGTTGAAGCCCATATGCGACACGCCAAAGGTCACGCGGGTGTGGCTGGGTTCCACCACATAATGGCCTGCCTCAACCGCCTTGGGATTGGGGTTTGCGCCGGGCGGCAACGCCAGCGAGGGCAATGAAATGACGGTAATCGAGGCCAAAGCCGCTGCCAGTGCGAGATGCGTATGTTTCATCTTGTGTCTCCTCCAGATGTTATCGGGCGCGACAAGCTCTTGCTGCCACGCCCGACAGGATCAGCCGAACAATTTGGTCGCCGTTTCCGCCACGCGACGGCCCAGATAGCGTGCGCCGCCCAATTCATCTTCTTCCGGCTGGCGGCTGCCATCGCCACCCGCGATGGTCGTCGCCCCATAAGGCGCGCCACCGCGCACCTTGTCATGGCCCATCTGCCCGGCAAAGCCATAATCCAGCCCGACAATCGTCATGCCGAAGTGCAGCATATTGGTGATCAGCGAAAACAACGTCGTTTCCTGCCCGCCATGCTGGCTGCCGGTCGAGGTGAAGGCTGCGCCGACCTTGCCATTCAATGCGCCCCGCGCCCACAGGCCACCGGCCTGATCGAGGAAATTCGCCATTTGCGACGACAAGCGGCCAAAGCGCGTGCCGGTGCCGATGATGATCGCGTCATAATGTTCCAGTTCGGCCACCGTGGCGATCGGGGCCTTTTGATCGAGCTTGAAATGGCCGTTGCGGGCGATTTCTTCCGGCACCAATTCCGGCACCCGACGAATATCGACCTCGGCCCCCGCCTCGCGCGCGCCAGCGGCAACAGCTTCGGCCATTTGTTCGATATGGCCATAAGCGGAATAATAGAGAACCAGCACCTTGCTCATTTGTGTCATCCTTTTTGGGTGGTGAGAGGGGTAATAAATTTGGGCGGGGCGCTATGCCGTTTGCACAAGCACGATTTCGCTATCTTCAATCGCGGTGATCGTGAGCAGATCTACATCACTGATTGCGACGCCATCACCCGGGTTAATACGAATATCATCAATCTCGATCTGCCCGGTTGCAGGCACCAGATAGCCAAAACAATTGGCCCCCAAAGGGAAGCTGACCGTTTCGCCCGCTTTCAGGGTCGCCCCCGCCACACGGGCCGCCGCCCGGATCGGCAACGCCTCGCTATCTTCCGCAGAGCCGGAAGCGAGAATAACGAACTTGCCCGCGCGATCCGCCTTGGGAAAAGGCCGCGATCCCCAAGCCGGGGCCGTGCCGCGCTCATCCGTCTGAATCCAGATCTGGAACAGCCGGGTCGGGACAGTTTCGCGATTATATTCCGAATGGATGATCCCGCTGCCCGCCGACATGACCTGCACATCGCCTGCTTCTGTTCGGCCATGATTGCCGAGACTATCTTCATGGGTGATCGCGCCCTCGCGGACATAGGTGATGATTTCCATGTCGCGATGCGGATGCGGCGGGAAGCCGGTCTGCGGTGCGATCACATCGTCATTCCATACCCGCAGCCTGCCCCAATGCATGCGATTGCGATCCATATAATCGGCAAAGCTGAAATGATGCTTGGCATGGAGCCAGCCATGATCGGCGCTGCCAAGGGTCGAAAAAGGTCTGTGGTCAATCATATCAATCTCCCATCTTGGAGGTGATGTCTGAAAACCCTTCTAGCGCTGCAATGCTTTTCTGATTAGATGTATAAAATAGATAAAACTATTCGAGTTTTTAGATATGTCTAATCCCGGCACTCCCAGTTTCGACCAATTGCACATCTTTCTCACGGTCGTGGAAACCGGCAGTTTTGCGGCTGCTGGCCGGGCATTGAACCGGGCGACCTCGGTCATCAGCTATGGCATCGCCAATCTGGAGGCGCAATTGGGCGTAGATCTGTTCGAGCGTCATACGACGCGCAAACCGCAATTGACCGTCGCCGGTCGCGCGGTGCTGGCCGAGGCACGCGCCATTGGTCAGGGGATCGACGGCCTGCGCGCCAAGGTGAAAGGGCTGTTGGAGGGGCTGGAGGCCGAAGTCAGCCTTGCAGTCGATGTCATGCTGCCATCGCATAAGCTCGCCACCGTCTTACGCGCATTTGCCGCCCAGTTCCCGACCGTGGCCCTGCGCCTCCATGTCGAAGCCTTGGGCGCGGTCAGCAATCTCGTCCTGCAAAAATCCGCCGTGATCGGCGTGGCCGGGCCGCTCGCCAGCGAATTGCCCGGCCTTGATTGCATCGCCCTTTGCCCGGTGCGGCTAATCCCGGTCGCCGCGCCCGATCATCCGCTGGCGCAGGCCGGGACATTGCGCCCCGGCATGGGCCGCGATCATATCCAATTGGTGCTGTCCGACCGTTCGCCCTTGACCGAAGGGCGCGATTTCTCGGTCGTCAGCCCGCACACATGGCGACTGGCGGACCTTGGCGCGAAACATGCCCTGCTGCGCGAGGGCATAGGCTGGGGTAACATGCCGCTGTCGATGGTCGAGGCGGATCTGATGGCGGGGACGTTGATGCAATTGGCGATGCCAGATCACCCCGGTGTCGATTATCCGCTGGCCGGTATTTACCGCAGCGACACGCCCCCCGGCCCCGCCGCCTCATGGCTGTTGCAGCGCCTCGCGCAACAGGCTGCCGATCAGGCCCTACCCTTTGCGCCGTCATGATGTTATCAAGGACCGACGCATGGATAATCTCTTGAACAACCTGCCTGATGCCCGTCTGGAAGAGCAGTTCACGCCCCTCCTCACCCGTCCCGGCGTTCGGATCGAGCGGATCGTCTCGCACGGCCAGATCACGCCCGCAGATGCGCCCTATAACCAGCCGCATGATGAATGGGTGCTGTTGCTCGCCGGGGCAGCCCGGCTGTGGACCGCCCATGATGGCGAGCGCGACCTTCTCCCCGGCGATCATCTGTTGATCCCTGCCCATGTCCCGCACCGGGTGACATGGACGTTGGAAAACGCCCCCACCATCTGGCTCGCTATCCATTTTGAGGAAAAATAAGTGCGTTCTACATCCGATCAAGTCTCCGTCCGGCTCTACCATCTCGATGCGCAGGTCGAAGGCGGCGCGGCCACCACACTGTTTTACGGCAGCTTTGGCGAGGCGATGACCATCGCAGCCCAACAGACCGAAGATGTGCAGGAAGGGCTGTTCATCGCCACCGATAATGATGTCGTCTGCTATCTTGATCTGATCGACGAATGGGCAGCTCCCGGTAGCGACTGATTATTTATCCATATGAAAATCGAGGACGACCACTTGCGGATTGTCCTCCCATCGCTCGCCCTTGGTGCCGTGCCTGCAATTCCAGCTTGATGCAAAACCGTGGCGGAGATCGAACCACACGCCCCGGTTCGGCCTCGCCCAGCGCCAATATAGGCCCAAGGCTGCTGATAATTCACCCTCGGCCAGCGCCTCATCGCAAGTGATGTCTTGTAATGGCTCTATCCGCATCGCCTCCACCACCAATTGCACCCGCGCAGCCCAGCGCGGCATATGAATCGCCGGCACCCATTCCAATAACGGGCTGGTCGGGACAGCACCCTGATGCCCCCGGCCATCGCGATATTGTCGCCAGCCATCCATGAACACCATGAATTCGGCATCGCGGGGCGCGGCAAAGACTTCTCCCGGCCCAGATTGCGCCTGCCGGCCCCCGGTGCCGGTTTCCTTAACCCATAGTCGATCCCCGGCGCGGCATTGGTGCAGCGGCGATGTGGCAATCAGCCGCGCCTGCGTCTTGCGCCCCGCCAACAGGGCACGCATCGCATTGGGATCAAAGATGATCGGATATTCAGCCACAGCTAATGGCTGTCAACATAATCGCGACTGCAACCCGATCATCTGCATTTTCAGGCACGCAGCGACGCGTTGTCGATCACGAAGCGATATTTGACATCGCTTTTCACCAACCGGTCATAAGCCGCGTCGATCTGCTGGATCGGGATCATCTCAATGTCGGAGACAATGTTCTTTTCAGCGCAGAAATCGAGCATTTCCTGCGTCTCCGCGATGCCGCCAATCAACTAACCGGCAATCGACTTGCGGCCAAAGAGCAGCAACATGACATTTGGCGACGGATGCTGATGCTCCGGCGCGCCGACTAGGCACATGGTGCTGTCGCGCTTGAGCAGGATAATGAACGGGTTGAGATCATGGCTTGCAGCGACGGTGTTGAGGATGAAGTCGAAGCTGCCCGCATGCGCCTTCATTTCGGACCGGTTGGTGGAGACGACAACCTCATCCGCGCCCAGATCAATCGCAGCCTGACGCTTGGATTCCGACGTGGTAAAGGCAACGACATGCGCACCCATCGCATGGGCGATCTTCACACCCATATGGCCAAGCCCGCCAATGCCGACCACGCCGACCTTCTTGCCGGGCCCGACGTTCCAATGACGCAGCGGCGAATAAGTGGTGATACCCGCGCACAACAACGGCGCGACGGCGGCCAACTGCTCCGCTTTATGACTGATTTTCAATACATATTTATCATTGACGACAATCCGCTCCGAATAGCCGCCAAGCGTATGGCCCGGCGCCTCCGCCACCACGCTGTTATAGGTGCCGGTCATGCCATTTTCGCAAAATTGCTCAACCCCCTCATCGCACGGGCTGCAATGGCGGCAGCTATCGACGATGCAACCAACGCCCACCATGTCACCAATATTGAAACCCGCGACATCCGCGCCGACCGCCGTTACATGGCCGACGATTTCATGTCCCGGCACGCAAGGATAGAGCGTTCCCGCCCATTCGGCGCGAACCTGATGCAAATCGGAATGGCAGACCCCGCAATAAGCGATAGCAATTTCCACATCCTGCGGGCCGGGTGCGCGGCGTTCGATGTCCATCGGTTCAAGCGGCTTATCACCCGCATAAGCGCCATAGGCTTTAACAATCATCGACAGACTCCATTTGAAATACAGTGATTTGGTTGGGCAGCGCTTCGGCCATGAATCCCGTGAAATCGTGTCTAAATAAGGCACGGCCTTTTTGCGACTGATTTTTTGCCGAAACGGTGATGGCGACACGCCTGTTTCCGCCATTTGCGCGCATATACGCGACCATCCGAACGTGATATTCTTCGACCAATTAAGGATAGGAGTTCTGGCCATGCCGAAATTGATCTTCAATGTCCTGATATTATCATGCCTCGCCGCCACGGGCGCGCATGCGGCCACGCAAGCATTGGCAGAACCCCATGCGGAAACACGTAATATCGTGCTGGAGGATTTTTCCTTCACCCCGGCAATGTTGGAGTTCAACCACGGCCAGCATTATGTGCTGCGCCTGATCAACCGAGGATCAGGCGGGCATAATTTCTCGTCAAAGGCATTTTTTGCGGCAGTGACGCTCGATCCATCAAGCCAGAATGTCGTGCAAAATGGCAAGATCGAGGTGCCGAAGGGCGGGAATGTGGATGTGGCGTTCGTCGCGGTGACGCCCGGCAGCTACAAGCTCAAATGCGGTCATTTCCTCCATTCGGGCTTTGGCATGAAAGGCCGCATCCTGATCCGCTGATCCGCGCTGTCAGCGTGTCGAATTCGCCTTGAGATAGGCAATCACCGATGCGCGCTCCTGCGGTTTTTTCAGGCCCGGAAAGGACATCGCCGTGCCTTTGACCACCTGTTGCGGCGCATTGAGATAACGATCCAGCGCCGCCGGTGTCCAGACCTGCCCATAGGCCTTCATCGCGCGTGTATAACGGGGAAAGGTCGCGAGCGTGCCGGATTTTCGGCCCACAACCCCGCGCAATGACGGACCGACACGTGTCGCCTGCACCGGCGCATCCGGCGGGACATGGCAAGACGCGCAGCGCATCAGGAACAGCGCCTTGCCCTGCGCCGGGGTCTGCGCGCCCACAGGCGTGGATAGTGACAGGGAAAAGGAGAGCAGCGCAAAAGCAAGGGCGTATTTCATGGCGTCACTCCTCAAAGAATGTTCAGGTCAATGCGATCATACGCCGCCTTGTTTGGTCGGGGATTCATGATGATGGCCTGCGGTCGCGCCCAGCGCATGCAGCGCATCCAGCACATGAGACAAGGTCACCGGCACATCCCCGGCCATATTCTCTTCCTGCGCGACTTCCTGTTCGCGCACATCATATTCCCAACGCCGTAAGATATCGATTTTCCGGCTGTCCGAAATGCCTTGCGCCACCACGACATCGCCGGGGCAGGCAAACACGGCCGCCGGATCGAGCAACGCCTGTTCGCAGTCTTCAAGCGAGAGAGATTTGATTGTCATCACATCCTCCTGCGGATCAAATTATCCTTTGGCCCTAAGGCCACTGTCCTTGATCTGGCCCGGCGTGCGCAGCATCTTGTCGACCTCGCCCGCATGCAGCTCTTCGGCCATAATCATCGTGCGGGCATATTCTTCCAGCATCACCGATTTGCCCGCCACCGCATCCAATAGCGCCGAGTATAATGCCAATGCCCGGCCCTCGGATTCGAGCGCCTCCCGCAAGATCATCGTAACATCGGTGCGATGGCTATCCAGCAATGCGCCGATTTCAAGCGAGGGATAAGCGCCCAAATGGGTAATCATCTCCCCCGCCTGTTCGGCATGGCGCAATGATTCCGTCGCCTGCTCGCGCAGCCAAGACACGATGGGAATGCGATTATGTCCAAAAATCAGAAACGAGTAATGGGTATAGCGCACAACGCCTGCCAATTCCTGTTCAAGGATATTGTTCAGGATCGCAACCACCTGCTCTCTATCGTAGCTGGCCATGGTCCACCTCCATTCGGGAAGCGACTATTTCAGCCCGAGAAGCAGAGTCGCTTCGAATGTTAGATATACGCCCTTCCGGACCACATAAGAAGCTGTATCATCCCTTAGTCCTACAGACCTAATCCCCGAAAAAATTCAGCTCCAGCATGATCCCATTCAGCTCTTCGATGAAAATCTGCCGCAGCCCGATCTGGGGCAGATCATTGGTGTGAAACACCCGCTGCTGACCGGTTAAGCGCTGTAATATCGCATCATAACCGCTGCATTTGAGTGCAACATGATGGATGCGCGCGCTCCCCGGTGCGGCAAGCGATGCGCTGTCTTCCCATGGGTAAAGAATGTCGACGGCAGCAAGATGAATGACTGCCCGCCCTGCCGCATCGCATATCCATGCGGCCCTATGGCGATCGGCACAGCCGGGGGATGGTTGAATGTCCATCTCCAGCACATCGGCAAAAAACTGCGCGGTGCCGACAACATCAGTCGTGCGGATATTCACATGATCAATCGCATCGACGCCCATCGGATTTCCTTATCCTCAAATCAGCACCATCGCCCCTGATGGCGACCGCTGTCAGCCACCCGATTTGTTGTCGGTGGCGGCAACGGCCTCGACCGCCTTCATCACGCGCAAGACATTGCCGCCCCAGATCTTGGCAATGTCGCCTTCACTATAGCCCGCGTCAAGCAACGTCTGGGTAATACGCGGAATGGCCGTCACATCCGCCATGCCAATCACCCCGCCGCCGCCATCCCAATCAAGACCAATGCCGACATGATCGAGACCAAGCACCCGCAACGCATGGATCAGATGCGCCTCGAACTGGGCGTAGCTGCGCTCAAAACCCGGATAGCGCCGCAAGATCGCCGCACGCGCCGCGACGAATTGCGCGGTGTCGTGCGGCGTCATCGCATGATGGTCGCCATATTGCTGGTTGAGCTTGAGTAGTGCCGCATCGCGTTCGGGATTGGGGCCGGTCGCCGCGAGATAGGCGCCAAAGCTGTTGATCTGAATGACCCCGCCCTTATCCGCCAGCCGCTTCAACCGGGGATCGTCGACATTGCGCGGGTGATCATACACCCCTTCGCACCCCGAATGGGACAGGATGATCGGTGCCTTTGATAGGTCGAGCAATTGATCGAGCACATCATCCGAGGCATGGCTGGCATCAAGCATTATCCCCAGCGCATTGGCGCGCGCGACCAGTTCGCGGCCAAGCGGGCTTAACCCATGATATTCCGGCCCGTTGGGATCAGTCGAACTATCGCCGAAGTCATTATTGCGGAAATGGACAGGCCCGATCATCCGCACGCCCAATGCGTAAAAACTGTCGAGCAGGCCAAGATCACCGGACAGCGGATAGGCATTTTCGATGCTTTGATAGACGATGATCTTGCCCTGCGCCGCGATCCGTTCGGCATCGTCCGCCCGCGTCGCCAGCGCGACCTTGTCATGCAAGCGCGCAGCCATTTCGTGAATTTCCACCGCACGGACCAGCGCATGATCGCGCGCCTTGGCTGTCGCTTCCGGCGTGCGCGCGCCTTGCGGGGTGTAGATCACGAAAAAACCGCCATCAAGCGCCCCGCGCTTCATCCGGGGGAGATCGACCTGAGAAGGATCGCTGGCCAGCCGGTGACGATCCGCAAAGTCCCAACCGGGCCGGGTAAAATGAATGGGCGTATCGAGATGGGTATCGAGCGTGAGCAAGCGCCGATGCATGGCAACCGTCCGCGCGCTTATTTTCGCGTCTGCCTGAGTCTTTGTGCCGGCCTGCGCCTCTAATTGCCCTTGCGACGACAGCGCCAATAAGAAGGCCAGCGCGATATTCTTCTTCATCATCGACACATGCACTTCCTTTGCGCGTCATT
The DNA here is from genome assembly GCA_002422945.1 of Sphingomonadales bacterium UBA6174. Lineage (GTDB taxonomy): Bacteria > Pseudomonadota > Alphaproteobacteria > Sphingomonadales > Sphingomonadaceae > Alteraquisediminimonas. Next base: position 48,265 of record DITW01000069.1, on the reverse strand, counting down.
GTCCGGCGTGCAGCCTATGACAGCGACTGTCGCCGACAACCGCATTTCCCGCAAGCCAGCGTGCAAATATCAACGACAAGGCCCCCATCTCCACCCAAAGCGAGAATGTTTAAATTTAATAATTTATCAACTTTCACGAGCTAGGTTCAACTTAATCCAATCCCTTAAGCAAGGTGCGGATTTCAGCATGGCTGACACTTTGGAACAGGGAACCGTCACATGAAACTCATTCGCAAAATGTTGAAGAACAATAAGGGCGCAACGGCTATTGAATATGGCCTGATTGCGGCACTTATCGCTGTTGCTGCCATCACTGCGATGCAGAGCCTTGGCAACAATCTGTCGAAGACCTTCAACAACGTCTCGACCAATCTGAGTGGTGCAGCCGCTTAATCGGCGCCTTTATTCAGACATATCAAAACGCAAAAAATGGGGTCGAAACGCACTGTTTCGGCCCCTTTTTTATACAATAAAATAAACAATTCAGGAACCGCAGCTATAAATCCGCGACCTGTTGTTGCAGCTTGGCGATCATGCCCGCCATATTCGGCAAGCGCTTGGCTTCTTCCCGCAGGATGATCTCAAACGCCCGCTTTTTGAAGGGGCGCATGTCGAAGCCATCGGGCATATCCTGTGCGACTGAACTCGCCAATATATCCATCAACCGATCCACGGCATGGAGCCGCCCCCAAAGATAATCATTTTCACGCGCGGCATGGCTGAAGAATCCGGCGAATCCACCAAAGCCCCCGCCCTTCAGCACCGATGCCTCACCCGCCAAAATAGTCGCATCATCCGGGCTGATGCGATCGACGATGATTTCATGCAGCTCGGTCAATTGCAGCGCTTCATGTGGGTCCTGCATACTGATCATCGGAAAGGAAACGACATCCCAGACATCGAATCCCAAATAGGTCACCAACAGTTCACGACGGAGCAGGGGTACGATCCCCTGCACATCAAGCGACCCCATGATTTCATCGGTTTCATGAGTAAATCGCGCAAAATCGCATTCCAGACCGATTTGTTCGATGATCGCACCGATTTCATTGCGATTGAACGTCGTAAATTCCTGCACTTCCGGGAGATCATCTACGGACGAGACAAACTGATCCCGGCTGAACAGATCGCGCGCGTGCGACACCGTCTGGCCGCGCAGAAAATCATGCTTCTGATAGGCGCGTAGTGCGCTCGCTTGGCGGTATAACCGGCGCTTCAGACTATCAAGCGACGTCCGCAACCGGACAACGTCATCCACCTCGCCGGATCGTTGGTGCAGGCGATTGATGGCGCGCATCACCGATTGGATGCGGCGATGACGAAAGCTCAGGTCAAAGCTACTGACGAAGCGCATGAATGGCGGCATCGCGGCGTCATCTTCCAAACGCGCCGGCACTTCATAGGCGCTGCGATAGATGCCGGTCTGGTGCGCCCATAAGCGCAGGATTTTCGCGACCCAATGGGCGCGCGCCGACCCCATCGGATAGGCGCAAATGGCACAAATCAGCCGGGTGAGATAATCCAGCCCCGCACCGATCATCAACTGCATGTAATTGTTATACAACAACGCGGTTTGCGCACTGACGCAATGCGCCACTTGCAGCCGCCATTGCCGGATCTGGGCCGCATCGGCGCATTGTTTCAATGCCTCCCCGGCCACGCCATCGACCAACTTCAGCACGCGTGGAGTCGCGGAATCGAACGCCTCTCTCAACCGGCCTATATTGGCATTGAATATTTCGATCCGGGAAAGTTCGTTAAAGATCGGCTCATAGCGCGGCAGATCGGATAGCGCCCCGGTAATGGTCGGGATAAAGCCGGGCATGACGCCCAGCCGCGACCGCAGCGCCTTGCCCGGATGGGGATCGATATAGACCAGCCGCCGGTCAACCTCGCGAAAGGCCGGATGTGCGCTGGCCGCCTCCATCGCCTCGAACACCGGCTTGTTGTTGAGGATGCTGCCATCGACGAAAACGGCACTTTCCGGGTTCATATTGAACGCGAAATAATGACGGAAATTGGTCCGTAAAAACTGCTCCCGCGCAGGCCATGATTGCCGTCGCGCCGCCAGCGCCGCATCCATTTCATGGATTTGCACCGGCGGAAAAGCGCCCGGAAACGAGGCTGTGGCCCGCGCCGCAAAGGCCAGCGACGGCAGATTGTAGGAATCGAAGTCGCTTTGCACCGCCCCGCCCTTGAATTGTTCAAAGGCAAAGCGGAAAATATGTCCATGCTCACGTTCCCGCACAATCGGCGGGTCATGAATATAGATCGAACGTTCGGTTCCGTAAAAATCGGTGACCGTCACCAACAGATCAAGCCGGTGCCCCGCAGGCAATAGGGATGCCGTGCTGAAGCGCGGCTCTCCCATCGCACCCAGCGCATCAAGCAGCAAATGGCAAAATCCCGGCCCGTCCAATGGCGGCTGAAACCAGCGCGACCGCAGGAATAAGGACAGCTTGTTCCGCGTCTCCCTGTCCGGCACGAACGGCATCAGATGCCGCTTGGACAACAGCCAGATCAACGGCCCGATAAAGGGCCGCAGATACCATTTATGCCAGAACCGCGCCTTGGCCTTCATATCCAGCACACGCGCAATATCGGCCTCGTTGATCCACATATCGGTCAATGGCTCAATCGGCAGATCATGGGCAAGCGCACGCGCCAACACAACCCCGTTGATCCCGCCCGCCGAAGACCCTGCGATCACATCGACAATCACCCGGAGGTCGAGATTTTCCCGGCCAATCGCCTGCAACAGGTCAAAATAGACCGCTTCGGTATTATATTCCGGGCTATCGCCGACCACCGATTGAAAACTGCGCGTCGGATGGGTTTTCTCCGCCTCGCCCAGATCGCTGTGATAGGCCTTGGAGGCGCGCACCAGCTTGAGGATTTCCTTGGTGATCCCATGTTGATAAATCGCCAGCGAAATCCCGCCATAACATACCAGTGCCAGCCGGAGGTCTTTCTCCTTGAACTGTGGAACTGATGGCGCAGCTGACAATATTTTTCCCCAATAACAATTATTTGATTACAACACTCAATCTATTTCCCTGTTCCTTTACGCAAAGCTTTGTAGCGCCTCTTCGCGCGTATTGCTGATGTCGAGAATAGACTGGAGCCGCAGCAATTCAAATGACGCGCGGACTTCTGGCGACATGCCGCACAATTTCAAACGCCCTCCCACCGCCGCCGCATGGCGTTGGCATGAAATCATTGCGCCCATACCGGAACTGTCGATAAATCGGATGCCCGACAAGTCGATCACCAACTTGATCGGCGAGGCCAATAATGGCAGCACCATCTCCTTGAAATAAGTGACGTTGCTCGCGTCCAATTCGCCATCTAGCGTGACAAGATGGACATTGCCGACCAATTCAGATGTCACTTGCATCGTGACTCCTCCTTTCATCCGGCTGATCCGCCCATTTGACGAGCGCAATGCAGTTCCGCCCACGGTCATCGACATAATAGCGCACTTCATCAACGGATTGGGCGATGATGTAGATGCCGAAGCCTCCTTCTTGCGAGCCGTCGAATTTAGGGGCCGACACTTGTTGCGGATCGAAACTCATGCCGAGATGATGCAGCCGCACTACGACGCGGTCGGCAAAGACCTCGACATCCAGTTCGATCCTGCGATCCGGCCTGCGATCATAGGCATGGATGATGATGTTACTCGCGGCCTCCGACACCGCGCGCTTCAAGCTATTGACCTTGTCCACGCTCAGCACGCCCTTGCTCGCCATTTGCTCGACAAAGTCACGGACAATCGCCAATTCCTTCAAATCACTGGAAATAGCCATTTCCGCACGACGCAATGGTCCGGGCAGGCGGTGTTCCTTCAGCTTCACCGACACGCACGTCAGGTCATCCGCAAAGCTGCCAGAGCCTGAAAATGCCTCCACCGCCGCCCGCAGCCGCTTGGTCAGTTCTTCCGGATCGAGATCGGCATGGGTCTGCACCAGATCGACCAGCCGCTCAACACCGAACAATTCACCTGTGCGCGTGCGGGCCTCGGTCACGCCGTCAGAATAAAAGACCAGCAAATCGCCGGGCATGATCTCGATTTCATATTGGGTGTAGATTTCATGGGCATCGAGGCCAAGCGGCATATTTTCGCCTGCCAACAAGACACAATTCCCGGTCTGCTGCTGATAATGGATCGTATGGGTATGGCCGCAATCGACAAAGATCAGGCGATCGCGATCCAGATCGAACCGCGCGTAACAAACGGTCACGAAACTATCGAGCGCGATCAGTTCATTGGCGATATGGGAATTGGCAAGGGTGATGATGTCCTTAGGCTCTGGCAGCGACGCACGATCATTGCCAATCGCGATCAAATGGCTGAACGCGCGGAGCAAATGCGTCTTTGTCGCCGCGCCCAGCAGGGCGGCAGGCACGCCCTTGCCCATCACATCGCCAAGAATGACATCGATCTGACGATCCGTATGGACGAGAAAATCAAAGAAATCGCCATCGATCCGGTCAGACGGGATCGTGAGCGCCGCAAATCGCGCCCAAGGCAAATCATGCGGGGGATAATCGAACAGCAAGGTCCGCTGAATGCGATAGCCGATCTCTATTTCCCGTTCGCGCACCTGCGCCAATTCCCGTTCCGTCAGACGGCGCTGCACATCGATCCGATAGAGTGACCATGAACTCCACCACAGCACGCCGCCCACGGCAATCACGTCGATCCCCGCCACCAGCGCCGCGCCAAGATCGGGCTGGATAAAATCCGTGTCGAGCAGCGACACGTTCAACCAGCCAAAAGCGGTCGGAAACACGATCGCCGCCGGCAAGATCCGCCGCGCGACCAGCCCGCCCGTGCTGTCAGAGCTGATGATCTTCATCAGGCCATCATGCGGACGGCTGGCGAGCAAGCCATAAGCAAGCAGGCCCAGCATCAATGCGGTCGGCAAGGCCACCGCCGCATAACGCGGCAGGTTGCTCGTCGCCTCGCAATCCCCGCCGATGCACACGACGCCATATAGCAATTCCGCACCATAGAGATGCCCGAGACAGGCCAGAAACGCGATCCAGCCGACTGCCAGCGCCAGCACCTGCGTCGACCAATGTTCCATCCGCCTGCTCATTTGCAGCAACGCACCGCCAAGGATCACCAGGCTGACGGCGGTGCCGGGCGCCATACGGTCCATCATCGATGTCCCGACAGAAGATTGCGGTTCGGCAAACAGCAAATGGTCGACACCTAAATCCCGGTCGAAAATATATTCGGCGATAGTGACCAGCCCGATCAATGCCGCGCCCATCGCGCATAGCCGCGCCAATCGATGGCGCGGCTTCAACTGCACCTCTCCGGCATTATCGGCTTCCCCGTCCTGCAATTGCCATAATGCAACGCCGATCAGGCCAATCGCGATGGCGGCATTGGGAGATGCCGTTTCCTGCCCGGTGAGGAGGTTTTTCAACAAGGCAATGTCCAGCACGCCACCAATCACCACCAACGCGCCGACAGTCATCGCCAGCACGCTGATCGCGCGCGAAATCGCCTTCAGCCACCAGATAATCCGGGGGTTGGCCGAGACTACATCACTGGCGGCGACAGGTTCGAATTTTTCAACTGCGGGAAGGCTGTTCATTGTCTGCACTCAGGGTTGAGTTCATTTTTCAAAGCACGCCGTGCGCCACGCCTAATTACTTTTTGAGAACAAATGTCACGTTGAACGCGATGGTCGAGGCGACCGGCACGTTATTGAGCATGGCAGGATGGTAACGCCAGCGCGACTTGATCCACAGGGCAGTAGCGCGATCGAGCCTCGGACTCCCGCTGGATTTCACCACCCTGATGTCGCTGACCCGGCCATTGACCGACACAATGAGCTTGATCCCTACCGTCCCCTCTTCGCCTAATTCGAAGGAATCTTTTGGATAGGGCGGGAATCTGTTGCGGTTGCGAAAGGGAACGGCGGGGATATACACCGGGGCCGGGCCAGATGCGGCGGGCTTGGCGGGCTGGGCATCAACACCGGGCGCAAGGCCAATATTCAAACCGCCAATGACCAGCGCCACCGCAAGGACAACACCTGCTGGATGCAACAATCTTTGGCGCCATAAAGGGGCCAAGACACTTTGATACCGCCTAGATTGCATCTTGTTCTCCATGAACAATTGCTGCCCGGTATGACGCATCTTTTCGCCCACTCGAACAGGCGGGCATTGGCAAAGTCTAACACAAAAGACGTAAGATGGGATGCCGTAAATTCAAGGGCATGACGCCCACTCAACAACGCGAATATGGGCCATTGACAAATATGAGCGATGGTTCATATTTAACCGCATGGATTGAATGCCAGATAAGGCGATTCTCCCTGAGGAGCGGACAAATGAACGACATTCAGGCGCTGGTGCGCGCGCATTATCCCGACAACACATGGCAGGACATCGCGCAGCGCGATGGCGCTTTACCGGATGTATTGAAGGCGCAATCGAACCCCGATCAGAATTTGCGCGACATCCCGTTCGACCGCTACACCAGCCCCGATTTCTTCAACCGCGAAATCGAACATATGTGGAAGCGGGTGTGGCAATTCGCCTGTCGCGATGAACATGTGGCCGAAGTCGGCGATTATTATGTCTATGATCTGGCGCGCCTCTCGATTGTCATCGTCCGCACGGAACACGGCCTCAAGGGCTATTACAATAGCTGCCTGCATCGCGGCACCAAGCTGAAGCCATCGGGCGATGCCGGTTGGGCGCCGTCATTGCGCTGCCCTTATCATGCATGGGAATGGAACCTTGAAGGTACGGTCAAGAACATCCCGTGCGAATGGGAATTCCCACAACTCGACCGCGCCAAGGTGTGCCTGCCGGAAGTGCGGGTCGAAAGCTGGAACGGCTTTGTCTTCATCAATTTCGACAAGGATGCGCCCAGCCTGTTGGACTATCTCGAAGTCCTGCCCGACCATTTCCGCAATTGGGATCTGACCGGCTGGTATGTCCACACCCATGTCCGCAAGCATTTGCCGGGCAATTGGAAGCTGGCGCAAGATGCGTTCATGGAGGCGTATCACACGCCCTATGTGCATCCTGAAATGACCAATGTGGTCGGCGACCACAATATGCAGCACGATATTTTCAGCGATCATATCAGCCGCGACCTGTGCGCCATGGCAACGCCCAGCCCGACATCTTCAGTGGAAATGAGCCAGCAGGCGTTGCTCGATTCCATGCTGGTCGGCGATGGGTCGATTGTCGGCGAGCGCGCGATCGTGCCAGAGGGCAAGACCGCGCGCTGGGTCATGGCCGAACAGGTCAAAGCCCAGATGCTGGCCGATTATGGGCTGGATTATTCCAACTTCTCCGTGCCGGAAATGATCGACTCATTGAAATATAATGTTTTCCCGAACGTGGCCTTCTACCCCGCGCCGGGTCTGGCGTTGATCCAGACATTCCGCCCCGATGGCCATGATCCGGACAAGTCGATCTTCGACCAGATGGTGCTCAGGCCCAAGCCCGCAAATAATGGCGCTTTCGATGTCGCGGAACTGATCGAAATCGGCGAAGACGAAGCCTTTGCCAGCGTCGAGGGCATGGACCCGTTCCTTGCCAGCGTGCTCGATCAGGATACAGACATCATGCGTTGGCAGCGCGAGGGCATGTACGCGAGCCACAAGGGCGCGGCGACGCTCTCCACCTATCAGGAATCCCGCATCCGCCATGTGCAGGATACGCTCGACAAATATCTGGAGGGCAAGAAGTGAGGTCGCACATCAAGGGCGTCCATCATGTCGCGGTATCGGTGCCGGACATCGATCTGGCACGGCGATTTTACATTGATCTGCTCGGCGCGGAGGAAATCTCGGCGGTGGCTTGGGAGGCCGGCAATGACATGATCGATGCGATTGTCGGGTTGAAGGACTGCGCGGGCAAGCAATTCGTCGCCCGTTTGGGCAATGTCTTTATCGAAGTGTTCGAATATCTGTCGCCACGCGCCGACCCTCAACATCCAAATGAGGGGGTCAATCGCTTTGGCTACACCCATTTCTGCTTGCAGGTGGATGACATACTGACGGTCTATAACAAGATGCTGGCGGCGGGCATTCGCTTCCACACTGCGCCCGATCTAACCAGCATATCGACCGCCGCTGATGGCAGCAAATCGGGCTATGCCGCGACCTATGGCCGCGACTTTTTCGGCAATGTGTTCGAGTTGATCGAAATCCACGCGAACGAGCAATTGCCGTCGATCTAAAACGATAAAATATAATCCGAGGAGCATTTCATGGATCTTGAACTGAAAGGCAAGAAAGTCATCGTCAGCGCGGCCACACGCGGGCTGGGACGCCGTATGGTCGAACGTTTTCTCGATGAAGGCGCGATTGTCAGCTTCTGTGGCCGTCGTGCACGCGGCGAACAGCCCAACCCCAGCGACGAAGAGGTCTTCGCCAATCCCCTGCATGGCGAAGGGATTGAAGAGGCGGTCGCGGCGCTGTCCAAGCGGGGCACGGTGTTCGGTTCAGTCGTCGATTGCGGCTATTTCGATCAGGTCACGGCCTGGGTCGAACAGGCGGCCAAGGACATGGGCGGGATCGACATCGTCGTCTCGAACGCCAGCGCCTTGGGCGGCATTCCGCGCAGCCGCAAGGGTTGGGACATCAATTACAATGTCGATCTGATGTCGGCAGTGGCAATGTTCGATACGGCCCTGCCTTATCTCAAACAGTCGAATGCGGCGGCATTCGTCCAGATGTCGACAATCACTGCGATCGAGAACCACGCCTTTGGCGAGGCGGGTCTCAGCTATGGCGCGATGAAGGCGGCGTTGATCAACTACACCCATCAATTGTCGCAGGACTATATGAAGCATGGCATCCGCTGCAATTGCGTCTGCCCCGGCCCGATATTCGTCGAGGATGGCAGTTGGGGCTTTTTGCAGGAAAACATGCCCGATTATTATGAATCCAACCGCCTGCGCCACCCATCGGGACGCTTTGGCCGGCCGGATGAAATCGCTGATGCGGTGCTCTATCTCGCCTCGGCCCGCGCCTCATGGATCACCGGGGTCAATCTCACCGTCGACGGCGGCTTTACGAAAAACGTGAAATATTGAACGCGCGGACGCGCCGCAATCGAGCCTGATCGCGGCGCGTCCCTGCCCTCGCCAAAGCCTTTTAAGCCTCTGGTGCAACGGGTTCCTTGCAGATAAGGGACAATCATGAACAACCCGGCCCCACATACGGCAAGGATGAAGGCAGATCTCGGCGCACTCCCGTTTGAACGGGACCCGGCGATTTGGCTGGCCAATTCCTCCAGCTATGTCATCCCGCAACAGCAGCGCAGCCGACTGGCACTCGAACGCATTGTCGCTGCCTCGCTCCGCCTGTTCGCGGACAAGGGCTTTGAGGCGACCAAGGTCAGTGAAATCGCCCAAGAGGCAGGCGTACCGATTGGCACGGTGTACCAGCGTTTTGCCGACAAATCAGCAATTCTCCAGACCATTATCGAAGGCTTTCGCGCCCTGCGCATGCGGGAAATCCGGGGCTTTGTCGGTTCCGAACAGATGCGCACCGCCAGCCCTGCCGAAGTGGTGGCGCTGCACGTCAACATCATCTTCAGCTCGTTTCGGACCGATGCCGGGTTGTTGCGCCTGATCGAACGCCGACGGCTGGAAGATCGCCAGACCCATCTCGATCAGAGCAATGCGAATGATGAGGTCGCGGCGATGATCGCGGATTTGCTGATCGCCAAATTGCCAGATCGCGACCCGGCGGCTTTACGCCATCGCGTCTTCTACATGCACAGCATCATTCGCGGCGCGGTGGTCTGGGCGGCGCTGCCCGATTGCGGCGAGCTGGGTGCAGGGCTACAGCTCAGCGACCCCGACTTCGCGGCGGCCGCGCTGGAAATGGCGCTCGCTTATCTCGGGCTTGACGGCCCAGAAGATAAAGCGAGCGCGTAACTCAGGCCATCAAAGAACCGGGGTCGGCAAGCTCTTGTCCTTGCGCATGTAATATTCGACCCATTTGTGGAAATGCTGGTTGCCGCGTTCATTGCGCCCAAAAATGACATGGGACGCTGCGGATGACGCGAGACCGCGCTGCACCTTCAGGCCCGCGCCATAATCTTCACGCTCGACTACGCCAGCGAGGAAGTCGGCCATTTCGTTCAGCTTGACGATCTCATCCGCCGACGGATTCGGATCGCGGCCAAGGAAATACATGATCGTCCGGCTGGCTTCCGGCGTATTGCCGGGGATCATCTGGGAAATCTGGATAATTTCCGGCGCGGCGAAGATCGACACATTCGGGAAGAATGTCCGCACGAAATCATAGCCGTCCGTCTCGCATTCGCCCCATTTTTCCGGCGCGACCTTGCCCAATTGTTCAAGAATGGAACGCTGGGGATAGCCGACACGCAAATGCGGGCCAAAGGCGTCGAACTGCATCACATTGGAAAAAGTGCGCGGGTTGATCGTTTCCGGATGCGCGGCGGCGAAATGATAGCCTTCGAGATAGCCATCATAAGCGACCTTCCAATTCGGCCCCTGAATTTCACGGGTGCCGACGAAATAGGCGCCCGCCAGATTCAAATAGGCCATGTCATCGGCCATCGGCCCGACATGGTTTTCAAAATCGGCCTCCTGTCCCGGCGTCAGCACGACAAAGATAAAGCCATGGCGTTCAAACACCGGCAATTGGGTCAGCGCCAGTTCCTCCGGCTCTACCTGGCCGAATTTGCTGCGCTCGGCGACCGCGATCAGGCTGCCATCCGCATTATAGGTCCAGCCATGATAAGGGCAGGAAAAGCGGCGGCAATTGCCACTGCCTTCTTCGGCCAGCAACATCGCGCGATGCTTGCAGACATTGAGCATCGCCCTCAGGCTGCCATCCTTCTGGCGCGAGATCAGCAGCGGCTGGCCGACATAATCATAGGCCTTGTAATCGCCCGGATTGGGGATTTCGGCGCTGACACCCGCCAACAAAGGCAGACGCATGAACAACGTGTCGATTTCCCCGCGCCAGACGGTTGGGTCCAGATATTGCGACGAAGGCACGCGCATCACATCTGGCGCCATATCGGTGGTGCCAGTTTTGACCAGTTCCACCAATTGCTCGGCGACGCGGCGGTTGTCATCCAACTTGTTCATACAATATTCCTTTCGTCGAATTGACCGTGTCCAGCGCGCCGCCGGGCTTATTCTTGGTTTAGTGGCTTAAAGCGGCACGCCGCGTGGATTCAACGCATCATAAACCTGCACATTCATGCCGGTCATCAATGGGCCGAAACGTCCAAAGAAGGCCTGTGTCCCTGCGGTCTGAAGGTGGGTCTTGAGCTTTTCCTCGCTCTCCCACATCTCCAGCACATTGACCAGACCCGCCGCGCGGTTTTCGACCAGCAACGAATAATGGATGCACCCATCTTCTTCGCGCACGCCATCGACCATCGCCGCGACTGCCGTTTCAAATTCGTCGATATGCGCAGGCTGCACAGACATCGACCCTGCCACGAAAATCATCACTATATTCCTTCAAACAGGGAAGCTTTTACCAGGCAGCCTGACCATGTGGCAGCGACGGGCCAGTCAACCAATTGCCGGTAATGCCGATATTGACCTTGGTGCCCTTGGCGACTTCGGTGTTGAATTCTGGCGTCACGAACATGATGCGGTTCGGCGCCCAGACCGAGCCGAGAATCTCTTCGACTTCACCGAGTTCAAGACCGACCTTCGCCAGCATTTCCTTCGCCTGCTCCTTGGTGCGGCCACGAATTTCCGGGACATAGGCCTTGGTCGGATCTTCATGGATCGGCAGGACGCGCTTCGCTTCTTTCTCGGCTTCGATCTTGGCGGCTTCTTCGTTGAAGGCCGGGCCATGATAATCGACTTCCCAGTCGAACGAGATCATGTTTTCCAGAATATCCGGCAGGAACGGCGTCATACGCACATGCGACCAATGCGACATATAGCGTTCCATCGCTTCATAGCTGTCGATATCGCAGCAATTGGCGAAATCGAAATCGCCGCTGTGATAGCGCGGCTCGCGCACGCACAGGCCGTGGCTGTAATCGCGCACCTCAGGATTGAGATGCGACAATTTCTTCACCTCGGTCAAAAAGGTGTCGATCTTGTCCTGCGGGGCATCTTTCTTGAACTTAATCATGACGACGTGACGGATCATCTGCATCTCTCCTTATTTCATTGCGTATTCAACATATATCGCCTTGTTAAAGGGCGGCATTCCGGTCACGTCCAAGCAGGGATGCAATGATGCACCGACACAGCCTGTGCTGCCGGTGCGTTACCTCCCCCAGATTGCCCGCAGAATTGATCTGATCGGGCAAGCGGCTCAAACGCGCTTTTATTTGTGATGGCGATCATATGAAGATGACAGATAAACTGTCAGCCCGCCATTGTGACAGGTGAGCTTATGAGAAATCCCTAATTTGCGCGAGTCACGATCACGCTCAACCTAATGCATCGAGTTCCGCTGCCAGCATTGCCCGCAGCTTTTCATCCGGCCAGCCCTCCGGATCGAAACACGCCTCCAGCGATGCCCCCGCCACCAATGCCAACAAGCGATAGGCCGCCGTATCGAGGTCGAATTTGCACACACCCTGCGCGTCGCCATAACGAAAAGCGAGCATCTGACGATACAGGCCGAGTGAATCCTTGGCCGCGCGCGACCGTTCCGCCGCATAAAGGGGATCAAGATGCACCCGCCCCCAAAAGCTCATCCACACGCGCCAGTTTTTCTTGCTCTCCGGCGAGATCGGCATAATCGATTCAAAGCATGACTGGAGCGGTTCCCCCGCTTCAAATGCAGCCATCATGCGATCACGCGCCCTGATGTTCGCGAACTCATAGACTTTGAACAAGAGTTCACTTTTATTGTGAAAATAATTTGAAATAATCGCTGTGCTGTATCCGGCAGCGGTCGCAATTTCCTTGAATGTCAGCAACTCAATACCTATTTCAGCAACCAAATCAAACGCGATGGAAGTTACCATCTCTCGACGCTCTTTTCGATCTACGACAATCGGCACCTTCAACACCCTCTTTCAAATATTATTATTTATTACAATACAATAAACGCGCTATAAATAGCCTATCCAGTAGATCATAAAATATGGCGACACCGCTAGACATCAGATCATTTTACCATGACAGCTATCATATTATATAGCTGCCAATCACGCTGCAAAATAGCAAATTACACCACGCAATTCCCCACCTTGTCGGTTGACCCGCCAAAGAATGAGGGCCGTGCAAGGAGATGAGAGCATGAAAGACACGTCAAACACGCCGAAATCTGTCAGCCGCCGGTCCATTTTGGCGGCGGGCGCGGTGCTGCCCGGCGCGATCCTTGCCGCCGATTCTGCCTTTGCCGCCGCGCCTAAATCGCAGGCGCATCATTGGGACATGGAAGCCGATGTGGTCTGCGTGGGTAGCGGGGCTGCCGCTGGCGCTGCCGCCGTCACTGCTACCTCCAAGGGCGCAAAAGTGATCGTGCTGGAAAAGCTACCGATGACCGGCGGCACGACCGGCAAATCCGGTGGTGTGGCATGGATTCCCAACAATCGCTTCCTGCGTGCCGATGGCGTCAATGACAGCAAGCAAAACGCGATGCGTTATATGGTGCGCTTTTCTTACCCCCTGCGCTTTGCCCCCGACCACCCCAATCTTGGCGTGACCGAGGCCGAATATAAATTGATCGAGGCCTTTTACGACAATGGTTCAGTCGCGGTCGAACATCTGGAAACATCGGGCGCACTAGGGTTTCAACCGTTCCGCATGTTTGCCGTCAATCGCGACGCGCCCGATTATGCCGATCATGTGCCGGAGAATAAAACCCCGCATGGCCGCGCGATCCAGCCTGCGGCCAATGCAGGCGGCGACACCGGCGGCGGCAGCCTTGCCGCGCAAATGGAGGCATGGCTATTGGCCAAGGGCGTGCCCGTATTGACCGACACCAAGGTCACCCGCCTGATCAAGCAAGACAATCGCGTGATCGGGGTCGAGGCATTGGACGGCGATGGCAAATTGCTCTCGATCAAGGCGCACAAGGGCGTGATCTTTGGCACCGGCGGCTATGCCCATAACAAAGAGCTGATCAACCGCCACCAGACCGCGCTTTTTGGTTCGTGCGCCCGCACCGGCGCGACCGGCGACTTCATCGCCATCGCGGCAGAGGCCGGGGCGGCGATGGGCAACCTCGGTTCGGCATGGCGTTCGCAGGTCGCATTGGAAGAAGCGCTTGAAAATCGGGCGTTGGCACGGTGCTGCGATTATCTGCCGGGCGATTCCATGATCACCGTCAACAAATATGGCAAGCGCGTCGGCAATGAAAAGCGGAACTACAATGATCGCACGCGGATGCACTTCACCTATGATCCGACCAAGGAAGAATATCCGAACCATCTGTTGTTCATGATTTTCGACCATCGTTCGCTCGACAGCTTTGGCGGGTCATATCCGTTTCCGCTCGACAAGAGCGAAGCTCCCGCGATTATCGAGGCACCGACGCTGGAGGCATTGACGGAGGCACTGGCAACACGCCTGACCAACATCGCGCACGCCACCGGCGGGGTGCGGCTCGATCCCGCGTTCAAGGCCAATATGCTGGCCGAAGTCAGCAACTTCAATCGCTACGCCACCGCCGGACGCGACCCTGATTTCGACCGTGGCCTGCATGATTATGATCGCAACTGGCATTTGCTGTTTTCGGCCCGGCGCGAAGGGACGAGCTATCCCGCCAATCCTTATCCGAACGTCACCATGCACCCGATGGCGAGCAAGGGACCGTTTTACGCGATCATTCTGGCCGCAGGCGCGCTCGACACCAATAGCGGGCCGCTGATCAACGAAAAGGCACAGGTGCTCGACCATCAACTGCGCCCGATCCCCGGCCTCTATGGCGCGGGCAATTGCATCGCCAGCCCGTCACGCGATGCCTATTATGGTGCAGGCTGCACTATCGGCCTTGCCCTCACCTATGGCTATATCGCCGCGCAGCATTCTGTATCGGACATCAAGGCATGAAGCGTCTTCTCCTTCTTACGGCTCTCATCGCCACCCCGGCATTTGCGGAGGCACCCGTCAGCTTTACCCGCGATCTCGCGCCGATCCTCAAATTGCAATGCGCGACCTGCCATGCGACCGGCGATGAAGGCGGCGATATCGCGCTTTACCCAAAGGCGGCCTATCGCCATCTGGTCGGGGTCAAATCGCCCACCGCCGGATTGGTCCGTGTGGTGCCGGGCAAGCCGAACGACAGCTATCTCATCATGAAGCTTGAAGGCACGCATTTGGCCAAGGGCGGCAAGGGTGTGCGCATGCCCTTTGGCGGTGCGCCTTTGCCCGCCGCCACCATCGCATTGTTCCGCAATTGGATCAGCCAAGGCGCGAAGAATAATTGAACTGCTGCCGCCCAATATCACGGGGGAAGATGCGATGAATTTCCGGCCACATTTCAAGATGCGTCACGGCCTGATCGCCGTCGCTGCCCTCGCGCTGATTGCGCCTTTCGCGCCCCAAGCATGGCATGCCGCCATGAATGCCGCGAACCCAAGCGCAGACAGCGCGATTACCGGGGATGTCCGTTCCGACAAGGCAGGCGTGATGGAGGGCGTGATCGTCATCGCGCGCCGCAGTGATAGCCCGGTGCTGGTTGCCGTCACCTCAGATGCGCAGGGCCATTTTGCCTTCGCCCGTGATGATCTCAAGCCCGGCCAATATGATATCACCATCCGCGCGGTCGGCTATGAACTGGCCCCGACACAGGTAACGGTCGGCACACAGCCCGCATCGCTCGACCTCAAGCTGGCCGCCGTCACCGATAATGACAAGCTCGCTGCGCAACTGACCTCGCTCGAATGGCTCAACAGCTTTCCCGGCACCGACGCCCAAAAAGACGTCATGATCCGCAACATGGTCAATTGCACCTTTTGTCACTCGCTGGAGCGAGTCGCGCGGTCTTCCCATGACGCGACGGAGTTTCTGTCGGTGATGCAGCGCATGCTGACCTATGAAACCGACCATTCATCGGCAGATCGCATCCAGCTCGCTTGGCCGCCGCAGCCTTTGGAAAATCTGCAATGGTTTGGCCGCGATGCCAAACCCATCGCCAACTGGCTTTCTACCGTCAATCTGAGCAATGGACGCACCGACTGGTCCTATCCGCTCAAAACCCTGCCCCGCCCGACCGGCGCGGCGACCAAGGCGGTTGTCACTGTCTACCCGATCCCGCGCGAGATGAGCGTGATCCACGACCTCGATGTCGATTCCAAGGGCAATGTCTGGTATGGCAATACCGGCTGGGACTTCATCGGCATGCTCGATCCGAAAACCGGTAAGTTCAGTGAATGGGCATCGCCCAACGCCCTGCCCGCCGACCATGCCCCCGGCACCGACCGCATCGTCGGGGTGCAGGATATTCAGGTCGATGGCGAGGACAATGTCTGGGTCGCCATCGGCGGCACCAAACACGCGCGTTTCAACCCGAAAACCGGCAAATGGCAGACATTCGACCTGCCGGTTATATGGAAAAACCCGTTCCTCGGCCCCGTGCGTCCGGGTGAAACCGGCCTATGGGCGACCGGTCTCGGCGCACCGCCAGAGGGCGAAAAGCGGCATGAGCAGGCGTTCCGGCTCGATATCAAGACCGGGCAATTGTCAAAGGGCATCACCCTGTTCGATGATATGCCTGCGCCCAAGGACCCGACACATAAAAATCCGCTGAACTATTGTTACATGATGGATCAGGACGCCAATGGTGATTTTCTATGCACCGCGCCGGAACCATCGGGCATTGTCCGGGCCAATCTGCGCACCGGCAAGGCAAGGTTGATCCCGACCCCCACCCCCATCGCCTATCCGCGCCGTGGCTATCGCGATCCGCAGAACCGCTTCTGGTTCGGCGAATTCTATGCCGACAAGATCGGGGTGATCGACCTCAATACGGATATCATCCGCGAATATCCGGTCGGGGTGAAATGGATATCGCCTTATTATGCCCGCCCCGATGCCAAGGGCCGGGTCTGGGTATCGGCCACCGGATCGGACAGGTTGCTGCGGCTCGACCCGAAAACGGGCGAGATCGTGCAATATCTGATGCCGGTAAGCTATGACGCCCGCAAGGTCGTAGTCGATGTCAACGCAGCCAAGACCACCGTTTGGTTGCCGAACAAGAATGCGGCCCAGCTTGTCCGCATCGAAATCCCGGATTGAGGATAATGCAAGGCTTGGGGGCTGCCGATCAGGGCGGCCCCTAATCATAATATCAGGCTATCTAATCATCATGCCCGCAGTGATACCTATGGCGGACAAGCCCTAAAAAGGGCGAAAAATAGAATCGTCAGGAGAGACGCCCGCCATGAACCAGACTGCAACTGCGATACCCGATCATGTCGCGCCGGACCGCGTGATGGACGTCAACATCTATGCCCTGCCGGGGATGGAGCAGGACTATCAACAATCATGGCGCAATTTGCAGGAAAGCGCGCCCGACATCATCTGGACCCCGCAGAATGAAGGCCATTGGATCGCGATGCGCGGCGATATCTTGGCCGAGGTGCAGTCCGATTATAAGCGCTTTTCCAGCCGCATCATCATCATCCCCAAATCTATCGGCGAAATGCACGGGCTGATCCCGACGACAATCGATCCACCGGAACATCGTCCCTATCGGGTGCTGCTGAACGACAGCCTCGCCCCATCGGCTATTCGCGGCATGCATGATGCGATCCAACAGACCGTCATCGAATTGGTCGACAGCTTTGTCGCTGACGGTCGCTGCAATTTCACCGAACAATTTGCCCGCATCTTCCCGATCCGCGTATTTATGAAGATGGTCGATATCCCGGAAGAAGACGCGCCGAAAATTCGCCTCTGGGCCGAAAGCATGACCCGGCCCGAACCGACGATGTCGTTCGATGCCGCCAAACAGGCTTTTTACGATTATCTCGGCCCGATCCTCGAACAACGCCGCGCCCATCCGGGCGATGATCTGATCAGCCGGATGATCACGGCGGACATGGGCAATGGTCCGATGAGCCATGATCAGGCGCTGGCGATCTCGACCCAGATATTGATCGCGGGCGTGGATACGGTCGTCAATTTCCTCGGCTTCGTCATGCTCTATCTGGCCGAACATCCCGAGGCCTGTGCCGAACTCGCCGCCGATCCGGCGAATATCCTGCCCGCCACCCATGAATTGTTCCGCCGCTTTGGTCTGGTGACAATTGCCCGCACGGTGCGTGAGGACATGGAATTTCATGGCGTCCATTTGAAGGCCGGGGAATTGGTCTGCATCCCGACGGTTGTCCACGGTATCGATGATCGCAATTTTGCAGACCCAATGAAGGTCGATTTCAAGCGCCCCCGCACCCGCCATTCCGGTTTTGGCAGCGGGCCGCATATGTGCCCCGGTCAGGAATTGGCGCGGATGGAAATCGCGATCACCATCGAGGAATGGCTAAAGCGCATCCCGCATTTCCGGGTTGCCCCTGATGCCGACACCCATTGCAGCGGCGGCATTGTCGGCAGCATCAATCGGCTATGTCTGGAATGGGATCTTTAAACGGTCACGCGCACTTGGCACATTACAGAGTGTAGGCCTTTCATTCATCGGCCTAAGCAGCAGATCACTTACACATTTGAACCACAAAGGAAGCTAAAATGGATTTGGGACTCTCCGGCAAAAAGGCACTCGTCACCGGCTCCACGCGCGGCATCGGTCGGCGCATTGTGGAAAGCCTGCTGGCGGAAGGTTGCGACGTCGCCATCGGCGCGCGCAAGGCTGATGAAGTCGAACAGGCGCTTGGCGAATTGGCAGGCCGTCCGGGCAAGGCCATAGGCGCTGCCGTCGATGTGATGGATGGCGAAGCCTATCAGCGCTGGATCGCCGACATGGGTGACAAGCTCGGCGGTATCGATATTTTCGTCCATAATGTGTCGGCTGGCGGCAGCATGGATGGCGAAGCGAGCTGGCGCAATTGCTTTGAAGCCGATGTGCTGGGCGCGGTGCGCGGCGTCGAAGCAGCCACCCCCTATCTCGAAAAATCCGGCGAAGCATCGGTCATCTTCATCGGCACCACCGCCTCGGTCGAAACCTTCATGGCGCCGATGGCCTATAATGCGCTCAAGGCGTCATTGATCACCTATGCCAAGCAATTGTCGCAGCATGTCGGCGCGCAGGGCATCCGCGTGAATGTCGTGTCGCCGGGGCCGATCTACTTCAAGGGCGGCGCTTGGGAGCAGATCGAACAGGGCATGCCGGAATTGTACGACACCCATGTCGCCCTCCACCCGACCCATCGCATGGGCAAGCCGGAAGAAATCGCGCGCGCCGTGACTTTCCTCGCCAGTCCGGCGGCAAGCTGGATTAACGGCGTCAATCTTGTGGTCGATGGCGGCTATACCAAGCGCGTTCAGTTCTAAACCGCTTATTCGGAACTGCTGTCGCCGGATCGGCGGCGGCAGTTTCTCGTTTCCAGCATGCAACGATAAAAACGATATAAAAGGGAATGAGCGATGCCAAATAACCGGACCCTGATCTTGCGGTCACGGCCTGAGGGCATGGTCAAGGTCGATGATTTTGATGTCGTCGACCGGCCAATACCGACACCACAGTATGGGGAAATCCTCGTCCAGAATTATTATGCATCGCTCGATCCCGGCCTGCGCAAGATGCTGGGCGCCACTGATGGCTATTGGATTCCGACCCCCTTGGGCGAACCGATGGTGACGAACACCATCGGCAAGGTGCTGGAATCGCGCCATCCGGATTACAAGCCGGGCGATCTGGTCACGGGGACTGCCCTTCTTCAGGAATATTCGGCCTATGCGCCGGGTCCGATGACCTGGAAGGTCGATCCCGCCTCGCGCCTGTCATTGAGCAACAGCCTCGGGATCCTCGGCGCAACGGGTCTCACCGCTTATGTTGGTCTGTTGGAAGTCGGACGTCCGCTCAAAGGCGAAACCGTGCTGGTATCGGGTGCCGCCGGGGCGGTCGGCTCTGCCGTCGGCCAGATCGCGAAGATCAAGGGCTGTCGCGTCGTCGGCCTTGCTGGCGGTCCGGAAAAATGCCGCCGCCTGATCGAGGAATTCGGCTTTGATGGCGCGATCGATTACAAGGGCAAGACGCGCGAGCAGCTCACCGCCGAAATCCGGGCGTTGTGCCCGCAAGGCGTGGATGTGTATTTCGAAAATGTCGGCGGTATCCAGCTCGATGCGGCGCTCGCCTGCATGAACTGGGGTGGCCATATTCCGGTGTGCGGCCTGATCTCGGAATATAATCAATCCGCCGATGCGGAACCGATGGTCAATCTGTTCTCGATTGTCGGCAAAGTGCTGCGGGTCGAGGGCTTTCTCTCCTTCACATACAAGGACATCTTCCCCCGCGCGCTGCGCGAGATCGAAGAATGGATATTGAGCGGCAAGCTCGTCTATCGTGAACATATCGCCGATGGCATCGAGGCCGCACCCGCGACCTTCATTACCCTTTTCACCGGCCAAAATGATGGCAAGACCGTCGTCAAACTGGCCGATCCAGCAACTAACTGAACAACCTACACCCCATTTTAAAACAGGAATTATCACATGAAAAATCGTCGTATCGTATTAGCCTCGCGCCCCACCGGCATTCCTACCCCGGAAAACTTCAAGCTGGTCGAGGCCGATATCCCTGAATTGGAAGAAGGTCAGGTCCTGCTCGAAAATCAGGTCTTTGCCATTGATCCAGCCGTGCGCGGCATGTTGGACGATGTGAAAAGCTATATGCCGCCGGTGCAAATTGGCGGGCTGATCCCGACGATGGTGCTGGGCCGGGTGATCAAGTCGCGCAACCCCGCATTCAAGGAAGGCGATTACGGTCGCGGCTTTATCGGTTGGGAGGAATATTCGGTCCTCAACCCCACCAGCGTCGCGTTCGAAAACGTCAAGATCGACCCAACCATTCCGCTGACCGCGTATATGGGCGCACTCGGCTGGTCCGGCATCACGGCCTATGTCGGCCTGCTCGACACGGGCGCAATGAAGGCGGGCGATGTCGTCGTCGTCAGCGCCGCCGCAGGCGCGGTCGGTAGCGTCGCAGGGCAAGTTGCCAAGCTGCGCGGCTGCCGCGTCGTCGGCATCGTCGGGTCGGACGAAAAGGCCGAAATGATCACCAAGGAACTCGGCATGGATGCCGCCGTCAATTACAAGACGGCCCCCGATCTCGAAGCCGCGATCAAGGCCGCCTGCCCGGATGGCATCGATCTCTATTTCGACAATGTCGGCGGCAAGACGCTTGATACGATCCTGCCGTTGATGAATGATTTCGGGCGCATTCCGGTATGCGGCATGATCGCGAATTACAATCACCAGACCGAGCCATATCTCCTGCGCAATATCTGGCAGGTGCTGGTCCATCGCATCACGATGCGCGGCTTCCTCGCTTATGAAGCCGTCGACATGCTGCATGAGGCAGAAGATCAACTGGCCGCATGGTTCAAATCCGGCGAACTGATCGCCACCGAAAATGTCTCGACCGGCCTCGAAAGCACGCCCGCCGCGTTCATCCGCCTGATGGCGGGCGAAACCTCGGGCAAAACACTGGTCCGGTTGAACGACCGCATCACAACGCTTGGATGATTGTCAGATGACCAACATATTGACGCAAGATGAGCTGGTTCGGGTTCGGCGGTTATTCGCCGAATCCGACATTCGCGACCTGCTGTCTGCCTATACCGATGCAGTCGACTGGGCTGACTGGCAGGCGATGGATCGGATTTTCTGGCCTGATGCCATCTTGGATTATGGCTTTTGCAAGGGCGATCAGACGACCGTCATGCCGGTGATTGTCGCACTGGAAGAAAGCTATCGCCGCCGCCTGCATATGTTCGGCATGCCGCGCATTCACCTTAATGGCGATCAAGCTCGGGCAGATGCCTGTTCGGTTATCGTCACGCGCACCGACAATGACGGTGGCGGGGTCGATGACACTTTCTGGGGTCGCTATCTTTTCACCGCAGAACGGCGCGGCGATGTGTGGCGGCTGTCGAGCCTCACCTATCTGCTCAACCTGATCGACAGCCGCCAACGCGACAGCGACGACCGTGACGGACCGGTGATCATGGCGGACGATCTCTCGCCCAGCCATCCTCACGCACCGAAAACGGCCGCATCGCACTGAATATCGGACGCAACCGCGCCGCCAGCATAAAGGATAGACAATGGATCTTGGTCTGAATGGCGCGGTGGCGCTGGTTACTGGCGCAAAAGGCAATATCGGACAGGCGATTTGCACGGCCCTCCGCGCGGAGGGTGTGCAGGTCATCGCCACCGACATGGCGGTGGGTGCGCCCGAGGCAGGTCTCGATTGGCATGCGCTTGATGTGACGAACGAACAGGATTGGCGGCGCGTAATCGATGACGTGCGCGCCAAATATGGGCGGCTAGATATTCTGGTGAACAACGCCGGGATCGCGCCGACCGACCGGATCGACACGATGCCCCTGGCCGATTTCCGTCGCGCCTTTGACATCAATGTCGCGGGCGTATTTCTCGGCACGCAGGTCGCATCGGCACTGCTGGCCGAAAGCGGGGCCAAGCGCGAAGGCGGATCGGCGATCATCAACATCGCCTCTGGCGCCGCCGACAAGCCCGCCGCCTTAAACGCCTGCTATTGCGCGACCAAGGCCGCCGTATCGATGTTCACCCGCGCCACCGCGCTCGAATTTTCGACCTTGGGCATGCCGGTGCGCGTCAACGCTGTCCACCCGGGCGCGGTCGCATCCGACATGATGGATTCGATCGTGGCGCGCTATGTCGAGCTGACAGGCCGCGACAAGGATGAACTGAAAGCCGGGATCGGCGCAGGCCACCCAATGGGCCGCATGGTCGAACCGGCGGAAGTGGCCGATGCGGTCGTGTTCCTCGCCTCGCGCGCGGCGCGTTACACCCATGCGGGTGCGCTGCATGTCGATGGCGGGCAGGCGAACACCTGATGTGCTTGCGGGGCGAATAGTAACGCCCCGCCGCGATCGCGGAACTGGCAAAAGCCTGAGCTTTTATTAATTTCTTTATAGTTTCTAACTTGGTCCAAACAGCGCACAGATGATGCTGATCACAATTGGAAGGATCTTCGCATGGAGTCGGGAAAGTCATTCAACCCTATAGCCGAATGGCAGAAGCTGGTGACCAAATGGGAACATCAGATCAACGATTTTTCCACCAAGATCAGCCAGCGCGAAGAATTCAGCGCAATGATGAACGAAACCTCCAAAGTCTCACTCGTCGCGCAAAAGCAATTTTCCGATTATATGGATAAGCTGCTGAAAACGATGCACGTGCCGAGCCTGTCCAAGATCGGCGAGATCAATGACCGGCTCGACCGGATCGAAGAGAGCCTCGACCGCATTGCGCAGATGCTGGCCAATAATGGCGCCGCCACCTCGGCGTCGCAGGCTGATGCCCCCGCGCCTGCCCGGACCAGAAAGCCCGCTAAGAAGGCCTCATGACCGACCAAGCGCCCTTAGAAGAAGATGTTGCCGATCAGGTCCGCCGCGAGGTTGAGCGGGCGATCCAGCGCAACATCAAGGGACTGGAATTCCTCACCGCGCCCAAACAGCGCGTGGGCGCAATGGCGCGGGAAGAACTCATCCGGCGCGGCACATTTTCGCTCTATCATTATCGCGCGGTGGAGAGTGAGGTCTATCGCACGCCCGTGCTGATCGTCTCCCCGCCCAGCAACCGGGGCTATATCTTTGATCTCGCGCCTCAGCAAAGCTTTGTCGAATTCCTGCTCGGCCAAGGCTTCGACATTTTCATGATCGACTGGAATCCACCGCGAAACAATGAAAAGCACCTGAAAATCGAAGATTATGTCTTCGATTTCATCACCGAAAGCGTCGCCAAGGTCGAGGCTATTACCGGCCAGTCGCAGGTGAGTTTGCTCGGCTATTGCATGGGCGGCACGCTGGCGTTGATCTATGCCGCGTTGGATGGCGGCACGCATGTCCGCAATCTCGTGCTGTTCACGACGCCGGTTGATTTTACCGGCATGACCCTGTTCAAAAACTGGGCGAACCCGGATTATTTCGATGTCGACGATGTCGTCGACCGGATCGGCAATATTCCGCCCGACATGATATTGAGTGCGTTCGATATGATGCGACCGGCCAACCGCACAGCGGGAGTGCTGCATCTGTGGACCAACATGCTCGATGACAATTACGTCCGGTCGTACCGCATGTTCGACCGTTGGGCGGCGGAAACACTGGCGCTACCCGGCGAATTTTTCCGCCAGATCGTCAAAGACCTGATGTGGGCCAATGCCTTGTGCAAGAATGAACTGGTCATCGGTGGCCGCAAGGTCGATCTGCGCGACATCAAGGTCCCGACAATCAGCGTCATCGCCCAGCACGACCATGTCGTGCCCTTCCCCGTCGCGCATCCGATCATGGAATTGATCGCATCGACCGATAAGGAAGAAATCGTCACCAAGGGCGGCCATGTCAGCGTCGTTTCCGGCCCCGGCGCCGTCAAACGGGTTTGGCCCTCCATCAACAACTGGCTTGGGGAGAGATCCTGTTGACCCAATCGACCACGCGCATTCCCTATAAAATTCAAAGCGGGGACGCCGAAATCCAACTGCGCTTTCTGGCCGAGGACGATGCCGAGGCGATTCTTGCCTTCGCGCAAGGCGTGCCAAAGCATGACCTATTGTTCCTGCGCCGCGACATCCGCAATCCCAAGGTCGTCGCCGCCTGGATCACCCAGCATGAACGCGACATGCTGCGGACGATTTTCGCTGTATCGAATGGTAAAATCATCGGTTGCGCGGCGCTTGCCCGCGATGAATTGAGCTGGTCGATGCATGTCGGCGACATCCGCATCCTGATCAGCCCCGATGCCCGTGGTTCGGGCCTTGGGCGTATCCTACTCAAGGAATTGCTCACGCTCGCCGCCGATATGTCACTGACCAAGGTGACGGCCAGCATGACGCCCGATCAATTCGCCGGAATCTCGATGTTCGAGGATGAAGGTTTCGTGCCGGAAGCGCTGCTACGCGACCATGTCCGCGATCCCTCCAGCGGCAATCTGAGCGACCTTGTGGTGTTCAGCCTGAACCTCGAACGCGCTGCCTCCCAGCGCACAATCTATGGTTCGCCGGAAGAATAAGTACTGTCGGGTCCGGGGCAAAAATGCCTCGGCCCCGGCCTGCCATCACCAGATAAAAGGCGTTGGCGACGGCGCCATCGGCACCTCATAAGGCGCCCATTCGCCCTCTGGCTGCGCCAAACGATCTGCGATGATGTGATACACCGCCGGATGGACGACCAAGCCGAAATGGCTGGAATGCACCTCGACATTTTCGGTCAGTTCATGCGGGTGCGCGATGCAATTCTCCCATGCGGCGATCCCGTCGGTTTTGCTATACACCGCCGTCGACGGCACTTCGAGCGGCAGGCTGCCGGTGCGATAACGTTCATCGAGATGTTCGCTCCCGACCTCATTACCGCTCAACAATTCATAGATGAGCTTGACGTTCGTCGCATGCGGATTGCCGCCAAAGGGGCTGCCGAGCGTGATGACCTGACGCACGGCATGCGGATCGCGCCGCGCCGCCTCCCGTGCGATCACGCCGCCAAGGCTCCAGCCGATCAAGCTGGCCTTGCGTCCGGTGCTATCCAGAATGCGGTCCAGCTGATGCGCCACGCGTTCGCCATTATAGCCGATGGTGCGATGATCGAAATTCCGCCCCAGCCCCCAAGGCTGGACATCATAGCCCTTGGCGGACAGGAAGTTGCGCAGCAACACGGTGGAGCTATCGCTGGTCGCAAAGCCCGGCAACACCAACACCGGATGGCCATCGCCGTTCGGCATATTGGCGAGAAATGGCAAATACAGCGCCAAGCTCACAGATTCCATGGAGGTTCGCATAAACTCCATCCCCGTCAGCAAGAGCGAAGGTGGACGAATGTCTGAATGAGCAATCATGATGCGATCCTTATCTTGATAAGGACCACAACACATCTACGCGCAAATCACAACAATATTGCACTATCACCATATCTCGACTCTGCTAGAACGCTTCTATGCCAATAAAGCCGAATGGACATTCGCGACCGCGCCTTGCCGATGTGGCGAAACTGGCCGGGGTTTCGCTGGGTAGTGCCTCGCGCGCCATGTCCCATCCCGATGCCGTCAAACCCAAGACGCTTCAGGCCGTCAAGGCAGCGGCAGAGGCGCTGCAATATATCCCGGATGAAAGCGGTCGCGCGCTCGCGAGCCGCCGCACCTTGTCAATCGGGGTGGTGCTGCCAACGATCAACAACCCGATTTTCGCGACCTTTGTCCATCACCTGCAAAAGGAACTGGCTGCCAAGGGCTATACATTGTTCGTGCTCGCCCATGAATATGACCGCGCGGCGGAAACCAAATATATTGAACGGCTGGTGCGCAGGCGGGCCGATGGCATCGTCCTGATCGGGTCCGATCAGGAGGCCGAGGCCCAGAATATCTTGAAGCGCGCGGGCATCCCGACGGTCGTCACATGGTCGGTGCAAGCGCAACCGCGGGCAACGGACATCGGATTTTCCAATCTCGACGCGATGACGATGATCGTCGAACATCTCGCCACACTCGGCCATCGCCGCATCGCGATGCTGAGCGGCGCGCCCGACAGCAATGAACGCGCCGCCGCCCGCATTGCCAGCCTGCGCGAGGCCGCCGCACGGCACGACATAACCGTTACCTCCGTCCATCACGTGCCTTTGCATATCGCGGGCGGCCAAGAAGGTTTCGCCCGCTGGCAACAGGCCAGCGATGGCGCGACCGCATTGGTCTGTGCCACCGACACCATCGCGGCGGGCGTGCTCCATGCCGCCGCCCTTGCCGGTGTCGCTATTCCGGCGCAACTGTCCGTCACCGGCTTTGACGATATCGACATCTCCGCGATGCTGACGCCCGCGTTAACGACCGTCCGCACCCCGGTGGTGGAAATGGCACGGGTCGCTGCCGCAAGCCTGCTCGCGACCCTGCAGGGCGAACCGACGCCTGCACATCAATCGCTACCGGTTGAGTTGCCAGTTGAGTTAATAGTGCGGGCGAGTACCGGGCCAGCGCCCCGATAAATCAGGCCTGCACGATCAGCCGCGTTTCCATGAACGCGTGTAAGCCTTCGATCCCGCCTTCCGCGCCATGGCCGCTCTGCTTCACCCCGCCAAAGGGCGTTTCAGGGGTCGAGACCGCCAAAGTGTTGATCCCCAACATGCCGACCTCCACCGCCTCGGACGCCGCCCGTGCATTGGCAATCGACTGGGTAAAGACATAGCCCGCCAAGCCCGCATCGACTGCATTCGCGCGCGCAAACACCTCTGCATTGTCCGCAAATGGCGTCACCGGGACGATTGGCCCGAAAGTTTCATCGCACATCAACGCGGCCTGTGATGACACATCCGTCATCACCGTTGGCGCGAAAAACGAACCCTGTCCGGCGACCCGTCCCCCACCGGCAAGGATTTTCGCGCCACCGGCGGCGGCATCCGCGACAATGCGCTCCATCGCCTCCAGCCGCCGATCATTCGCGAGCGGACCCATCTGCACTTGGCGATCCAGCCCATTGCCAAGCGCGAGCGCCCCTGCCCGGTCGGCAAAATCCTGCACGAACCGATCATACAGGCTTTCATGGACAAAGAAGCGCGAGGGCGAGATGCAGACCTGACCGGCGTTGCGGAATTTGCCCGCGACCAACGACGACAGCGCCAGATCATAATCGGCATCGGCAAAGACGATGACCGGCGCATTGCCGCCCAACTCCATCGTCGTGCGCTTAACGCTCTCTGCCGCGAGCTTCATCAAATGCTTGCCGACCGGGGTCGATCCGGTGAACGAGATCTTGCGAATACCGGGATGGGAGAGCAGGCTCTCGGACACATCGGACGGTACGCCAAAGACCAGATTGGCGCAGCCCTTTGGCAGGCCCGCATCATGCAGCGCGCGCACGATTTCCACGGCAGTTCCCGGCGTTTCCTCGGAGGCCTTCAACACCAAGGTGCAACCCGCCGCCAAACCGGCCGCCAGCTTGCGCGCGGGGGTCAGCGCCGGGAAATTCCAAGGCGTAAACACCGCCGCAGGGCCAACCGGGCGCAACATCGCCGCCTGTTGGATCTGGAGCGAACGACCCGGAATGATCCGGCCATAAGCGCGTCGTCCCTCTTCCGCGAACCAGTCAAACAAGTCGATGGCATGCGCCAGTTCCGCCTGCGCCTCACTTAATGTCTTGCCTTGTTCAAGCGTCAGGACCTGCGCGATATGATCCGCGCGTTCCCGCAGGATCGTTGCCGTCTTGCGCAGGATGATCGCGCGATCATAAGGCGATGTCGCCCGCCACGCCGGGAATGCCGCCACAGCCGCATCCGCCGCCTCGATCAATTCCTGCGCGGTCGCATGCGGTAATTCACCCAGCACCGCGCCCGTTGCCGGGTTCATCACCGGCTCTGAAATACGATTGGCTCCGGCCATGATAAAGCGGCCATCAATGACCATCTCAAGGCGCGTATATTGTTCAGCCATTGGCCATTTCCTTTTCCAACATAGGGCCACCGAGGATCAAATCAGCGGCCCGTTCGGCGATGGCGATGATCGCCGCATTGCAATTACCGGATACCACCGATGGCATCACCGACGCATCGACCACTCGTAAGCCATCGACCCCAATCACGCGCAACTGCGGATCGACCACCTGACCAATCGCTGCGGTGCAGGTCGGATGATAAAGCGACGCGGCGTTCTGGCGGATATAGGCCAGCAACGCATCATCGCTGGTCAAATCCGGCCCCGGCATCCTTTCATTCGTGATATATCGGGCCATCGCAGGCTGCGCCATGATATTGCGGATAAGCCGAAGACCGGCAATATTGGTCGCGCGGTCTTCCTCGGTCGCGAGATAGTTCGCCAGAATATCGGGGGGCACCATCGGGTCTGGCGACACGGCATGGACATGGCCGCGACTGGTCGGGCGCAATTGGCAGGAAGACGCTGTAAACGCCGAAAAAGGATCGAGGCTGTCGCCCATTTTGTTCGTGCTGAACGTGATGAAATGCACCTCCATATCCGGGCGCATATCCTTGGCAGCCGTTGTGCGGAAAAATCCGCCCGCATAGCCCGCCGATACCGTCAACGGCCCCTTGCGCTGCAACACATAACGCGCAACCATCCGGATCTTGCGGGCCAGCGACCCCATATCATCGTTCAGCGTCACTTTTTGATTGGTTTCAAATACGCAGCGGACCTGCATATGGTCCTGCAAATTCTCGCCCACCGCTGGATTGTCGTAAACCACCTCAACACCCAAGGACTGCAAGCGCTGGCCATCGCCGATCCCGGACAGTTCCAGCAATTGCGGCGTATTAATCGCGCCCGCCGACAGGATCGTCTCGCGTCCACCATAAGCGCAAAACAACTGCCCGCCCGATGTCCATTCCACGCCAATGGCCCGCGCCCCGTCAAACAGGATGCGGCGCGCATGGGCATTGGTGACAATCGTCAGATTGGGCCGATGCCGGGCCGGGCGCAGATAGGCTACCGCCGCGCTGCACCGCCTGCCGCGATGCGAGGTCGTCTGGAAATAGCCCGCGCCTTCCTGATCCGCGCCATTGAAATCGGGGTTGGCCGGATGCCCCGCCTCCACCGCCGCCGCGATATAGGCATCGCACAACAGATGCGGCTCCGATTGGTCCGACACCGACAGCGGGCCATCGACCCCATGCCAATCATCCGCCCCACGCGCCTGACGTTCCGAGCGTTTGAAATAGGGCAGCATCTCGGCATAAGACCAGCCGTTTGCGCCTTCATTGGCCCAATCGTCGAAATCCTCGCGCTGCCCCCGAATATAGACCAGCCCGTTGATCGACGAACTGCCGCCCAATACCTTGCCGCGCGGCTGGGAAATCTGGCGATGTGCGAGATGCGGTTCCGGTTGGGTTTTATAACCCCAATTCAGCACCGGATGATTGAACAACCGCCCATAGCCCAATGGCACATGAATCCACGGATTGCGGTCTACAGGCCCGGCCTCCAGCAACAAAATTGACACTCGCGGGTCCGCGCTCAAGCGATTGGCCAGCACGCATCCGGCCGACCCGGCCCCGATAATCACATAGTCGAAATGGCCCCGGTCGATCATGGAAGCTCTTTCACAACAAGGTCAGCCAGCGCGAGCGAGGCCGTCAATCCGGGCGATTCAATGCCGAATAAATGGACCAGCCCCTCGCACCCGTGGAGAGCCGGGCCGGACAGGATGAAATCACCCGCCTCCTCTTTGGGTCCGGTAATCTTGGGCCTGATCCCCGCATAGCCGGGCGCAAGCCGCGCTGGGTCCAGCCCCGGCCAGATCCGACGCGCGGCAGTGGCGAAAGCATCTAGCCGATCAGGGTCCACCCGATAATCAATCTCGTCGATCCATTCGACATCCGGACCGAACCGCGCCTGCCCGGCCATATCCAAGGTCAGATGCGTGCCAAGCCCGCCCGGTTCCGGCACGGGATAGATCAGATGCGAAAAGGGCGTCTTGCCCGAATAGGTAAAATACACCCCCCGCGCCAAATAGAGCGGCGGCACATGTGCAGCCGGCATCTCCTCGATCATCCCGGCCAGTTTCTGCGCGCCTAGCCCTGCCGCATTGATGAGGATCGGCGCCGCGACGACAGGATCGGCCTCGCCTGTAACATGCACCTGCCACAGCCCCCCATTGCGCGTCACCCGCTGCACCTCGGCCCCGCACACCAGCGTGGCCCCATGCGCCTCGGCCTCGCCCAGCATCGCCAGCATGAAGGCATGGGAATCGATGATCCCGGTCGAGGGCGAAAACAATGCCTCATAGGCTTGAAGCTCCGGCTCCATCGCGCGTGCTTGCGCTGCGGATAGGCGGACCATATCGTCCACCCCTGCGGCCTTGGCAGCGGCGGCGATCTTATCCAGCGCCCCGATCTGGCTGGCATCCGCCGCAAAGATCAGCTTGCCAAGTTTGCGATGCGGCACGCCGCGCGCTGCGCAAAAATCATAGAGCAGCTTGCGCCCCGCGACACAGGTCGAGGCCTTGAGCGAGCCTTGTGGATAATATAGCCCCGCGTGGATCACCTCGCTGTTGCGGCTGCTGGTCCCGGACCCGAATTCACGTGTCGATTCGAGCAGCAGCACCTCATGACCTTTCAGCGCAAGGGCGCGGGCGACAGCGATACCGACCACCCCGGCACCAACCACAATGGCATCCGTTTTCCCGGTCATGACAAGAGATATTTGAAGCGCTTCATTTTTACGCTATAGCCTTAGCCACAGATTCGATGCAAGAGCCTATCAACAGTTTTAAGGACAGCAAAACATGACCCCAGCCGACCAACGCCGTGACCAATATCGCTGGTGGATGCAGATCTCCAGCCGGTGGGCGGATTGCGACGCTTATGGTCATGTCAACAACGCCATTTATTATAATTGGTTCGATACGGCAGTGACGACCATGCTGATCGAACGCGGCGTATTGCGTTCACCCCAATCCAATTCCATCGGCCTATGCGTATCGAGCGGCTGCGACTTTCTCGCCCCGATTGAATTTCCGGAAACGGTCGATGCGGGCGTCCGCATCGGGCGCATGGGCAACAGCAGCATTCGCTTTGAAGTGGCCCTTTTCCCGCTCAACAGCGATGCACCGGCGGCGGTGGGCCATTTCGTCCATGTCTATGTCGATCCGATCACGCGCCGCCCGATGCCGCTTGATGCCATTCACAAACAGGCGATGGCCGACCTCGTTATCGCGTAATGTTTCTCTCCCCGACATGGATCGCATGTCGGGGAGGAACAGGACGGTTCAGCCCGCCGCATAGCCGCCATCGATGTGCAGCGCATCGCCATGAACATAGCGCGCGGCACCGGAGGCGAGGAACACCACGACATCCGCAACTTCATCCGGCTCGACATAACGGCCCAGCGGATGACCGGCCCTGATCGCCGCATGAAGTTCATCGACCGGCGTACCGCCCGTGATCTCGGAATAACGCTCGACAATGGCATCGAACATCTGGGACCGGACGACCCCCGGATGCACCGAATTCACGCGCACCGGATAACCCAATTTCCCAAATTCCACGGCAGCGGTGCGTGTCAGCATGCGCACCGCGGCCTTGCTGGTGCAATAGGCGCTGCTGAATGCCGCAGGCTTATCCGCCGCACCGGAAGCGATGTTGATGATCGACGCCCCGCCCCGCCGTTTCGGGCCGGTCTCGCACATCAGATCGATCGCGTGCTTGAGGCCGAGAAAAATGCCATCGACATTGATAGTCTGGCACCGCCGCCAATCGGCGAGCGACATATCCTGCAACCGATCCATCGGCGCAATCCCGGCATTGTTGATGAGAATATCGAGCCGCCCATGATCGGCACGCACGGCGGCGATCAGGTCCTGCCACGCGGCTTCGCTGGTGACATCAAGCTGGCGATATTCACTACCCACCGGCGTCGCAGGCGCGGGCATGATGTCGGTCGCGATGACCGTCACCCCTTCACGGCCCAGCGCTTCGCAAATTGCCCGGCCGATATTGCCGGTCGCACCCGTGATCAGCGCGACGCTATTTTTCAGATCCATTTCCAATGTCATGCTCCTATAATTCTGCAACTCAATGGGCGTTATAGCCCCCATCGACGACCAGTTCCGACCCCGTCATATAGCTAGCGTCTTCGGACGCCAGAAAGGCGATGGCCGCCGCGATTTCATCCACTTCGGCCAAACGCCCGACCGGGGTTTCGCGTTCGTAAAAGGCGACATCTTCGGCGCTTGCATTGGCGACCAACAAGGGCGTGCGCACAAAGCCCGGATGGATCGAATTGACCCGCACCGGCAATTTCATCTGTGCGAATTCGACGGCGGTGGACTTGGAAAAGAGCCGCACGCCGCCCTTGCTCGCGGAATAGGCGCTGGCATTGGCAAGACCGTTCAGCCCCATGCTCGACGACATGTTGATGATGCTCGAACCCCCGCGCCGCGATGCGCCCGAAGCCGCCAGCAAATCCAGACAATGCTTGGTCGACAAAAACACACCATCAAGATTGACCGACATCGTATGGCGCCAGCTTTCAAACTTTATATCGCGGACCGGCGACACACCGCCCACGCCCGCATTGGCCACGAGAATATCGAGCCGCTCAAAACGCGCGGCAATCATCGCAGCCGCCGCCTCCCATTCGGCCTCCACACAGACATTGAGGCGCAAATAGACCGCCTTATCCCCGATCTCAGCCAATGACGCCTCGCCCGCCGCCTGATCCATGATGTCGGCGACAACAACTTGGCAGCCTTCCGCGGCCAAGCGCTCCACCACCGCGCGACCGATGCCGTTCAAGCCCCCGGTAACCAGCGCGACATTGCCTGCAAATCGCGCACCAGCCTGTAGATATCCTGCCATCGAAATGCCCCTCTCCATGTTGTTTTCTTATTGAAATAGTGTTGATTCACCTGAGCAGGATCAGCCCTTTTAACCGGGACAGTTGATGCGCAAGATCGCCACTTTTGGCGTGACCATCAGCTTATAGGAATAAATTTGAAGCGCTTCAATTAAAAATCAAGATAAGCGTAATTGACGCCAATATCCCCGCATCGGGAATAGTCCTCCGTGCGTGATACACAGAGGCGAACATGAATATGGAGTGGTAAGATAAAATGGTGGAGCCGAGCGGGATCGAACCGCTGACCTCGTCATTGCGAACGACGCGCTCTCCCAACTGAGCTACGGCCCCACATCTATGGGCGGTGCTTTAGCTGGCCGTAAAGCCAGATGCAACGCCCATTTTATGCATTCATCGACGCGGCTTATTCGCCCGCGTCTTCTGCTGGATTTTCATACCAGACTTCGACCGCGCCCGTCAGCTTGATTGTCAACGGACGACCGTCACGACCCATTTTGCGGCCAAGCGCCACGCGAATCCAGCCTTCCGACTGGCAATATTCCTCGACATCGGTGCGCTGCGCGCCCTTGAAACGAACCCCGATACCGCGGCGAAGCACCTCGGCATTGAAGAACGGGCTGCGCGGGTCGACCGAGAGACGGTCAGGCAAAACATCGGATGTGCTATCAGTCATGATCTGGCGCATGGGCAATTTGCGCACTTTCGTCAAGTCTGAACCTCTGGCGTCAAGTCTGAACCACTGATCTTACTTGCTCCGGATGGCTTGCCAAGGCTATTGACGAGCCATGACCATCGCATCCGATACCCTTGCCCTCATCGGCAACACGCCCCTTGTGAAGCTCAAAGGCCCGAGTGAAGCCACTGGCTGCACGATTCTCGGCAAATGCGAATTCATGAATCCCGGCGGATCGGTGAAAGATCGCGCCGCGCTTTTCATCGTCGAAGATGCCGAAGCGCGCGGCCTGCTGGAACCGGGCGGGATGATCGTCGAGGGGACGGCAGGCAATACTGGCATCGGCCTTGCGCTCGTCGGCAATGCCAAGGGCTATAAAACCACCATCGTCATGCCGGAAACGCAAAGCCGGGAGAAAATGGACACGTTGCGGGCCTTGGGCGCGGAATTGGTGCTCGTCCCTGCCGCACCCTATTCCAATCCCGGCCATTTCGTCCACACCTCGCGCCGCATTGCCGAGGAAACACCGGGCGCACTTTGGGCCAATCAGTTCGATAATATCGCCAATCGCCGCGCCCATGTGCAAACCACCGCGCGCGAAATCTGGGAACAAACCGCAGGCGAGATCCACGGCTTCACCTGTGCAGTCGGCACCGGGGGAACGCTGGCGGGCGTGGGCCTTGGCCTGAAGGAATTCAACGAAAATATCCGCATCGCGCTCACCGATCCCGATGGCGCGGCACTCTATCATTATTATGCCCATGGCGAATTAAAGGCCGAGGGCAGCTCGGTCGCGGAAGGGATCGGCCAGGGCCGGATCACCGCCAATCTCGAAAATGCGCCGATCGACACCCAATTCCGCATTTCGGATGCCGAAGGGCTGGCGCAAGTCCATGCGCTCTTGGCCAAGGAAGGACTGGCGCTTGGCCTGTCCTCCGGCATCAACGTGGCAGGCGCGATGGCGCTGGCGCGGGAAATGGGACCGGGCCATACCATCGTCACCATCTTGTGCGACAGCGGCTTCCGCTATCTTTCCACCCTCTACAACCCGTTGTGGTTGAAGGAAAAGGGACTGGAACCTGCACCCTGGATGTAAGCGGGCCCAACGCCATGCGCCGTTTAACAGCGATGCAGGCCGCCGCCGCTTGCGCTTATGTGCGCAGTCGCCCATATATGCGGGCGATTAGCCATCTCAATACGTGCGGAGAAACCAAATGATGGGTCGCATTCGGATCGGGCTTACCGGTCTGGCCAGCGTATTTCTGGTTGTGCTGCTGGGCGCAGCGATATTTTCGATGTTCGGCGAAGATACGCGTAATGGCAACGGCGCCGCCGCCAATAAGGCTGAAACGGCCAATCACGCCGAAGCGACGGAGCCGCTGGCCGAACTGGGATTAACCCCCAATACGGACAGCCACGGCCGTCGCTGATCATGTGAATGTGGCTGGCGGTCTTAGCTGCCCAGCTTCGCCGCCACCAATGCCGCGATGTCGGCTTCTGGCCGTGCGCCATAATGGGAAATCACCTCTGCCGCGCAGATCGCGCCCATCGCCAGCGACTGTTCGACACTGCGGCCCTGCACCTGTCCGGCAAGGAAACCGGCGGCGAACAAATCCCCTGCCCCGGTCGTATCGACCAATTGCGCGATAGGTTCGGCGTTAACCGAATAGATCTGCTCGCCGACCATTGCAATCGCGCCATTTTCCGAACGCGTGACCACCGTCACCGGCACATGCAACGCGGTGGCCTCGACCGCCGCTTCGAAATCATCGGTCTCATGCAGCGATTTGATCTCGGTTTCATTGGCGAACAAAATATCGATCTCGCCCCCACGGATGAGGTCGAGGAAACTGCCGCGATGACGGTC
This sequence comes from Sphingomonadales bacterium UBA6174, assembly GCA_002422945.1. Classification (GTDB taxonomy): domain Bacteria; phylum Pseudomonadota; class Alphaproteobacteria; order Sphingomonadales; family Sphingomonadaceae; genus Alteraquisediminimonas. Next base: position 12,316 of record DITW01000069.1, on the reverse strand, counting down.
GACGCAGAAACCGTCGGACAGGGTGAACGCCACTTTGCGGCCAGCGGCCCTCACAATGGCAATCGCCTCGCGCATCGCGGCGCGTGGTTCTTCCGGGTCCCAGAGATAGCCCTCAAGATATAAAATCGCGGCAGATTCGATCAACTCCCGATCCAGCGCGGTGGCCGGGAGAAATTGCGATGCGCCGAGGAACGTGTTCATCGTCCGCTGGCCATCCGGCGTCACGAGAATCAGGCAACGCGCGGTCGGCGGATTGCCCTCACGCGGCTGGGTCGTGAACGTCACGCCCAAGGCTGCGATATCATGGCGAAACACATTGCCGAGCTGGTCATTCGCCACCTGCCCGATAAAGCCGGTCTTGCCGCCAAGCGCCGCAATCCCCGCAATGGTGTTGGCCGCCGAACCGCCGCTTGCTTCGATTCCCGGAGCCATTTTGGCGTAGAGGCCTTCGGCCTCTTCCGGCGTGAACAGTAATTGCATCGCGCCCTTGGCCAGGCCCTGATCGTGGAGGAACTGATCGTCGGCCTGTGCGATCACATCGACAATGGCGTTGCCGATGGCAACAACATCAAGGCTGGGGGCGGTCAAGGCAAACTCCTGTCATCGATCAATAAGCGGCTGGGCAGCGAACATATAGAAAGTCCGTCTGCGCCGCCCGTCCTCTACTGGCCTCGCCGCCGACTGGCAATGCAGGATTACAGGAGCGGGATTGACCGCGCCATCCTGCCCCGCCACTAATGGCGCATGGTATATGCTTACACCCTTAAACGCCCTCACGGCGCACCCATCAAATCTGGCGCCTCGCTGATCGTTGCCCTGCTGCTCACCGCCTGCGGCGGTTCCAACGCCCCCGCATTAAAGCCGCTCAGCACGCCCATAATCCGGGCGCAGCAACCGGTTGGCGTCCTGATCGGCAAAACCGAAGCGGAGATCATCCGTCAATTGGGAACGCCGGCACAAGAAAATATCGAAGGCGGCGCGAAACGCCTGCAATTCAGCCGCAATGGCTGCGTCATCGACGCCTATCTCTTCCCGCTGCGGCTCAATGGCCAGATGGTGGTGACGCATATCGACAGCCGCCGTGTGACGGGCGAAGATCTTGACCTCAATAATTGCCTGAGACTTTATACCGGACGATAAGCAAGGGCTGCGCCCGACACTTAATCCTGATCTAGTTCCGGACCGATATCCGATGTGTCCCGGTCGAGATCTTGCGCCACATGCGGGTTGGAGAGCAGCCGGTCGATGTGCGACCCTTCATCAAAGCTTTCATCCGCAAGGAACTTCAGCTTCGCCGCATATTTCATCTTCACCTTGCGTGCGACTTCGCGCTGAAGATAGGCGGTGTTGGTCCTGAGCGCCTTCAGCACCGCCTCTTCATCCTTGCCCAGCAACGGCTTCACAAACACGGTCGCGTGCCGGAGGTCCGGCGACATGCGGACCTCCGTCACCGACACCGGATGCTTGACGAGGAGATCATCATGAACCTCCCCGCGCATCAGGACTTCGGACAGCACATGGCGGACCTGCTCGCCAACGCGGAGCAGGCGGACAGAGCGTTCTGGTGGTGCGGCGGCAACCATCAGATCGTCCGCGCGCGCTCTTCGACTTCAAAGGTTTCGAGGAAGTCGCCCGCCTTGATGTCGGTCGTAGCTTCCAGCGTCACCCCGCATTCGAGACCGGCACGCACTTCCGCCACATCATCCTTGAAGCGACGCAAATTGCTGATCGACCCGTTGTAGATGATGACATCGTCGCGGGTGACGCGCGCGCGCAGCGCCTTGCGGATATAGCCTTCGGTAACGAGCAAGCCCGCAGCCTTGCCATGCTTGCCCGCCGGGAAGACCTGACGGATTTCGGCGCGGCCAACGACCGTTTCGAAATATTCCGGCCCCAGCTCGCCCGCCATGCCCGAACGAATATCGTCCAAGAGATCATAGATCACGTCATAATATTTGAGCGCAACCTTGTTGCGTTCGGCAATTTCGCGCGCCTTGGCATTGGCACGGACGTTAAAGCCAAGGATCGGCGCACCGGATGCCCCGGCCAACTGCACATCGCTTTCGGTGATGCCGCCCACGCCTGCATGCAGGATGCGGACCTTGATGTCATCATTGCCGATCTTGAGGAGCGAGCTGACGATCGCTTCGACCGAACCCTGCACATCGCCCTTGACGAGCACCGGATATTCGACCGCCTGCTTTTCCTTGAGCGCCGAGAACATCGATTCCAGCGATGCCGGGCCAGTGCCGGTGCGCTTCTTGGTCGCGAGGTCGGAACGATAAGCGGCAACCTCACGGGCGCGCGCTTCGCTTTCAACCACGGTCAACGTGTCGCCCGCCGACGGCACGCCGCCAAGGCCAAGCACTTCGACCGGCATCGACGGCCCCGCTTCCTTGATCTGGCGACCCTTGTCATCGATCATCGCACGGACACGCCCGCTTTCGGCACCGACCACGAAAATATCGCCGGTCTTGAGCGTGCCGCGCTGCACGAGGATGGTCGCGACCGGACCACGGCCCTTGTCGAGCTTGGCCTCGATCACCCGGCCTTCGGCCTGGCGTTCCGGATTGGCGCGCAGTTCGGACAATTCGGCCTGCAACTGGATCTTCTCGATCAGCTCGTCCAGACCTTCCTTGGTTTTGGCCGACACTTCGACATCCTGCACATCGCCCGACATGGCTTCGACCACCACATCATATTGCAGCAATTGCTCGCGCACTTTTTGAGGATTGGCTTCATGCTTGTCGATCTTGGTGATCGCCACGATCATCGGCACACCCGCCGCCTTCACATGGTTGATCGCTTCGACCGTCTGCGGCTTGGGACCATCATCGGCGGCGACCACGATCACGACAATGTCGGTCACATTCGCGCCGCGTGCGCGCATTTCGGTAAAGGCTTCATGGCCCGGCGTATCGAGGAAGGTGATCTTCGACTTATCCTTCATCGTCACCTGATAGGCACCGATATGCTGGGTGATCCCGCCGGATTCGCCCGACACCACATCGGTGCCGCGCAACGCATCGAGCAGCGAGGTCTTGCCATGATCGACATGGCCCATGATCGCGACGACCGGCGGACGCGGCTTCAGCGTTTCAGCGGCATCGACATCGGCATTGCTATCGATTTCAACGTCGGAATCCGACACGCGGACAATGTTGTGGCCGAATTCGGTCACGAGCAGTTCCGCCGTATCCTGATCGATGGTCGCATTGATCGTCACCGGCATGCCGAGCTTGAACAATGCCTTCACCAGTGCCGCGCCGCGTTCCGCCATACGGTTCGCGAGCTCCTGCACAGTGATCGATTCCGGCACCTGCACATCACGGACCTGCTTGACCTGCTGGCCACCACCCTGATGGGCGCGACGATCCTTTTCACGGGCACGCTTCAGCGCCGCCAATGACCGCGCACGGGCATCGCCGCCTTCTTCGTCCAACGCACGGGTCACTGTCAGCTTGCCGGACTGGCGACGATCATCGCCACCACGGCCACGGCTTGGCCGCGCGGGTTCTGGACGCTTGAGCGCAGGCTGCGCGCCAGCCGGACGGCGGGCAGCGGCCGCGCGACGTTCGCTGTCGCTTTCGCCTTCCAATTCGGCACCACCGGTCGGGGCAGCTTCTGCAACCGGGGCAGGCTGGCTTTCCGCCAGAATGCGCGCGGCTTCTTCAGCCTTGCGATTTTCTTCCATGCGGCGGCGCTCTTCTTCAGATGCCTCCTGCTTGGCGCGTTCTTCGCGACGACGCGCTTCTTCCAGCGCGGTCATACGGGCTTCTTCTGCTTCGCGCAGCAGCTTGGCCTGCAATTCCTGACGGCTCATCAAATCGCCGCCCACTGCCGGGGCACGGGTGCGCGGTGCCGGGGCCATGGGCCGCGACGGCGCAGGCTTTGCAACAGGCGCAGGAGCAGGCTTTGGCGCGGGCGCAGGTGCAGCGACCGGCGCGACCGGCGCGACTTCGACAACTGGCGGCACTTCGACAACCGGTGCGGGCGCAGGCGCAGCTTCAACCACTGGCGCAACTTCGACCACGGGTGCGGGCGCAGGGGCGGCTTCGACTACCGGCGCAGGCGCAGCTTCAACGACCGGCGCGGGCGCAGGTGCAGGCGCAGCTACCGGCTCAGGTGCAGGTGCAGGTGCAGGTGCAGGTGCAACTTCCACTTCGGGGGCGACAGCAGCAGGCGTTTCACCCGGCTTGCCCACCACGCGGCGGCGCTTGACCTCGACCACCACCGTGTTCGAACGACCATGGGAGAAGCTCTGCTTCACCTGGCCAGTTTCGACAGTCCGCTTCAGGCCCAACGGCGCTCTTGTGCCCAGCTTTGGCTTGTTATCGTCGCTCATGAGCCTGTATTATCCTTCATTCTCTACATCAAAGCCGGACTCGCCCGAGGATTTATCCTCCGGCTCGCCGGTTCCCATAGTCTTTCCGACAAAATTTTGCCACCGTTGAAGCGCACCCGAAACGCGGGTCGCCGCAGCAGGTGCGATCATAGCGATATGTACCACATTTTCGCGGCCCAATGCCATGGACAAGAGTTCGCGAGACAGCGGCGCGACCATGCCTTTGAGGTCGCTACCTTCCATATCGCGGCCAACGCGCCACAATTGATCCAGCTTGCGCTTGCCATCCGCACCCGCATCCAGCGCGTGAATCAACAAGCGCACCGTGCCCTTGCGGGCAGCATCGGCAATGCGGTCACCGCCAGTCAGCAACGTCCCCGAACGCGCCTCCAGCCCCAGCCGATCAAGCGCCTGCTTACGCAACGCATCTTCAATCCGCTGCACCAGATCATCGGGAATGATGATCTGGCTGGTCTTGAACGCACGGATCAGCGCGCCTTTAAGCTTGCCCTTGTCGAGCGCGGTTTGCAGCGTGTCTTTCGCCACGCCGATCCACGCGCCGCGACCCGGCGCCTTGGCGCGAATATCCGGCGCAACCGATCCATCAGGACCAAGCGCCAGCCGGATCAACAGATCGCGCGGCGCACGTTCACCACTCAGGACGCAGCGGCGCTCCGGCCCGGCATCATCAACAGATGACTCCACGCCTTCTACCGCCGAGCCATCGGCTGCCAATATATCGCGATCACCCGCGCCACCGCGCTTTTTGGCGCGGGGCGGTCTGGTGTCTGGTTGTGATTCTGGCCGAGGGCCAGAAGGCGTTACCGCCGTGTCATGCCGAGGGGTCCGCAACAGCGTCTCCCTCATTTTCGAACCAATGGGCGCGGGCAGCCATGATGATTTCATTGCCCTGCTCTTCGCTCAGGCCATATTCACCCAGCACGCCGCCCTTGTCATCGGCCTTGCTGCCACGTTCCGGACGGTCGCCACGCTCACCACGACGCGGTTCGGTGCGCGACTTGCGGGCAACGAGTTCGTCGGTGGCGAGGTCGGCCAGATCGTCCAGCGTCTTGATCCCGGCCTTACCCAGCGTGACGAGCATCGCTTCGGTCAGATACGGCATTTCCGCCAGCGCATCTTCAACGCCAAGCGCGCGACGCTCAACCCGGCTCGCTTCTTCGCGACGTTCCAGCGCTTCACCGGCACGGTTCTGCAATTCGGCGGCCAGTTCTTCGTCAAAGCCTTCAATCGCGGCCAATTCTTCGGCTTCTATATAAGCGACTTCTTCAAGTTCGCCGAAACCTTCGGCGACCAGCAACTGGGCCAAGGTTTCATCCACATCCAGTTCGCGTTCGAACATGGCGGAACGATCCACGAATTCCTTCTGGCGCTTCTCGTTCGAATCCGACTCGGTCATGATGTCGATGGCCGAACCGGTCAACTGGCTGGCAAGACGGACATTCTGACCGCGACGACCGATGGCGAGCGACAATTGATCGTCCGGCACCACGACTTCGATCCGGCTTTCTTCCTCGTCGATCAGCACGCGGCTGACGGTGGCGGGCTGCAACGCATTCACCACAAAGGTGGCGGTATCCGGTGACCACGGAATGATGTCGATCTTTTCGCCCTGCATTTCCTGCACGACGGCCTGCACGCGGCTGCCCTTCATGCCGACGCAGGCGCCGACCGGATCAATCGAGCCATCATGGCTGATCACGCCGATCTTGGCACGGCTGCCCGGATCGCGGGCGGCGGCCTTGATTTCGATGATGCCATCGTAAATTTCCGGCACTTCCTGCGCGAACAACTTCTTCATGAAGTCAGGATGCGAGCGCGAGAGGAAAATCTGCGGGCCGCGATTTTCGCGACGGACGTTCAACACGACCGAACGGATGCGATCACCAACGCGAACAACTTCGCGCGGGATCTGCTGATCGCGGCGGATCACGCCTTCGGCACGGCCCAAATCGACAACGACATGGCCGAATTCGACCCGCTTGACGACGCCGGTGATGATCTCACCCACGCGGTCCTTATATTCTTCGAACTGACGCTCACGCTCTGCATCGCGGACCTTCTGGAAGATCACCTGCTTGGCAGCCTGCGCAGCGATACGACCGAATTCAATCGGCGGCAGCGGATCGACGATATAATCGCCGACAACGCAGCCCGGCTGTAATTTCTGACCATCGGCCACATTGACCTGCTTGAAATAGTCGTCAACCAATTCAACCACTTCGACAACGCGCCACAAGCGCATATCGCCGGAACGCGGATCGATCTTGGCGCGAATATCGTTTTCGGCGCCATAGCGCGCACGGGCGGCGCGCTGGATCGCATCTTCCATCGCCTCGATGACGATTTCACGGTCGATCAGCTTTTCGCGCGCAACCGCATCGGCGATGGCGAGCAGTTCGGCCTTGTTGGCGGAAATGGCAGTGGACATCGGGCTATCCTATCCTTCTACGGCAATCTTATCGGCACCATCGGCCGAAATGGGGGCCGTCGCCTTGATCAGGGCGTCGGTGAGCAAAAGCTTGGCGCTGCTGATGGCGCTGAATGGAATTTCCATCTCGCCCAATTTGGCAACGTCAAATCTGATCGTTTCGCCGTCAAGGCCAAGCAAATGGCCTTCCAGCTGCTTGCGGCCATTGATCGCCTCGGCAAGCTTGATCCGCGCCTCGAACCCGGCCCAATCCTGATAATCGGACAGGCGGGTCAATGGCCGGTCGATACCGGGCGAACTGACTTCAAGACGATAAGGGAATTCAATCGGGTCTGCCTCATCCAGCACATCCGACAGACGGCGCGACAATTCGGCGCAATCGTCGAGCACGAGCTGGCGGGTTTCAGGCCGTTCAGCCATGACCTGCAACGTCGGGTCCGACTTGCCGCCAAACATGCCGATCCGGACAAGCGCCAGCCCAAGGGCTTTCACTTCCGGTTCGATCAAGGCCGTAAGGGCGGCAATATCCGTCATTCAATTCCGTTCCAACGAATCGACAATACCAAATCCAGCGCCGGAAAGCGGGAGCTTGCCGACCTCAGGAAATCTGACGATGTCTAGAGATGAGTCTCTTTAACCGCACTGCCGTTGAAACGCAAGGAAAAGCATCCGCACTGCAACATGAACGCCCCGCCCCGCCCACTTCACATAAAGCTATAGGGATCGACATCCACCCCGACCCGGCACCCTTTTGGCACAAATACGCCGCCCAGCCAGTCGCGCACGACACGCTGGACCGGCACTTGACGCTCCGCATGCACCAACAAGCGATGACGATAGCGGGTGCGCAACTTGGCCAGCGGCGCAGGCGCAGGCCCAAAAACCTGCATCCCCTTCACATGCGGCGCGGCGCGGCCAATCGTCTTTGCCAATGCCGTCGCCTCATCCGCATCTTCGGACGAAATGACAATCGCGACAAAGCGACCGAACGGCGGCGCCATCGCCAATCGCCGCATCTCGGTTTCTTCCCGATAAAAACGCGCCTCATCGCCGCTGACCAAGGCGCGGATCACCGGGACCTTGGGATCATGGGTCTGGATAAACACCTTGCCCGGCTTTTCTCCGCGCCCGGCCCGGCCTGCAACCTGTGCGATCTGCTGGAAACTGCGCTCTGCCGCCCGCAAATCCCCGCCTTGTAGACCCAAATCCGCATCCACCACCCCGACCAAGGTCAGCTCGGGAAAATGATAGCCCTTGGTAATCAACTGCGTGCCCACCACGACATTGATCTCACCCGATTCCATCCGATGGACAAAGGCCTGCGCCTTGGCGGGCGAGGACAGAGTATCGGACGTCGCCTGCACAATCGTCGCATCGGGGAACAAGCGCCCCGCCTCTTCCGCGATGCGTTCTACCCCCGGACCGCAGGCCACCAGCGAATCCGCCTCATTACATTCCGGGCAATGGGTCGGCACCGGCTCGACATGGCCGCAATGATGACACAACAACCGATGGGTGCGGCGATGCTCGACCATCCACGCGCTGCAATTCGGGCATTGGCAGCGATGGCCGCAATGACGGCACAGGGTCAATGGCGCATAGCCCCGGCGATTGAGGAACAGCAACACCTGCTCACCCCGCGCCAGCGTCTCGGTCATCGCATTGACCAAGGCAGGCGCAAGCCAAGTCCCGCGCATCGGCGGATCGGCCAACAGGTCGATGGCCGCAATCTCCGGCATGGTCGCACCGCCAAAACGACTAGGCAAATCCAACTGCCGATAATGCCCCTTGGCGACCTGCACCCGTGTTTCCAGCGCAGGCGTGGCCGAGGCAAGGATGACCGTGCACCCCTCCATCCGCGCCCGCATCACCGCGACATCACGCGCATGATAAGTCACGCCGTCCTGCTGCTTGAAGCTCATTTCGTGCGCCTCATCGACGACGATCAGGCCCAACTGCGGAAATGGCAGATACAGCGCCGACCGTGCGCCCATCACCACCCGCGCCTCGCCGGAGGCAATCGCCCGCCAGCCCCGGCGGCGTTCAGCATGGCGCATATCGCTGTGCCACACCATCGGCTCGACCCCGAAACGGGTGACGAAACGGTCGACAAAGGGTTCGGTCAGCGCGATTTCCGGCAATAGGATCATCACCTGACGCCCAGCCCGTAACGCCGCCGCCACCGCCTCGAAATAGGTCTCGGTCTTGCCCGATCCGGTCACGCCATGCAGCACCAATGGCGCAAAGGCTTGGGATTCGACTGCGGCCACCAGTTCGTTCGCCACCGCCTGTTGTTCGGCGGACAAGGTCGGCGCATCGAAATCGGGATCGGGCGTGGGCAGCGCATGGTCCGGCATCGGATCGGCGGGGATCAATAGTCCGGTCTTGATCATCCCCCGGATCACGGCCTCGGACACATTCGCGCGGATCGTCAGTTCACGCACCGTACCTTGATGGTCGCCAATCGCGGTAATCGCCTGCAACCGGCCCTCGGTGATCCGGCCCTTGCTGTCATCCCCCGTCGCATCACCTGCGAGCTGATATTCCGGCACTTGCATGTCTGGCGAGAGCGCATCCAGCACCGGCATCGCCATTTTCAGGACCATCGCCGGGTTGGACACATAATAATCCGCCGTCCAGTCGATCAACCGGCGCAACCCCTGCGGGATCATCGGCGCATCCGCGATGGGCTGAACCGGGCGCAATTTCTTCTCGTCAAAATCTTGATGGCCATCGTCCAGATGATGGTCCCACACCACGCCCATCACCTGACGCGGCCCAATCGGCGCGCGCACAATCGTGCCGGGCGGCGCAGACACCCCCGGCGGCACCCGATAATCGAGCATCGCAACGCCGCTATTCAGCAACAAGACAGGCACATTGTTCATCTTGGGGTCTGCCATAGAGCATCGTGCGGAAAAGTGGGAACCGGTTTTCCGATAACATCATGCGGCAAAGCAAAGCCCTTGTGTGGATGCCGACAAAGGCAGACAATTACATATGAATGATATGGAGAGTAATGCCATGCAGATCACCCCCGATTTTTCCCGACGTCGCCTATTGCAGGGCGCGGCGTTGTTGCCGCTCTTGGGGTTGGCCAATTGCGCGGACACCCTGCGCTATCGGCTGACCGATGTCATACGGCGACTGCTCAACCTGTCCTCGCAACGCGCTTTTGCGCGATTATTGGCGCCCGATGGCTTCCTCAACGATGAACTGGCGCAGATCCGCCTGCCGTCCGCTTTTGGCGGCAGCGGCGGCAGCAATATCCTGCGCGCGCTGATCCTGACCGAACCGGTGCGCTATCGCCTGCTCAAGCAAATGAACCGGGCTGCAGGCAAGGCCGCAGATCGCGCCGCCCCGGTGATTGCCGATGCCATTCTCGACATGCCGATCATCGATGCCGAGGCGATTGTCCGGGGTGGACCGATGGCCGCAACCGCCTTGTTGGAACGCCAAGTCGGGGATGGCTTGCTCGGCGTACTTATCCCCGGCGCGGATGAAGGGCTGCGCCTGTTCGACGATGGCGCGTTGAATGAGGCGTTGCGCGTCGCGACCGGCATCAATTTTGCCGGCTTGCGCGACGACCTCGCCCATCAGACCGCCGCCAGCATCTTCCGCGCCATGGGCCGGGAAGAAGCCGCCATCCGCGCCAATCCGCGCGACACCAATGACCCGGTGTTGATGGCGGTGTTCGGGGTGATGAAATAAAAAAGGCCGGGGTGGCAGATACCACCCCGGCCTTTTCAAATGCTCTTATCAGCCCGATTACATATGGATCGGCTTGCCCAATACGCCCATCGCCGCTTCTTTCAGCGCCTCTGCATGAGTCGGGTGCGCGTGGCAGGTATAAGCGATGTCTTCCGACGTCGCGCCAAATTCCATCGCCTGCGCGGCCTGCGCGATCATCGTGCCCGCGAGGGACGAGATGATGTGGACACCCAGCACGCGATCGGTCTTGGCATCGGCGATGACCTTGACGAAGCCTTCGGTGTCGCGGTTCGCCTTGGCGCGGCTATTGGCCATGAACGGGAATTTGCCGATCTTGATTTCGCCACGTTCCTTCGCCTGCTCTTCGGTCAGGCCGACGCTGGCGAATTCCGGATTGGTATAGACCACGCCGGGGATCACATCATGGTTCACGAGACCCGTCAGCCCAGCGATATTCTCGGCCACGGCAAGACCTTCGTCCTCGGCTTTATGCGCAAGCATCGGCCCCGGCACCACATCGCCAATCGCCCAGACACCCGGGATCTTGGTCGCAAAATCATGGTCGATATCTATCTGGCCGCGCGCATTGGTTTCAAGGCCGATCACGTCCAGCCCAAGGCCTTCGGTATTCGCCCGACGGCCAATCGCCACCAGCACGGCATCCGCCACAATCTCTTCGCCAGCACCGCCCGCCGCCGGTTCAATCGACACGGTCGCAGAACCGCCCTTGACAGCAACGCCCGTAACCTTGGTGCCGAGCTTCAGTTCCATGCCCTGCTTCTTGAAAATCTTGGCAGCTTCCTTGCGGACTTCGCCATCCATGCCCGGCAGCAATTGATCGAGATATTCGACCACCGTCACCTTGGCGCCGAGACGCTTCCACACCGAACCCAGTTCCAGCCCGATCACGCCGCCACCGATGACAACGAGATGGCCCGGCACCTTGTCGAACGCCAGCGCGCCGGTGGAATCCACCACTACCTTCTGGTCAATCTCGACACCGGGCAGCGGGGTTACCGAAGAACCGGTGGCGATGACGATATTCTTCGCCGTCACCTTCTGGCCAGCGACATCGACACTATGCGCGTCGATAAAGCGGCCATGGCCCTGCAACCATGTCACCTTGTTCTTCTTGAACAGAAACGCGATGCCGCCGGTCAACGACGACACGACATCATTCTTTTCCGCCTGCATCTGGCCAAGGTCCAAAGACGCGCCGGAGATATTCACCCCGAACTTCGCCAACGCCCCGCTATGCGCCTCTTCATAAAGATGCGACGCATGGAGCAACGCCTTGGACGGCATGCAGCCGACATTGAGGCAGGTNNNTCGCCGCGACATAGCCGCCCGGCCCAGCACCGATGATGAGCACGTCATAATCATATTCAGCCATGTCGCGTATTCCTTACAGATCGATCAACAGGCGGGTCGGATCTTCGATCGCGTTCTTGAGCGCGACGAGGAAGGTCA
>DITW01000069.1:0-217 GCA_002422945.1 Sphingomonadales bacterium UBA6174 | reverse complement strand
CGCCACCATTGGAAATGGTGAAAGTCCCGCCCTTCATGTCATCCATCGTCAACGAACCGGCCTTGGCCCGCTTGCCGAAATCGCCGATGGTCTTTTCGATTTCTGCCACCGACATGTCATGCGCATCGCGGATGACCGGGACGACCAGACCGTTCGGCGCGCTAACCGCGACCGAAATATCGGCATAGTTGCGATAGACGATTTCATCGCCTTCAAT
>DITW01000091.1 GCA_002422945.1 Sphingomonadales bacterium UBA6174 | reverse complement strand
GGTTCGACGCATCCATCGCGCCGCCCGATGTCGCGCCCGCGCCGATAACGGTGTGGATTTCATCGATGAACAACACCGCATGCGGCATTTTTTCGAGTTCGTTGACGACGGCCTTCAACCGCTCCTCGAAATCGCCGCGATANNCGCCCATATCGAGCGAATAGATCACGGCTTCTTTCAATACATCCGGCACATCGCCTTCGATGATCTTGCGGGCAAGACCTTCGGCAATCGCGGTTTTGCCCACGCCCGGTTCGCCCACATAAAGCGGGTTGTTCTTCGACCGGCGGCACAGGATCTGGATCGTGCGATCCACCTCCGGTCCGCGACCGATCAACGGATCGACCTTGCCGCGCCGCGCCTTTTCATTGAGGTTGACCGTATATTGGTCGAGCGCGCTTTCCTGCTTGTTCTTATTGTCCTGCTTGGGCGTCTTGTCGTCTTCCGCGCCCTTGACTTCGCGCGGTTCGACCGGCGTCATACCGTTTTTGCCGACGCCATGCGAGATGAAGCTGACGGCGTCGAGGCGGCTCATATCCTGTTGTTGCAGGAAATAGACGGCATAGCTTTCGCGTTCCGAGAACAAGGCGACCAGCACATTCGCCCCGGTCACTTCATCGCGGCCAGAGGATTGGACATGCAGGATCGCGCGCTGGACAACGCGCTGGAACCCGCTGGTGGGGGACGGCGTCGTGTCCTTGCTGCCTTTCAGGGCTTCAAGCTCGGTATCGAGATAATGGGTGACCGCGTTGCGCAGCTCATCGAGGTCCACGCCACAGGCCACCATGACCTGCGCCGCATCCTCATCATCGGTCAGCGCGAGCAGCAGATGTTCGAGAGTCGCATATTCATGATGACGCTGCGAAGCGGCGCCAAGGGCGTTATGCAGGGTTTCTTCAAGCGCACGTGCAAAGGATGGCATAAAATTACTCCTTGCGACCAATATCAGGTGCGCCCGTGTCGAGCACAAGAGGGACGTTCAAGTTTTTCGGAAGAGTGCATCGGCAGAGCTGCGATGATCCCGCGCCCGGTTCAGGCGTGCGCGACTGCGCTCGATTTCCGCGGCGAGGATCTCCATGCGGGCCTCTAATTCATCGACCGACAGCGGATCGAGATCCTGACGGCACAAAAGTGCCAGCGGATCATCGGGGCGGCTGCGTAAAAAATCGTCCATGTCCATCAGCTGGAAGTTGACCCGATCCCGCCCCCAAGTCAATAAAGCCCGCAGCATTTGTGTCCGAACCGGCCATATGGGGATTGATGATCATCCCTGAATGCTCGGTCATAGGAGAAATCATTGTATGCGTAACGTGCCGGAAATAATGGTGGCGATCGACCCTGAAATGGCAGGCGGGCCGGATGTGCTGATCCCGGTTGAACGGCCAGTGCCAATGCCGGGGCCGGGAGAGGTATTAATCCGCGTCGCCTATGCCGGGGTGAACAGGCCCGATGTGCTGCAACGCCGGGGCATGTATCCGCCACCTAAAGGGGCGCCGAGCATTCCGGGGCTGGAAATCGCGGGCGAAGTGGTGGCGCTGGGCGCCGGGGTGGACACTATCTTGCTGGGGCAGAAAATGTGCGCGCTGATCGGCGGGGGCGGCTATGCCCAATATGCTGTGGCGCCTGCGGGCCAATGCCTGCCTGTTCCTGTCACTTTGTCCTTGGCAGAGGCGGCTGCCCTGCCGGAGACCTTGTTCACCGTGTGGACCAATTTATTCGAACGCGCTTATGTGGTCGAAGGCGACCGGGTGTTGGTCCATGGCGGGACGAGCGGCATCGGCACCATGGCGATTACGCTGGGCAAATTATTCGGCCTGACGATGATCGTGACCTGCGGATCGGATGAAAAATGCGCCCGCGCGATTGCCATCGGGGCCGATCATGCGATCAATTACAACAGCGGCGATTTTGTCGAGACAGTGCTGCAACTGACCGATGGCAAGGGCGTGCAGGCGGTGCTGGATATGGTCGGCGGCGATTATGTGCCGCGCAATCTCAAATGCCTTGCCGAAGATGGCCGCCACGTCTCGATCGCGGTTCAGCGCGGGGCCAAGGCGGAAATCAACATCGGCCAATTGATGGTGCGGCGGCATGTGTTGACCGGATCGACGCTGCGGGCGCGCAATGTGGCGTTTAAATCCATGGTCGCGGATGAATTGCATCGGCTGGTCTGGCCTTATGTCGAAGGCGGGCGGTTGCGTCCGGTGATGGACCGCGTGTTCCCCTTGGCCGAGGCGGCGGCAGCGCACGCCCGGATGGAGGCGGGCGACCATGTCGGCAAAATTGTGCTGGAGATGCCGTGACTGGGACCGTAACTGGGCAAGTGATGATACCGGATATTCGTCCGGTGCTGTTCTTCGATTCCGGCATGGGCGGGCTGTCCGTGCTGGCCGAGGCGCGTCGCCTGCTACCACAGATGCCGGTCGTCTATGTCGCGGACAATGGCTATTTCCCTTATGGCACGCGGACCGAGGCCGAAATCGCGACGCGGGTGCCGGTGCTGCTGGGCCGATTGGCGGAACGTTATCGCCCGCGCCTGATTGTCATTGCGTGCAATACCGCCTCGACGATTGCGCTCGCCCATGTCCGCGCCGCTTTGGAGGTGCCGGTGGTCGGCACCGTTCCGGCGATCAAGCCCGCTGCCGCATTGTCGCAAAAGCGCGTGATCGGCGTGCTGGGCACCGAAGCTACGGTGCGCCAGCCCTATGTCGACAATCTTTCTGCCGAGTTCGGGGCTGATTGCACGGTGCTGCGTTATGGGTCGGCCCGGCTGGTCGAACTTGCCGAGGCCAAGCTGCGCGGCGCGCCGCCCCCGGTGGATGCGACCAAAGCCTATCGCGCGATCCTCGATGGCCTGATCGGCCAGCCGCAGGGTGAAAACATGGATGTGGTGGTGCTCGCTTGCACCCATTTCCCGCTGGTGGCGGAAGAGCTGGCGGAAGCCGCGCCCCAGCCGCTCCATTTCGTGGATGGCGCGGCGGGCATCGCGCGCCGCATCGCGCATTTGACCCAAGGCCAAAGCTGGCCCGCACATCCGGGCGCGGGCATCATGGTGTTGACCGCGCCGATGGAGATACCGCCCGATATGCATGCCAATCTTGCGGCATTTGGACTGGAAGACATCGCATGGCTGTAAGACGGACGGCGTGGCTGATCCTTGGCATATTGTTGCTGGCGGGGCTGGGCCTGTGGCTGCGCACCGTCAACATCAGCCTTAAGCCCTTATGGCTGGACGAGGCCTATAGCGCCTTTGCCGCCGCGCATGACCTGCGCTTCTTGTGGACGGTCGTGCCGCAATATGAAACGCACCCGCCGGTTTATTATTCGTTGCTCCACGGCTGGACCTTATTGGCGGGCGATAGCCTGATCGCATTGCGCAGCTTTGGCGTGATCGGCGGGATGCTGGCGCTGGGGGCGGTGCTGGCGGCGGGCGCGGCATTGGCGCGGCTGATCCGGCTGGACGCAGCCTCGCGCACGCGGCTGTTGTTGGTGGCGCTATTGCTCGCGGCGCTGTCGCCATCGCTGGTGGAGATGAGCCGCGAAGTGCGGCCCTATCCATGGCTGATCTTCGTCTATGCTTGCAGCATCGCCTGCATGTTCCATATTGCGGACGCGCGGGAGCGGGGCAGGCGCATCGGTTGGCGCGTGCTACTGCCCTATCTCGCCAGCCTGTTGGCTTTGTTGTGGCTCCATAATCTTGGCGTGATTTATGCGGTCACGCTGACATTGAGCGGGGTCGTTTTGCTGTCGCCATGGCGCTGGTCACGGGCGGAATGGACCAAAGTGATCCTCGGCCATGCGCTCGTGGCGATCCTGTGGTTGCCGGGCCTGTTGATCCTCGCGCAGCAAAGCCATGGTTGGATTGCTAAAACATGGCTGACCTTCGACCCGACCCGCATCGGCAATACGATCCTCGCGCTCTGGTCGCTGCAAGGCATGGCCGCGTTGGCGCTCATGCTGTTGCTGATGGTCGCGGGCTTTGTGCAGAACTGGCTGCGGCGCCAATCGTTCCGCGCGGCATCCGCCTTGTTGCTGTGCGCCTTGTTGCCGCCGCTGATCGCCGCCTTGATTTCCTATCTGGTCGCACCAATCTTTCTGCCGCGCACATTGACCCCGGTGGCGGTCCCGGCGATCTTGTTGATGGCATTGGGCGCGGTCGGGCCATGGCGGCGGGATGGCGCGATGATGCGGCGCTTGTTATTGCTCGCGGCTGTGGTGCTGGCGGTCAATATGGCGCAGGTCAATTACAGGAACCGCCACAGTCCCTATTGGGAAAATTGGTATGAGGTTGCCGATCTGTTGCGCGCCCGCATCCGGCCCGGCGATGAAATCTGGACCTATCCAAACGAGGCGGCGCTGCCGCTGGGCCGCGCATTGCGTGATCGCGGGCTGGACTATGTCGTGCGGCCCTTGCCGGTCCCGGTCCCGGCCTTGGGCGTGGCGGGGCAGCATCCGACCGGCAGCGCGGCCACGGTTCTCATTACCCGGGCGGAATTACGCGCCATTGCATCGACCCCCAAGGCGCGCCGGATCCCGACGATCTGGACGATCCGCGCCGGGTCCAATGCCTATGATCCTGAAGATGGCCTGCCTGCCGTGATGAAAGAGCAGCGCGATGAGATCTGGCATTGGTATCGCAGGCCGATCGAGATTGCGGGCTATCGCCGCAAGGATTGATCCGGTCAGCAGTCTCGATAGGATGTGGTGGTAAAGGGGTTCTCGACCGTGTCGCTGTCCAGTTCGGCCAAAAATTCCTTATGACTCATGCCGATTAGCTTCAGCATGTGGCGCAGGCGCGGCGCGATATAATCGGAGGCGAAAGCGCGTTCTTCCTGTCGCAATTTTTCGATGGCGCCCTTGGCGATGAACATGCCGACGCCACGTCGCGCCACGATATGGCCGAGATCCTGAAAATGTTGATAGGCCTTGGCGACCGTCAACGGATTGATATGATGGGAAGCCGCAAAGGCACGAACCGACGGTAATTGATCGCCTTCCTGCAACGAGCCGTCCAATAGCATCGTCACAATCAGGGCGCGCAAGCGCAGGTGCATTGGGCCGGGATCTTGGTCAACCACTGACATGGTGACTTAATACACCAATACGCGTTGCGGGTCACGAATCATCTGATGCCATTTTGAGATGGCGCATTTCAGTCCAATGCGGCGATGGCCTGTTCTGCCGCCGCCGCCGCCAGCCGTGCAGCACGTCGCAAATTGGTCTGAAAGTCGCCAGCGCTGGCGCCATTGGCATCGTCGGTCGTCGCCTTGATCGCGGCCCAGGGCAGACCAAGCCGGACAGCCACCTGTGCCAGCGCGCCCGTTTCCATATCGACCAGATCGCCGCCCAATCCCTCGCGCAATCGCAAGCTATGGTCCGGACATTCGACAAAGCTGTCCCCAGTCACGATCCGCACTTGTGGCAGGTCCAGTCCCGGCAAGGGCATGGCGTGAAAGGCTTCAATGCTGGCGGGGCCGATGGGCCAGCTTCCGGCGGTATAATGGGTAAAACCCTCGGGCCGTTGCGCGCCGAAATCACCTTGCACGGCCTGATGGATGACGAAGCAATCGCCCGCGATCTGGCTGAGCTTGCCCGCCGTGCCGATAATCATCAACAGGTTCGCCTGATAACGCATGGCCAGCATCGTCGCCGCAAGCGCGGCATTGACCTTGCCAATCCCGGCGCAGCAGATCGCGATGTCATGGCCGCCATGCGTTAACCGACGGATATTGAACGCGCCATGCTGGTCGATGCCATCATGCTGGCCGGGGAGAAAGGCATCCGCCTCTTCCTGCACGCCGGTGATGATGCCGATCTTGCGCCCCATGTCAGTCTCCGGCAAAGCTGGTGAGGGAGACGGCCTCGACGCCGCTGGCCAGCAGCCGCTCGGTCCCGCCAAGGTCCGGCAGGTCCACGAGGAACCGCGCCTGATCGATGATCGCGCCTTCGCCGCGCAACAGCCGCACCGCGGCGAGCGCCGTGCCGCCGGTGGCGATCAGATCATCGACCAGCAACACTCTTTGTCCGGGCTGGACTGCACCGATGTGCAGTTCGATCCGGTCCATGCCATATTCCAGCGCATAATCCATGCCCACCCGTTCGCCCGGCAGCTTGCCCGGCTTGCGCAGGATCAGCTTGCCCTTGGAGAGCGCATAGGAAAGGGCGGCGGCCACGATAAAGCCGCGCGCTTCGATCCCGGCAATAAGGTCGATCCGGTCGGGGTCGAAGCTTGCCGCCAGCCGGTCTATGGCCGTGCGAAAGGCAGGGCCATCGAGCAGCAATGTCGATACATCGCGAAATTGAATGCCGGGCTTGGGATAGTCTGGAATAGTGCGGATCAGCGCCGCCAGATCATGATTGCTACTCGACATACTATTACCCCGGCTCTGCTGTGCTCAGCCCTCCAGCTGGCGAATCAGCAAGCGGACTTCCTGATCGATATCAGCATCTGCGGCGCGGAGCTTCTCAATCTGACGCACGGCATGAATAACCGTGGTGTGATCGCGCCCGCCAAAGCGACGGCCAATTTCCGGCAGAGAGCGCGGGGTCAGTTGCTTGGCGAGATACATCGCGATCTGGCGCGGGCGGGCGACATCGCGCGAGCGGCGGGCAGAGGTCATTTCCGCCTGACGAATCCGGAAATGCTCCGATACGCGGCGCTGGATTTCATCGATTGAGATGCGGCGCTGATTAGCGCGCAGCACATCCGCCAAGGTTTCCTGTGCAAACTCAAGGTCGATCTCGCGGCTTTGCAGCATCGCATAAGCCGCGACCCGATTCACCGCGCCTTCCAGCTCGCGAATATTGCTGGTGATGCGACGCGCCAGAAACTCGACCACCGGCAACGGCATCTGCGTTTGCGGCATGGTTTCAAGCTTGCGAATGATGATGTTGAGCCGCAGCTCGAAATCGGCCGGATTGACGTCTGCGACCAGACCGCCCGACAGGCGCGACAGGATGCGGCTTTCGATCCGCTCCAGATCCTGTGGCGAACGGTCAGCCGTGATCACCAGCCGTTTCCCGGCGGCAATGATCTCATTCATCGTGTGGAAGAATTCTTCCTGCGTCGAATCCTTACCGGCGATGAACTGGACATCGTCGATCATCAGCACATCGGCGGATCGAAGCCGTTCCTTAAAGCTGAACGTATCGCGCGCCCGCATCGAGGCGACGAATTCATACATGAATTTTTCCGCCGACATATAGATCACGCGGGCATCCGGGCGATGGGCGCGCCACGCATGGCCGATGGCATGCATCAGATGCGTTTTGCCAAGGCCGGTGCCGCCATGCAGGAACAGCGGGTTGAAACCGGGCGCACCCGGTGCGGCGAACATGCGCGCGGCGTTGAAGGCGAGTTCATTCGCCTTGCCGCAGACGAAATTATCGAAGGTGAAGCGCGGGTCGAGCGGGGAGCCTGCAATAGGCCCGGTGCTGGGCATGGCCCCGCCTGTTGCCGTATCGTCGATATCTGCGGATGCTGCCACATCGCGCGCCGTGGCGCTGTCGGCGGCAAGCCCATCGGACATCACGGCTTCATTAGACAAATCACCCGCAATGAAGCGCACATCGCGAACTTCCGGCATGATCGACCGCCATGCGAGCTTGAGCCGGTCGCCAAAATTATTCGAGACCCAATCCGCCATGAAGCGCGAGGATAGCCCCAGCACCACAGCCTGATCTTCAGGATCATAATCGACCAGCTGCACCGGCTTTAGCCAATGATCATAGGTCCGTGCGCCGACATCGCGGCGCAGGCCCAGACGAATCGCCTCCCACGCATCCACCAATGGGTCGACCGCCGGTATAAACGGCGCGTTGCCCAATGCGGACATAGATGGTTGGCTATCGGTCAAAAATACCCCCGTCACTCGTTGCACAGATCAATCTACCCACTCCCGCGGCGCAACATCGCCCCCATGAAGCCGACAACCAAAAGCCATCGGCAACGCGCCACGCCAGAGCCTGCAGCTGTGTAGATTCATGTCGATCCATCTCTTTTCTGTAAAAGAGAAGAGTGGATCATTCGGGTTGAGAGACAGGGTTCACCAACAGAATGTGCAACTGAAAACAGTTGGTTACCCATTGGCTTGGCTAATCTTTTGGTCGATTAACCGGCTGAATTATGTCCCCGCAACCACAGAATCGTCTTGCTTGCATCTGTGTTGATAAAGACCCTTGAGGACTGGGATCAAGACCCCAAATTGTCGCTAAATTGAAATATATAGACTTGACAACGGTGCGTCGCCAAACTGTGCTAATTCCCGTTAAATAACTGAATATATTTAAGAAAACCAAAATGGATTGATTCTCCGATTCGGGATAATTCTCCCATTCAATCCGTTACTTGCCCGCTGTTTGCTAGGCGTTACAGCGAGTCCACGGGGGGGGGAAATACCTCGATATTTTTCGTATCTTCTCAATATGGTAGGATCGACCGGGCGGTTGCGGACCATGCAGAATGGTCAGGCGACGGGCAGCGGTTGAATCAGTCCCGCTGATCGGCTAGGGGCGTTGGATCGTGTATCGGCAACAATGGCTATTTGGCTGGCGCTGCTATCGCGATGGGCGATGATAGACCGGCCTGAAAACCGTGCCTGACACCTTGATGGAGACCTGTTTGATATGATGACTTTCCTGCTCGTCGTGCATGCGATCATTGCCACGGCACTGGTCATTGTCATCTTGATGCAGCGCTCCGAAGGCGGCGGGCTTGGTGTCGGGGGTTCATCCTCCGGCCTGATGACCGCGCGCGGCGCGGCCGACTTCCTCACCCGCTCGACCTCGATTCTGGCGACGTTGTTCGTCACCATGTCGATCATCATCGCCGCTGTGGCCTCGCTCAGCCGTGAAAACACCAAGGTCGATGTCGAAGCCGTCAAGGCTGCCGGTTCGGCTGTGCCGACCGCGCCAGCCGCGCCCAAGGGCATGGATGGCCTGACGATCGCACCGGCAACGGAAAAAGCGCCGGCGACCCCGGCGAAGGATAACGGCGGCGTGCCGCTCGCGCGCTGATTGTCGTCTGGGGGCGAACAGGCCCCCTTCCACGTCTAGCCCGCCAAATCGGCGACCGGCTCTTGCCTAGCATGATGCGCGGTAGTGTGCTGCCCTAGATCGTCAGCGACGATCGGGGGACTGGGGCTCGCACCTTAGCGCCCGCACTGGCCCCGATGCAGCATCATCTGATCGGCCAGCACCAATGCCATCATCGCCTCGACCACCGGCACGCCGCGAATCCCGACGCAGGGGTCGTGGCGACCCTTGGTTAGAATATCGGCGGCCTCGCCTTCGCGATTGATCGTTTCGACCGGAATGAGGATCGAGCTGGTCGGTTTGAACGCGACGCGGAGCACGACCGGCTGGCCGGTGGAAATGCCGCCCGCGATGCCGCCTGCATGATTCGCCAGAAAATCGGGCCTGCCGTCTGCGCCGGGGCGCATCGGATCGGCATTGGCCTCGCCACGCAATCGCGCTGCGGCAAAGCCGTCGCCAATTTCCACGCCCTTGACTGCGTTGATGCTCATCATCGCCGCGGCCAGCTCGCTATCGAGCTTGGCGTAAAGCGGCGCGCCCCAACCGGCGGGAATGCCGGTCGCGACACATTCGACGATAGCGCCGACCGAAGACCCGGATTTGCGCGCTTCATCGACAATCTGTTCCCAGCGCCCTGCCGCCGCAGCATCGGGGCAGAAAAACGGGTTGGCGTCGATCTGCGCATCATCGAATGCCGCGCGATCAATCGCGTCCCCACCGATTTCACTGACATAGGCGCGAATCTGGACGCCGGACAGAATCTGCCGGGCCACCGCGCCTGCCGCCACCCGCGCCGCCGTTTCGCGCGCCGATGAACGTCCGCCGCCGCGATAGTCGCGAAAGCCATATTTGGCGTCATAGGCATAATCGGCATGGCCGGGGCGATAGGCCTTGGCGACGTCCGAATAATCCTTGGAACGTTGGTCGACATTCTCGATCATCAGGCTGATCGGCGTGCCGGTGGTCTTGCCTTCGAACACGCCGGACAGGATTTTCACCTGATCCGGCTCTTGCCGCTGGGTGGTGAAGCGGGACGTGCCGGGCCGACGTTTATCCAGCCAGGGCTGAATATCGCTTTCCGATAAGGCCAGCCCCGGCGGACAGCCATCCAGCACCGCGCCAAGCGCTGGCCCGTGGCTTTCACCCCAAGTGGTAAAGCGCAGCAAGCGCCCGAAGGTGTTGAAGCTCATCCTTGCGCCGTTCAGCTCAGGCCGATATCCGGCGCGTCTTCCGCCTTCATGCCGATGACATTGTAACCGGCGTCGACATGATGAATTTCGCCGGTGACGCCCGACGCGAGGTCCGACAACAGGTACAGGCCCGCACCGCCGACATCTTCGATGGTGACATTGCGCCGCAATGGGCTGTTCAGTTCATTCCATTTAAGAATGTAGCGGAAATCGCCAATGCCGGAGGCGGCCAGCGTCTTGATCGGGCCCGCCGAGATCGCATTGACGCGGATATTGTCCGGCCCCAGATCCATCGCGAGATATTTCACGCTGGTTTCCAGCGCTGCCTTGGCTACGCCCATCACATTATAATGGGGGATGACCTTTTCCGCGCCATAATAGCTGAGCGTCAGAATCGATCCGCCGTTCGGCATCATCGCCGCCGCGCGCTTGGTGACGGCAACCATCGAATAGGCCGAGATATTCATCGTCAGCAGAAAATTTTCGAGGCTGGTATCGACATATTTGCCGCGCAGCTCGTTCTTGTCCGAAAAGCCGATGGCATGGACGATGAAATCGATCGTCGGCCAGCGCGCAGCCAGCGTATCAAACGCCGTATCAAGCGCCGCCATGTCCGATACGTCGCATTCGACGAGAAAATCGCTGCCCAATTGATCCGCCAGCGGACGGACGCGCTTTTCCAGCGCTTCACCCTGATAGGAGAACGCCAGCTCTGCCCCTTGCGCATGCAATTGCTGAGCAATGCCCCAAGCCAGCGATTTCTCGTTGGCGAGGCCCATGATCAGCCCGCGCTTCCCTGCCATCA
Organism: Sphingomonadales bacterium UBA6174; assembly: GCA_002422945.1. Classification (GTDB taxonomy): domain Bacteria; phylum Pseudomonadota; class Alphaproteobacteria; order Sphingomonadales; family Sphingomonadaceae; genus Alteraquisediminimonas. The sequence continues at coordinate 53,000 of DITW01000091.1, read as the reverse complement.
ATCCGGACACGATTCCTCCTTGGTGATGTTACCCCGTATCGCCGCGTCCTTTAGCCCGGAACGTATGGAGATTGCCAGTGCCGCGTTCAATTCTGCGCCAATAACCAGACCGAAACCGGCAAGATAAAAGAAGATGAGCGCGATCATCACCCCGGCAAGGCTGCCATAGGTCTTGTCATAACCGCCGGTCAGGCCCAGCATCCACGGTAATAAAGCGGTTGCGCCCACCCACCAGATGGTCGTGGCCAATGCGCCCGGCCATTGGGGATAATGCGTCCCGCGATAGATTCGGGGCGCGAGCGTATAGAACAGCACCCAGATCGTGCCATAGAGGATGACCGCCGGCACGATCTTGGTTGTCGCGAGCCATTCGCTGATGTGCTGCATCGCGACGGGCCAGAACCGGCTGACCGCTTCCTCTACGCCGACCGCCACGAATTGAAGCGAAAAGGCCATCATCATCAGCAACACCGACGCAATCGTCATACCGATGGACCGCAGGCGATAACTCCAGAACGGCGTCTCGCCTCGGGTGTGATAGGCGCGATGCATGATGTCGCGGATCGTTTCAATGAAGCTGCCGGTCGTCCACAGCCCGACAATCGCGCCAAGCCAGAGCAGATTGCCTGACCGCGCAGCCAGCACATCATAAATCGGTTCGCGCAAGACGCTGCCGACGCCGGGCGGCATGGTGCGAATCACCGTTTCCACCGCATGGCGTCCTTCTTCCGTCTGCCCGAGCACGCTCGCGATGGCGGCGGCGAAGATGAAGAAAGGGAACAGGGTCACCAAGGCGAGATAGGCGAGATTGCCCGCATGAATGAAGCCATCGCTATAGACCCCGATCAACACCTCGCGCGTGATGCGAAAGGCCCGCAAGGCCGTATCCCGCATATGGTGCGGAATACGGTGCAGGATCAGGTCTGGCAGATCAGCCATGAGGTGCGCAGGCGATCTTAATAATCTGCGCGGGGGTTATGGGCCTCTGCGGTCGCCCAGGTTTCGACAAAACCCTGCAGCGCCTTATCATCGGCGGGCAAATCGACCATCAGCCGGACGAGCTGGTCGCCCCGTTCGCCCGATTTGCGATGGAAGCCCTTGCCCTTCAGCCGGAGCGTGCGCCCGGAAGACGACCCTGCCGGGATCGACATCATCACTGCGCCGCCCGCTGTGGGCACTTTGATCTTGGCACCCAGCACCGCTTCTTTCAGCGTCACCGGCAAGTCGAGCAGCACATCATCGCCCTCGCGCCGGAAACGACGGTCGGGACGGATGGTGACGGTGATAATCGCATCGCCCGCGCCGCCCGGTCCATGTTCACCCTGACCGGCAAGGCGGATCTTGGTGCCTTCTTCCAGCCCGTTCGGCAATTTCACATCGACGGTCTTGCCGTTACGCAATGTCAGCCGTTGATGATGGAGCAGCACTGCATCCACAAAGCTGACGGCCAGCCGATAGGCCATGTCGTCGCCCTTGGGCATGCGGCGTTGCTGTTGCTGGCCAAAGCCTGCACCACCCCGGCCACCGAACAGCCCTTCGAAAATATCGCCAAAGCCGCCGCCATCGCCCTGAAAGCCACCTTGGAAGCCGCCGCCAAATCCGCCGCCGGGGCGTCCGCCACCAAAGCCTTGAGGGGCGCGTGGGTTGCCCTGATCGTCGATTTCGCCGCGATCATATTGGCCGCGCTTGTCGGCGTCGCCCAGCACATCATAAGCCGCTGTCACCTCGGAAAAACGGGCGGCGGCTTTAGGATTGTCTTGATTGCGGTCAGGGTGCAATTCTTTCGCCAGCTTGCGATAGGCCTTTTTGATTTCGGCCTCGCTTGCGCCCTTTGTCAGTCCGAGTCTTGCGTACAAATCTGCCATGGTTCAATGCGTCATCACATAAAAGTTGATCCCGATCAGGGAATTCGGGTGAAGAATGGGCCTAATGGGCTCGACTTTCAATGATGGGCAAAGGTAAATTATCATCATGGCCGCAGACCCCTTTCTTTGGTTCGATACATGGTATGCCGATGCGCGGGCATCAGAAATCAATGATTCCAATGCGATGGCCCTTGCTACCGTGGGTGCGGATGGCCGTCCGTCGCTGCGGATGGTGCTGTTAAAGGGCCATGGGCCGGACGGATTTATCTTTTACACCAATCAACAGGGCCGAAAAGCCGGACAAATTGCGGAAAATCCGGTGGTGGCCCTGCTGTTTCACTGGAAATCCCTGCGTCGTCAGATCAGAATCGAAGGGCCGGTCGCGACGGTCGACGATGCCACCGCCGATGCCTATTTCGCGAGCCGCAGTCGTGATTCGCAATTGGGCGCATGGGCATCTGACCAGTCGCGCCCGCTTGATAGCCGCGAGACGTTCGAAGCGCGGTTCGAGGCGATGCGCGTGAAATTCGAAGGACTAGACGTGCCGCGCCCGCCGCATTGGTCAGGCTATCGCGTTACCCCGGAGCGCATTGAGTTCTGGCAGGATCGCGAACATCGGCTGCATGAGCGCCATCTCTTCGTCCGCAATGGCGAGGGCTGGACCGAAGGATTATTATACCCATGAGCAATAACCACGCGCATTTTGCCGAACGCGAACGGCTGACGACGCTGGCCGCCAGCGCCAGTATTGCCATGGCGATCTTGCTGGCGACACTGAAGTCATGGGCTGCATGGCAGACAGGTTCGGTCGCGATGCTGGGATCGCTTGCCGATTCGACGCTCGATATTCTCGCGTCCGGCGTTACCTTATATGCGGTGCGACTGTCGGCAGCGCCCGCCGATTTCAAGCACGGCTTTGGCCATGGTAAGGCCGAGGCGCTGGCCGCCTTGTTTCAGGCGGGGATTGTCACCGCCTCTGCCTTTGCCATTGGCGTGCGCGCCATCATGAATTTCAGCAGCGCAGCAAAGCCCAGCCATCCGGAACTGGGGATTGGCGTGTCGATCATCGCACTGGCAGGGACGATCATGCTCGTGTTGTACCAGCGTTATATCGTCAAGCGGACCGGATCGATCGCCATTCAGGCGGACCACATCCATTATTCCAGCGATATTCTGTTGAATGCGTCGGTGATTATCGCCTTGGTGCTCGATAGTTGGCTGGGCCTGCGCGGGGCAGATCCCATTTTCGGCATCGGTATTGCGCTCTGGCTGATCTGGCACGCGCGCGATGTTGCGGGCCATGCCATCGGGCAGTTGATGGATCAGGAATGGCCGCTGGAAAAGCGCGAGCGTTTCGTGGCCATCGCCAGCATGCATCCCGAATTGAAGGGCATTCACGACATGCGGACCCGCACCAGCGGTTCGCGCGATTTCGTGCAGTTTCATGTGTGGGTGAATCCGAACCTCACCGTCTATGAGGCCCATCGTGTCATGGATGAAATCGAAGCGGCGCTGATGGCCGAATTTCCGGGGACGGAGGTGTTGATCCATCCCGATCCCGAAGGCCATACCGATCAGGAAATGGGCTATGTCCCATCGTTGGACATTGAACACCGGGCGTGAAGAGGGATGCGCGCCCCGTTGCATGAAGGTGCAGCGGGGCGCGCCAATATAAATATCAGTCGCTGCCGATCCGCTCGATATCCGCGCCGACCGCCTGCAGCTTTTCTTCCAGCCGTTCATAGCCGCGATCAAGGTGGTAAATCCGGCTGACCTGCGTTTCGCCATCGGCGACGAGGCCGGCCAGAATCAGGCTCATCGATGCGCGCAGATCGGTGGCCATCACCGGCGCGCCGACGAGTTTATCCACGCCGCGCACGACTGCCGAGCGGCCCGTCACCTGAATATCCGCGCCCATGCGGGCCAGTTCCGGCACATGCATATAGCGGTTTTCAAAGATCGTTTCGGTCAGCACGCTGACGCCATCGGCCAAGGCCAGCATCGCCATGAACTGCGCCTGCATATCCGTCGGGAAGCCGGGATAGGGTGCGGTGGAAATGTTGACGGGCTTCAACCGGCCCGTGGCTGAGACATGAATCACATCCTTGCGGACTTCGACCGTGGCACCGGCCTGCATCAGCACATCGAGAATGGCGGTCATGTCATCTGCATTTGCGCCAACCAGATCGACCGACCCGCCGGTAATGGCGGCTGCGCAGGCATAGCTGCCCGCTTCGATCCGGTCCGGCATCACGCGATAGGTCGCGCCATGCAGCCGGTCGCGGCCATGGACGATCAGCTTTTCACTGCCGATGCCCTCGATATGCGCGCCCATCGCGACAAGGCAGCGGCACAAATCGACGATTTCCGGCTCACGCGCGGCATTGTCGATCACGGTTTCGCCCTTGGCGAGGACGGATGCCATCAACGCATTTTCGGTCGCGCCGACAGATACGACCGGGAAATGGATGTGTCCGCCACGCAGGCCGCCTTGCGGCGCAATCGCGCGGACATAGCCTGCGGTCAGTTCGATTTCCGCGCCCAAGGCTTCCAATGCCTTCAAATGCAGATCGATGGGGCGGTTACCAATGGCGCAACCGCCGGGCAGCGACACCGTGGCTTCACCCGCGCGGGCAAGCAGCGGGCCGAGCACGAGGATCGAGGCCCGCATCTTGCGCACCATGTCATAAGGCGCGACATTCGAGGTCAGGCGGCTGGCCCGCAAGGTCATCACCCGGCCAAAATCTTCGGGCCGTGCGCCCTCGATCATCGTCGATACACCCAGTTGGTTGAGCAAATGCCCAAATCCGTCGACATCCGCGAGACGCGGCAAATTGCGCAGCGTCAGCGGTTCGTCCGTCAGCAGCGCGCACGGCAGCAATGTGAGTGCGGAATTCTTGGCACCGGAGATGGGAATGCGACCCTCTAACCGACGGCCACCCTTGATGATGATCTTGTCCATTGCGATGCTTTAAGGCGGAAATAACAGCAGGACAAGCAGCAGCATCATTACGGGTCAAACATGGCATGGCAATTTTGTGATGAGGCTGCTAATCGGCCATATTATGGATGCGAGCCAACTCCGTATCGCCCTGTTCACGGGCAATTACAATTATGTGCGCGACGGTGCCAATCAGGCGTTGAACCGTCTTGTCGGCCATTGCCTGCGACAGGGAGCCGCCGTGCGGATTTACTCTCCGGTTGTGGACTCCCCTGCGTTTCCACCGACCGGCGATCTGGTGGGCATTCCCAGCCTGCCGGTGCCGGGCCGTGGGGAATATCGCGCGCCGATGATGATTCCGCCTTCGGTGAAGAAGGATATCGCGGCATTTCGCCCCAATATCTTCCACATCGGCAGCCCGGAAATTCTCGGCCATCGCGCGGTGACGCTGGCGCGCAAATGGGATGTGCCGGTGGTGGCGTCGGTCCACACGCGGTTTGAAACCTATTTCCGTTATTATCGCCTCGGCTTTATCGAACCGTTGATCGAAGCCACGTTGCGCCGGCTGTATCAGCGCTGCGACGCGATTTTCGCGCCCTCCGAATCGATGGCGGAATTGTTGCGGGCGCAGCAGATGAACCCGGATGTCGGTATCTGGACCCGCGGCGTGGAGCGTGGGATTTTCAACCCGGATCGTCGGTCGCTCGATCTGCGGCGCGGCTATGGGATCAAGGATGACGAGCCGGTGATCGGCTTTGTCGGTCGCTTGGTCGCAGAAAAGGGCCTCGACGTTTTTTGCGACGCGATCGATGCGCTCAACGCACGACAGGTGCGCCATAAGGTGCTGATTGTCGGTGATGGGCCTGCGCGGACATGGTTCCAGCAACGCCTGCCCGATGCGATCTTTGCCGGGTTCCAACAGGGTGAAGACCTTGGCCATGCGGTTGCGTCGATGGATGTGTTGTTCAACCCATCAATCACCGAAACCTTCGGCAATGTCACGCTGGAGGCAATGGCCGCGGGCTTGCCCGTGGTGGCGGCCATCGCGACCGGTAGCCAAAGCCTGGTGCAACACGAGGTGAACGGACATCTCGTCACGCCGGGCGATATCAAGGGCTTTGCCGATGCGCTGGAGCATTATTGCGTCAATCTGGAGGCGCGTCAGCGGGCGGGCGCAGCAGGGCTGGAAGCGAGCACGCGTTTCGGCTGGGATGAGGTCAATCAGGCGTTAGTCGATTCCTACATCCGGGTGATTGAGCAGCGGCAGGCTTAGGACCAACTCCTCTTTCTTCGTCACTCCGGCACAATTGTCTTCGTGATGCCTCGCCCCCCTCTCGTCATTCCCGCCTTCGCGGGAATGACGGGGTGCATGGCGTGGAAGCAGCACAAGAACGACAACCGTGCCAAGCGTATTTTCCGAAATCTTGTTGATGGGTTTAGGCGCTAGAATAGCCTCAAAGCACCTTCTTGCCGTCGCGTTTCAGCTTTTCCAGCGTGTGCCATAATTTTTCCACCGCTCGCGCGGTCGGGCTGCGCGGGGCATAGGCCCCCAAGGGCAATTGGCGAATGCCCATTTGCTCCACTGTCGCGGCCATCGGAATGGCGGGGCAGCCGGGGTCGGCATCTGTCGTCTCGCGATGTTCCTTGCGGCGGCGATCCACCATGTTGAACACCGGATAGACCGGTGGCCCCCCTTTGTGATGACGGTCGAGAAATTCCCGCAGCGCATGGAAAGACCTGCGCGCCAAGGTCGATGGGATGATCGGGGCCAGAATCAGATCGGCGGCACGCGCGACCTGATCGGCGGTGGAGCCAAGGCCGGGCGGGCAATCGAGGATGATCAGATCATATTGCTCGGCGAAGCCGGCGATCAGTTTCTTCAGCCGGTTCTCCTTGTCGATCTCAGAAAAAATCGCATCCAGCGACCGGATCGAGGCATCGGCAGGGAGGAGATCGATCCGTGGCACATTGGTATGCTGAATCAGGATTTCCGGTTCGACGTCGCGATAGATGACCGCACCTGCCGCATCATGTCGTTTGCCTTTGCCGCCAAGGATAAAGGTCGATGCGCCCTGCGCGTCGAGATCCCATAGCAACACGCGGCGTTTGGATAAATTGGCGGCGGCCCATGCAAGGTTGACCGACAGCATCGTTTTGCCCACCCCGCCCTTGGGGTTGAAGATGGCAATGGTCGGCATGGGTAATGGGTCTCCCTGACCTATGGCTTGGCCATGAAAAATGGCAGAATTCCTCGTGCGTGACAAATGCTATGTTGCGGCGCACATAAAACCGGTTGCGCCACGATCTTGCCAATCGGCCATAGCGGGCGCAAAGCGCGCAACGATGATTCGCGCGTTGGTCCATAATCGGCAGAAGATGGCGCTGGCCCTGATGGGGCCTGTGCTGATGCTCGTGCTGGCAATGCGCGTGCTGGTCCCGGCGGGCTACATGCCGATGGCGTCAGCGCACGGCCTGACCATCACACTCTGCACCCCCAAGGGCGCGGTCGATGTCACGGTGGATGTCGATCAAAATGCCCCGGCCTCATCGCATCAGGCCGCAGGCGATCATTGCATCTTTGCCTCTGCCTTGGGCAGTGCCGCTTTGTTGGCGGTGCAGCCATTGCTGGCGCTGGCCATGCCGCCATTGGTGGAACTGGCTGGGGGCATGGCGATTGCCGATCTCACTCCCCATCGTCTCGCCGCACCGCCGCCACCTGCCATCGGACCGCCCGCCTTCATTCAAGCCTGATTTTTAAGCGCGCCAGCCCTTTTGAGCTGTGCGCGCCTATCTGCTTGAATGAGAGAGATTTATGCAAATTGAACAATGTGCGCGGCTGGCGATGGGCCTGCTGGTCGCATCTGTGTCGCCCGCGTTCGCCGATGCGGAAAACACTGCCGTCGATATTATCGTGATCGGCCAGAACGAAGCCCCGATGACGGTCGTGCCGCGTGGCCTGTCCGTGTCTTTGGGTGAACATGAGTTTGAGGCGATCAACGCCGTCAATGTCGAAGACTTGATGAAATACGCCCCCAATTTCTTCGTGCGCAAACGCTTTGCCGGGGATGACAATGCGGTCGTCGCCTTGCGCGGGGCGAATACGATCCAGAGTGCGCGGACGATTGTGCTGGTCGATGGGTTCGTTGTGTCGAACTTCCTCGGCAATCGCTGGGATTATCCGCCGAAATGGAATGTCGTTGGCCCATCGGAAGTGCGCCAGTTCGATCTCGTCTATGGCCCTTATGCTGCGCGTTATGGTGGGAATTCGATGGGCGGGGTGATTTCGGTGACGACCAAGGCGCCCGAAGGCACCTCGGCCTATGCCACCGCCCAGACCATGATCATGCCGTTCAAGGAATATGGCTATGATGAGGTGTTTCAGGGCTATAGCGTAGAAGCAGGTGCCTCCTACAAACAGGCGGATGGGCCGTGGCGGGTGCGTGGTGGCTATCGCCATTTCCACAATATCGGCCAGTCGATGACCTATCATCTGCTGACCCCCAGCAGCGGGACCGGCGTGGCCGTGACCGGAGCCTATGTCGATCCCCGCTTGGCGACGCCGGTATTTGGTGGGGCATCACCGGTGGATGTGACGCAAGATCAGGGCCGGTTGCGGATCGGTTATGCGGCGGAAAATGGATGGGACGTGGAGGCGCTCGGCTTTGTTTGGAAAGCCCGGCAGCTATTGGAGGACAGCCGCAGCTTCCTGCGTGATGGCGCGGGCAATCCGGTCTATCAGGGCAAGGTCAGCCTTGCGGGCCGGACATGGAATGCGACCGGGTTGAACATGTCGACGACCGAGCGGCTGGAATATCTGGCGGGGCTGAAACTGAACGGGCCGCTCTTCGGCTGGGATGTGGCGGCGAATCTGTCGCATTATTGGATACCGACACAGGATGCGCGCACATCCAATGATTATCTGACCGGCGCGGCTGAGGGCAAAGGTACGCAGTCGGTGCAAAAGAACCCCGGTTGGTGGACCGGCGATGTGACCTTGGACCGTCAATCGGATCGTCACAAATTGGGGGTCGGTCTGAACGCCAATTTGTATGAAATAGCGCAGGACAATTTCAACACCAGCAATTGGCGGCAGGCCACCGCGCCGGTCTTCACCAGCGCGACCTATGGCAAGACCAGCCTCTGGGGCTTATGGGTCGAAGACGCCTATGATCTTGGCGGGCATTTCACACTGACCGGCGGCGTGCGCTACGATCGTTGGCGCGCCTTTGGCGGGGGGATCGACAAGGCCGTAAATGGTGTGCGCCTGTCCAGCCGATATGCCAGCCGCCATGATGACTCGATCAGCCCGAAGCTCAGCCTGCAAGGCCGTGTTCTGGGCGATGTTGATGTGCAGATCAGCCTCGGCAGCGCGGTGCGCTTTCCCACGGTCGGTGAATTGTTTCAGGGTCGGTTCGACGATGTGTCGAAGCAGATCGACCCGCAAAGCTATGATCCGGACCTGCGCCCTGAAAAGTCCAAGGATGCGAATCTGATCGTCCGACGGCGCTTCGGCCCGATGCAGGTGACGGCGAGCCTGTTTTATCAGGGCATCAACGACGCGATCTTCAGCTTTAGCGGGCTCAATCAGTTCGGCACGGTCGTGACCTCTTACAAGAATGTCGACAAGGTCCGGCAATATGGGGTCGAGTTGATCGGTGAGGCGCGCGATGTCCTGATCGCGGGCCTTGATGTGGATGCCAATATCGCATGGATCGATGCAAGGACCGTCCGCAATCTCGCCAATCACGCGGCCGAGGGCGTGAAATTCCCGCGCATCCCGACATGGCGGGCCAATGGCAATATCCGTTATCAAATTGCCGAGCCGGTGAAAGTGTCACTCGGCTGGCGTTATGCCTCACGGCCCAATTCCGATCTGTTCGGGCTGGTCCGGGGCGATGCCTATGGCTTCCAGTCCGAATATTTCACCGTGGATACGCGGGCATCGATCGAACTCAGCCGCACCCTCCAGTTGAATATCGGCGTCGATAATATCTTCAACGACAAGGCCTATGTGGCGCATCCCTTGCCGCAGCGCAGCTTCGTCGTCGATCTGAAAGCGAAAATCTGACATGAGCACGTCCAATGGCAGCAAGGCTGCATTTTATCGCATGATCTGGCGCTGGCATTTTTATGCCGGGCTGTTCGTGATCCCGTTCATCCTGATCCTCTCGCTTTCGGGCGCGATCTATCTGTTCAAGCCGCAGGTCGAACGCTGGGAAGAACGGGCCTATCAGCAATTGCCGACCGTAAACGAAGTATCGCCCAATGCCCAGTTGGATGCCGCGCTTGCGACCTTTCCGCATAGCCAGTTTCACAGCTACCGCCTGCCGGAACGGGTGGGCGATGCGGCGATGATCCATCTGGCCTTGGCGGATGGCATTTCGATGCGCGATGTCTTTGTCTCGCCACAGGGCAAAGTGCTGGGCAGCATCGACCCGGAAAGCCGGATCATGGCCTTTGATCATCGGCTGCATGGGCAATTGCTGATCGGCCAACGGGGGAGCTGGCTGGTTGAACTGGCGGCGAGCTGGGCCATCGTGATGGTGGTGACGGGCCTTTATCTCTGGTGGCCGCGTGGGCGCGGCTTGGCGGGGATATTGTGGCCGCGCCTGTCCAAAGGGTCGGGCATTATCTGGCGCGATTTGCATGCTGTTACGGGTTTCTGGGTCGCGGGGCTGGCGTTGGTGTTGCTGCTGACGGGCCTGCCTTGGGCCGATGTCTGGGGCAGTGCGTTCAAAAGCGTGCGCGCCGAAATGGGCTGGGTCAAAGGGCGACAGGACTGGACGATTGGTGGCAAGCCGCCCGCTGATGACAATGGAAGCGGCACGCATGCCGAACATGATCATCAGGCGATGATGCGGATGGCGGCGGCGGGCATGAAGATGGCGGGTCTGGCCGATATTGTCGCTAAAGCAAAGGCGGAGCATCTCGCCTTTCCGGTGCTGATCAGCCCACCCGGCGCGCCGCAGCGGTTCGGCGCATCTTCCAACATGGCTTGGACGGTCAAATCGGATAGCCAGAACCGGCCACAGCGCGTCAGCATCACTTACGACATTGCGACCGGCAAGTTATTATCGCGCGAAGGCTTTGCCGACAAGCATGTGATCGACCGGGTGATCGGCTATGGCGTCGCATGGCATGAGGGGCAGTTGTTCGGCCCCATCAACCAGTTGATCGGCGTGTTGACGGCGGCTGGGCTGATCCTGCTGTCGATCAGCGGCTTTGTCCTGTGGCGGCGGCGCAAGCCTGTGCAGCAATTGGGTGCGCCGCCCTTGCCGCACATGCCGCCGCGCATGGGCGGGGCGGTGGTGCTGATCTTCGGCCTTGCCGCATTGCTGCCGTTGCTGGCCGCATCTTTGCTGTTGATGCTGTTGTTCGATCTATTGGTCTTGCCGCGCCTGCCCGGCGTGGCCCGCTGGCTGGGCATAAAGCCGGCTTAAGAGCGGATCGCCGTCATGAGATAATTGAGGTCCAGCCGGTCCGAGAGGTGAAAGCCCTTGGCCGGCGACCATGCGATACCGTGGCGGTCGATCACCTGCATCTGATGCTTGGCGAGCAATCGTGCGAGTTCATCCGGGGCGAGAAACTGGTCCCAATGATGGGTGCCCTTGGGAATCTGGCCAAGGCCCTCGCCGATGTCGATCATCATCAGCCGGGATAATGCCGTCCGGTTCGGGGTGGAGAGGATCATCAGGCCATTGGGGGCCAAGCGGTCAGTCAGCGCCGCGACAAAGGCGTCCGGGTCGGTGACATGCTCGATCACCTCCATCGAGGTGACAAGGTTAAACTGGCCATCGAGCTTTGCCACCTCACCACAGCGATAATCGATGGCGAGGTCTTGGGGCGCGGCATGGGCCTTGGCCACCGCGATATTTTCAGGCGCTGCATCAAGGCCGGTGACATTGCCGCCCAATCGCGCCAGCGGTTCGCACAACAGGCCCGCCCCGCACCCGGCGTCCAGCACCGTCTTGCCGGTCAAGGGCGTGCGACTGGCATGGCTGGTGCCGAAATGCCGGTCGATCTGTTGGCGGATATAGGCAAGGCGCACCGGGTTTAATTGGTGCAACGGCTTGGAACTGCCCTGCGGATTCCACCAATCCGCGGCCATTGCGCCAAAATGAGCGGCCTCGTCCGGGGCAATGGTCGTCGTCATCGGTGGGTGTTCCGTCCTGAAATATTTAGCTGCGCTTTTTCAGCTCGCCGAGAATTTCGCGCAGCAATAGCACATCTGCCGGATCGGCGGCAGGGGCATGTTGTGCGGGCTTGATGACCTTGCTGGCGGTGCGCACGATCATGAACACGACAAAGGCGAGGATCAGGAAGTTGATCACTTCGCCGATAAAATTGCCATAGGCCAGCACCGGCACGCCCAAAGCCTTGAGCGCGGCCAGATCATTGGCCCCGTCCGGCGCATGGCCCAGGACGATATAGAGATTGGAGAAATCAATCCCGCCGATGATGGCGGAGATGATCGGCATGATCAGATTATCGGTGAGCGAGGACACGATCTTGCCAAAGGCCGCGCCGATGATGACGCCGACCGCCAGATCAAGCACGCTGCCGCGATTGATGAAGGCTTTGAACTCGCTCAATAATGCCATGATTTTTCGACCTCCCGGGGGTTACCTAGCTGACGACTTTTCAGACTGAATGCACAGATAGTCAAGCTACGGGATTTGCCGATAGACGGGGAGATCAAGCCGCGGCGCGGTTTTCCGTCAGGGCGTCCAATAGGCTGGTGCCATCGAGGATGCGGGCGGTGTCGTCGCGAACGACCATCATCGCGCGGCGAATGGCGCAACTCGCCTCATCCTTGCAGTCCTTGCAGCGCTTATAGGCGGTGTGGCTGACGCAGGGCACGAGCGCGAGCGGTCCTTCCATCTTGCGAATAATGTCACCAAGGCTGATGAGGTGCGGTGGCTTGGCAAGGGTGAAGCCGCCAAGCTTGCCACGATGGCTGGTGACCATGCCCGCCTCGCGCAATTCGGTCAGGATGATTTCGAGAAATTTGCGCGGGACCTGCGCCTCTTTGGCGATGACGCTCATCGGCAGCGGGCCGGATTCGGTCGATTGCTTGGCCAGCAGCAACATGGCGCGCATCGCATATCTGGATCGCTGGGTAAGCATTGATTGAACATAGCTGTTTTATGTGGATTTTCAAGGGTGAGGGCCGCCAATCCGCAGTATTTCCGAGGTCTTGCGGGTATGGACCGTTAAACTCCCCTAAATCAGGGGTGATTTGCCGCGCCCGATGTCGGGCCGCGCGGTTGAATTTGTCGGTCGCCTGCCGCATAGTCTAATATGAAATGCACCGAAATAGGGGCCGTTTGACCTATCCGGCCCTTCTCATATCAGGATCATTGCCTTGACCGATCTGCCTTTGGCGGCCACCGCCATCACGACCCATTTTTTTACGGCGGCGGATGGGGCGCGACTGGCATGGCATGAAACTGGGCCGGAAAGCGGAACGGCGCGGCCCTTGGTCCTGATCCACGGCCTGTTTTCCTCAGCGAATGTCAATTGGATCAAATATGGCCATGCGCGCTTGCTGGCGGAGGCCGGTTTCCGGGTGATCATGCCGGACTTGCGGGCGCATGGCGATAGCGCTGCGCCGCATGACCCGGCGGCTTATCCCTCCGATGTGCTGGCCGATGACGCGGTGGCGCTGATCCGCCATCTGGGGCTGACGGATTATGATCTCGGCGGCTATTCCTTGGGCGGACGGACGGTGATGCGGATGATGATCCGGGGGGCGGTGTCGCCGCGCCGGGCGATGGTGCTGGGCATGGGGCTGGCGGGGATGCTCGATACCGGTCATCGCGCCGCGTTTTTCCGGGAGGTCCTCTCGCACCTCGGCACGCATCCGCAAGGGTCCGAGGCATGGCGGGCCGAGGCTTTTTTCAAAACTACGGGCGGAGATGCGACGGCGTTGATCGGGCTGCTGGGCAGTTTTGTCGATAGCCATGAGGCGGAAATCAAGGCCATTCCCTATCCGACGGCAATCATCTGCGGGACCGAGGATCAGGATAATGGCTCTGCCGAGGCGCTGGCGCGATTGCTGCCGCAAGGGCGCTATATCCCGATGCCGGGCAATCATATGAACGCGGTGGCCAAGCCCGAAATGGGTCGGGCGATGCGGGACTTTCTGCTCGCTTGACCTTGGGCGATAAACCCGCGACCATGTGTTGATCGGAGTGACTCCGGTCTTGGTTCGTGGAGTAAGCCTATATGAAGACTGTTTTTTCTCATGGGTGCATGTCGCTGGCGCTGATGTGCGCCGCCTTGGCCTATTCACCGGCGCAGGCGCGCGATAATGCCGTCGCCAATGGCCCGACGAGCGCCGAGGCAGATAGTTTTGTCGCGCAGGCCGAGAAAGAACAGGCCGATTTCATGGTCATTGCGTCCCAAGCCCAATGGGTCAACAGCACCTATATCACTGACGATAGTGATGCGCTTGCCGCCTATTTCGGGACGATCGGCACCGATATGGGGGTGCGGCTGGCCAAGGGCGCAGCGCGGTTCGACAAGGTCGAGGGCCTGTCGTTCGATACAAGACGCAAGCTCGATATCATGAAACAGGGACTGGTCCTGCCCGCGCCATCGACTGAGGGGGCCGCGCTGGAGTTGAACACTATCGCGACACGGCTCCAGTCCACATATGGCAAGGGCAAGGGCACGCTGGATGGCCAGCCGATCAACGGCTCCGACATCGAACAGAAAATGGCCGAAGTGCGCGATCCGGCCAAGTTACGCGAAATGTGGACGAGCTGGCATGATAATGTCGGCACGCCGATGAAGGGCGATTATGCCCGGATGGTCGAGATCGCCAATCAGGGCGCGCGCGAACTGGGTTATAAGGATGTCGGCGCGATGTGGCGTTCGGGCTATGATATGCCCGCCGATGATTTCGCGAAACTGATGGACAAGCTCTGGCTTCAGGTGAAGCCATTATATGATGAATTGCATTGCTACACCCGGGGGAAGCTCAACGCCAAATATGGCAATGCGGTGCAGGCCAGAACAGGGCCGATCCGCGCCGATTTGCTGGGCAATATGTGGGCGCAGGAATGGGGTGACATATATGACATCGTCGCGCCTGCCGGGGCGGGTGACATTGGCTATGACCTGACGGCATTGTTGAACGACAAGGGCTATGACCCGCAAAAGATGTTCAAGACGGGCGAAGGGTTTTTCTCCTCATTGGGGTTTGAACCTTTGCCGCAAAGCTTCTGGGTGCGCAGCCAATTGGTCAAGCCGCAGGATCGCGAAGTGGTCTGCCATGCGTCCGCATGGGATGTGGATGGCAAGGATGATCTGCGGATCAAGATGTGCACCAAGGTCAATGGCAATGACTTCGTCACCATCCATCATGAACTCGGCCATAATTATTACCAGCGGGCGTATAACAAGCAGCCATATAGCTATTTGAATGGCGCGAATGACGGTTTTCACGAGGCGATTGGTGATACCGTCGCATTATCGATGACGCCCGCCTATCTGGTGCAGATTGGCCTGCTTGATCCGGCCAAAGTCCCGTCCAAAGACAAGGACATTGGCCTGTTGCTGCGTCAGGCGATGGACAAGGTGGCGTTTCTGCCCTTTGGCCTGATGGTCGACAAATGGCGTTGGGGCGTGTTTGGCGGCGATATTCCCAAGGATCAATATACCAAGGCGTGGAATGATCTGCGCTTGCAATATCAAGGCGTGGCGCCGCCCTCCGACCGACCCGACAGCGCATTCGATCCCGGCGCGAAATTTCATATTCCGGGCAACACGCCATATGCGCGCTATTTCCTCGCGCGCATCTTGCAGTTCCAATTCTACAAGGCAGCCTGCGACATTGCCGGGTGGCGGGGGCCGCTGCATCGCTGCTCTTTTTACGGCAATAAAGAGGTCGGCAAGAAGTTGAACGCGATGCTGGAAATGGGCGCGAGCAAGCCATGGCCGGAGGCGCTAATGGCCTTTACGGGCAGCCGCGAGATGGATGGCAGGGCGATGATCGCTTATTTCGCGCCGCTGATGACGTGGTTGAAAGTGCAGAATAAAGGCCAGCAATGCGGCTGGTGATCAGCTTCATTTGAACCGGTTGTTGTAAGGGTAGCGTAAACATGGCGGCACAGGCCGAAACTCTCGCCTTTCTTGGGCTGGAGGCCCGCGCCATCGAGGTGCAGGTCCAATTGCTTTCCGGCGTTCCCGCCTTCATTGTCGTTGGCCTGCCCGATAAGGCGGTGGGGGAAAGCCGCGAACGGGTGCGGGCGGCGCTGGCATCCATCGGCCTGTCGCTCCCGCCGCGTCGGATCACCGTCAATCTGTCACCCGCTGATTTGCCCAAGGAAGGCTCGCATTACGACCTGCCGATTGCGCTCGCGTTGCTGGCGGCGATGGGGGTGATTGATGCGGAGATGTTGTCCGGCTTTGTCGCCTTGGGGGAGTTGAGCCTAGATGGCCGCATTTCCGGCGCACCCGGCGTGTTGTTGGCGGCGCTGCATGCGGCGGAGCGTGACAAGGGTCTGATCTGTCCGGCGATGCAAGGGTCGGAGGCGGTCTGGGCGGGATCGATCGAGGTGCTGGCCGCGCCCGATTTGCTGATGCTCATCAATCATTTCAAGGGAATGTCTTTATTGGCCGCGCCCTTGCCCGGGGAGATTGATCCGCCGGTGCCGGGGCCGGATCTGCGCCAAGTCAAAGGGCAGGAAACCGCCAAGCGCGCATTGGAGATCGCGGCGGCGGGCGGGCATAATCTGGTCCCGATGGGAACGTAAAGACCCAAAAGCCCAGTGTTGGAATGAGCGATTCTCTGCGGCTAATCCATGTGTGGTGGGCTGACTTCGGGCGCTGCCATGCCTAGTTCAGCTTGATAAGTGCGAAGGACCCAAAGATTCCCCCAAAACGGCATTGTTAGTCCTTCCGCCTTCCAACTTTCGTTGGACGCGATCAAGCGACTAGCAAAAACCGCAGCCTGTTCCGGGCTACACACTGAGTTCCATTTATCGATCTGCTTGAGGACGTATGCCATCCCCGATACGTCATCCATGCCTTCCAGTTCCGGCACATGGTTCGCAATCAAGGCTTGATCCTCACTGATCTCGAGAGATCTGCGGGTAAGTTCAGTCTTCTCCCGCCAGTTCTTCCACCAGTCTATTAGGCTCATTTAACACCTCTGCCTTGCGATTACTTCCCTGTTAGGTACGGCTTCATCCGTGGAACGTAAAGACCTCCCTTATAGAGACGGTTATCCTATGCATTTTAGGAAGTAGGTCCGGGAGGTTGGCGCAAGTTAAGATCCGTGTTCCGAGTGTACGGACATTCCTCCACAATCATTGGAACTTAAAGTGTAAAAAAAGAGAACAAAAGGGGTTTGTTTATCTGCTTGTTCCCGCTATGGTTGTGGCGTCTCATTATGCACTGAGACTAGAAAGGAGGAAATATGAGCAACGACTACAAACCCGGCAGCATCGCCCCTAAATCTGGTCAGTATGAGCAGGTTGGACCGCGCGGCGGAAAGACAGGTGAAGAACGGACCGTGACACGCGGTGAACCTTTGCCGCCTACGCCGAAGCCCGGTATGGCATACCGTTTGGTTGATCCAACCAAACATCGTAGCGGACGCTAAAAGGACGAAAGGCCACGGCTAGCTAATTCCTTGGTTCCGCCAGCGGGCGCGTAAGCAGATGCAGGTATTCCACATATGCCGCTAGCCTCACGAGCTAATCGTTCCGAGGCATCCGCCATAGTATCAGCGTGATGGCAAGGGCGGGCTGAGTCTCGCCCTTGCTATGTTGGCAACGGATCATCCTCGGTTTGCTCCCTGAATTTTGTGAGTTGAGGTGAAAGCCACTCTCCTCCGAAAACAATGCAGGGCATCACACCCGATAGCGGGGTGCTATCGGGCGAAGCCCAAGACTGAAAGGCGGGCGTAGGTCTCGGCCATGGCGTGGTTTACCTCCCGGCGTCCCCTCCGTTTTTTCGCGGCGCACCCTCTGCACTCATGCGCTATTCCGTCCGCCTTGCTCTTGTCCACTGTGAACGCCTCGACGGGCAACGCTTGGCGGCACCCATGGCACCATTTATTTCCCGGCAGGACGCTGGGGGTGATCTTGCGGGGCATGTTGGGATCCTTGGTCTAGGGTGAGGCCCTAGGCCCCGACTCTCTTCAACAGATTGCGGACGGATGAGGGATGCCACTTGCCACCTCGAGCGGTCTGGAATCCTCCGGCGTTCAACTCGCGGGCGATTGCGGGCAGGCTGGTGTGGCCCTCGGCCTTCAGCTTGACGATGACCGGGACGAGGTTCCCGGCGAATGCGTCGGCCCCGGCCTTGATGGCATCGACCGACGCGGCGTTCCCCTTTGCAGCCCTGCGGAGCGCCTCGGCCCCGTTCGGGTTGCCCAGCTTCTGTCCTCGGGCCTTGGCGGCGGCGAGGGCTTCTTTGGTCCGCTTGGAGATGGCCTCGCGTTCCTGCTGGGCCACCAGCGCCATGATGCCCACGGTGAAGTTGCAGGCCTCGGGCATGTCGGCGGCGATGAACTTGGCCCCGCTGTCTTGCAGCTGGAGGAGGAAGGCCGCGTTGCGGCTCAGGCGGTCCAGCTTGGCGATGACCAGCGTTGCCCCTGTTACTTTGGCATGGTGGAGGGCGGCGACCAGCTGCGGACGGTCGGCCCGCTTCCCTGACTCCACCTCGGTGAAGGTGTCGGCAATGGTCCAGCCCCGCGAGGCACACAGGGTTTCCACGGCTTGGCGCTGGGCGTCGAGGCCAAGGCCTGAGCGGCCCTGAGCTTCGGTGGAAACGCGGTAGTAGGCGACGACGCGGCACATGGTCCTTGCTCCTTACAAAATGATCTTACGCTCGTTACTCCATTTTGTAAGGATAAAGAGGGTGGCCTGTCCAGCCGTCTAAACTCAACTCACCGCAGATTGGACTCGTCTCGACTCAGATGGTGGCCATTAGACCAATGGTCATGTTAATGGATGTTTTATTTCAATGACATACGCAAGATCATGCTCTAACTGGAATGCCCTCAACTCAACCCAAGGAGGGCAATCAGTGGAAATTATGATCTCAGGCCGGGGCCGGTCGCTGGCATTGGAGACGATGGACCGGGAGACGGTCGAGGATGTCGGATACGTCAAATGCGGCAGGGCCGCCGCAGTGATCCGGCAGGGAGGTAAGGACCGCCTTGGGCATCCTTGGCGTTGCTGGGGCGTCATGCTTGGTCCCATCGCAGTCCTTATGACATGGACCGGCTACAATGCCGCATGGCGGGAGGAAGCGGATCGGAGGCTCCCCGCCAATTGATCCGGCACCCCGTCGCATAGACCGGCGCGGTCCCCGAAGTGTCACTGAGGAAGGTCTCGGAGGTGCTTCGGGTTCCCGGCGGGACACCCCTATGGGGGGAGTGTCCGTTCCGCGTGTGCGTATATACGGCTTCGGAAATCTGAGCCGAAATATTTCCATCTTGCCAGATTCCGGGGCCTTCTTGCCACCTCGGGAACCATGCGGGGGCCTGTCAGGCTATAAGGGTAGCTGGCGGTGGCCCGTTGCGCTGCTCCGGGGCCTAGAAGGCCCTTTTTCAGACCCGCTTCAACAGGCCTTCGATTTCCCGAAGGATCGTTGCGGGCGCTACGCTGGACCGCTGGAGAAACAGCGAACGGGCGGCGGCCCTCTCTCGCTTGTCTGGGTCCAGATGGGAGACCAGAGCGGCGATGGGGTGGTGGATGGTTATCGGTGTCATGCGTGTTCCTGTGGCTGGAGGGATCGGGCGTCGATTAACCGTTGCAGTCGGGCAATCTGATTCTTTGTCCGTTCGACCATGACCGCCGTTGCCTTGCCCCGCTTAGTCATGCGGCGGGCCACCCGTTCCGGGGACCAGTAACGTGCTGCCCGGTTGGCGTTGTCGCAGTGGCGGCAGCGACGGCGGAGACCGTCGGGGCGGGTGCGGTCGGCGGAGAAGTTCTCGACCGGGTGATGCGTCTGGCAGCAGTGACAGAACTTCGTCCGGGGTGTGGCGGCGGCTTCGGTGGTCATGTGGTGTCCTTGAGATTGCCGCAGAAGCCCCGGGGGTGAATCCGGGGCTTCCCATGGCTGGTCAGGTGTAATCGACGCGGACGGTCCCGCCGTCCTGCTCGGTGGCCTTGGCGGTCACCGGCTTGTCATAGGGATCGGGACCGGGTGTCGGTGTCGGCTTCGGGAGAAGGTAGCGGACCTTACGGCCCACCCGATTGTGAACGCTTCCGGCAATCACAGGTTATTGGTCTTCCACTTGGCCCGAGCGTCGGCGCGGCGTTGGATGTCGGCGTCACGGACCATCTGCTCGGCGCGGCGTTCGACCTCGACCGCATCCGCCCGGGCTTGCTCGGCCTTGCGGTAATCCGCGATGGCCTGTTCTTTGGCCTTGGCGAGGCGGGCCGCACGTTCGCTTCCGTCCCGAAGGTTGATGGTGTGACCAAGGAGGAGATAAGCTGCCTCGGTTTCCTTCCGGGCCTGCCCTTGAAGGCGTAAGACCGGCTGACCGGTGTTAGGATCGTAGTGGCTGATCTCTTCCAGCCGCTTCCCGACCTGATCCATTTCCCGGTGCAGGCCTTCGATTTCCCGTTCGAGGTTGAAGACCTCCCGCTGGTAAGCGTTGGCGTTCTCAGAGATACCGGCGCGGACCTTGTAGTGCATGCTGTAGGTGTTGACGGCTTCGTCAATCAGCCGCCGTTCTTCGGATGCCCGCATGTGAAGAGGGACCGATTTCAGCTTCTCGAGGATGGGGTCGCGCATGTCCGGTGCAAGCCCGGTCAGGGGGATGTTGCGAGAGGCAGTGGCCATGCGGCGTTGCAGACCTTCGCCATGGATCGTCGCGGATGAGGCGACATCAAGAACAGTCGCTTCGATGTGCTGACCGAGGGCTTCGTCGTTCATGGCGCTGGTGTCGATGTTGGTTGTCATTAAGGGGGCCTTTCGTTGGTTTTGGAGGGGATGGGACGAGGTGGTCCCGGTGTTCACGCTCGACATGTTCGAACGGGAATTGATGCGGGTCCGTGCATATTGGCCCCTCAGCCGCACGGACCCGCCATGCAGCGTCTCGACCAACCACGTCTGACCGGGAGACCGCTGCAAGCTGATGAGGGAAAGAGATAAGGGCCTGCATGGTCAGGCGAGGGAGCGGAGAAGCTCTCGGGGAGGGTCGAGGGTGGATGAAGGGATGACCACCTTCAACTCAACCTCTGTGTCATATGGAAGGAGGTATATGAGGTAGAACTATGGGGAACCCAAAGGCCCCTGCGGGATCTTCAAGGGAGTCATAAGACACATACAGGATACCTATAGTGTAATCCTATATGTACCACGCTCCGAGAGTCCTGACTAATCGACCCGCCCGCGAAATCGCCCAGAATTCTATGGGTTTGAGGCAGGCAGCGGCATAACCCAAGAATCGCTGGGGAGGCAGGTTGAGTGCTGCCTCCCTGAGTTTGATTACGCTGCTAACCGATACCCCCCAGACACCCGGATAGCGGGCAGGACTTCCCCATAAATCCAGTTACGAATATCTTCTGCGCCCGGCCACATGGCTTCGTTAGTCAAGAGCTTGTCAAAGTCTTCCGCTTTGAACGGTGGAATATACATGTCACGGCTCCGGGTTGGTCCGCATTGCACCTCCTCCACTTTGCGCCCGGCGAGGATATACCCGTTATGGTTGCAGAAAGCCGGAATTACATGATGCGATACCCACCCTCGATATTCGCGCGCACTAGGTGTTTTCGAACACATCATCATGCGATGAAATGTCGCCTCACTGATATAATCTTGGGTTAGACCGTCTATCTCTGCAACATAAAGGTGAACTTTCAGACCAATGCGGGGCAGACTGGTGAGAGATAGTTTTAGGGTTGTGAGAATGAATTGCAGTGAAAAGTAATGTACGCCGTTGGCAGTAGAGATCATGCTATCCGTGGAGCAAAGAATCTCTTCATTAAGCGGGGAGCGGGTGATCTGAATTCGACGATCTCTTGCCATTTTAAACTCCATCATGATTTCATCGGTTACCTCGACTTTCAAAATTATGGCTCTGGCACACAGCGCCTGTCTACTGTGCCATAAAATATTTAATATTTATGTATATCAGTATATTATTGCACTCTTAAATCGCCCTTTAGGGGCCATTCGAAGGGTTGTATCTGACACGGCGGTAGCTTTGTCATGTTGCTGATCGTCGGACCCGGTGTTAGCCGTTAAGGATGCTCCGTCTTTGCCTTGCCCTTGCGCTCCTTTGTTCACCACCCGCTGAGGCGAGTGAATCACACCAATTAAGATTTTGCGCGATGGAAGTAGGCACGTTTATTGAATGGGTGGACTTGCTCAAGCAGAGCCTGACTGCCTTAAAGGACTGCGATGATCTAAAAGACAGGGGGCGCGTCAAGTCCTGCAGAAGCGAACTACACGGCGTTGAGAGTACTCTCCAATATCTTGAGAAACGAACGGCGGCAGCAAAGACGTTCTGCACCCCCTCCAGCGGATGAGGCCTGCCGGTCGAGGCTCAAGGTTTCCAATACTCTTCACAAGCTCCAGACCGAAGAAAGGCCTCCTAGGCCCCGGAGCGGTGCAGCCTCGCTTTCAGGCTAGGACGGTGGCCGATGGGCTGGCGGTGTCCTCAATAAGGCTCAAGAAGGCCCCGGAGCGGACACCGCCACGGTCAATCGATCCATGCATACATGACCGACGTCGTTCCACCTTGTTTCCAATGGAAATCAAGTGTGCCTCGGTGGTGATTGACGACGACACCGGAGAACAGGACCCGCAGCGCGGCATTCACCCGTTCCAAGATCACTTCGGTTTCTTCCTGCCCTTCGCCAAGGGCATCGGCCAAACTATCCAGCCGCATGTGGATGACGCCGCCGTCGGCATTGGCCCGCTGCTCTTCAATATCGTGCAGCAGTTCCCGCATGGTTCGGGCTTCCTGTTCGACGCGGCGTATACTCGCGGCCAATGAGGACGATGGCTGCCGTTCAATCGCTTCCATTAGGTCCACGAGGTGGTCCTCAAGTGCGCTGAGGGTCCCCTCGGCACTCCGCTGGTTCTGATCCAGTTCCGTGTGGAGGCTCCCGGCGGGTACGTCGGCAATCAACTTTGGCCACGCCCTTAGCACCGCTTCCTCGACCGGCTCCAACGGCACCGAGTGATAGTGCTTCTCGGCCCCGGCCTTGGCGCGGGTGCAGACCAGCTTGGGCTTGCCACCCTTGGCAGTGTTGCCCTTGTGAACGCGGGTCATCGCTGCTCCGCAATCAGGGCATCGAGCGAGGCCAGACAGGACATTGGCCAGAGGTGCTTTCGCTCCCCGACCACGGACGGCGATGGAGTCCCCGTCCTTCAATGCCCGGACGGTCAACCAATCGGCCATATCGATGACTGCTGGATAGGCCTCAGGGATCGGTGCCTCCATGACACGGGAACGCTTGTCACCGACATACTCAATCCGTCCGGGAGTAAGGGTGCCGATGGTTGCCGGATTACGCAGCAACTTGGCGATGGCGGAACGGTGCCACATCTTCCCCCGGCCCATGACCGGCACTCGCTCTTGATTGAAGGTCTGCGCGATGCGGTGTTCGCCGTAGCCGGCCAGCGTCAATGAGAAGACGCGGCGGACTATCTCGCCCTTAGCGGGGTCGATGGCCCAGCCCTCGGGGTTCCAATAAAGCCACGCTGGGGCCTTGCTGGTTAGCTTTACGGCTTCCCCTGCCGTGACCTTGCGGCGCTTCTCAGCCCAAGCTGCCGCGACCCGGCGGCCCTTGGTCTTGGATTCTTCATTGGCCCTCCATGACACCATGAGGGCAATCATGAGCGCCATGGGGTCATTGTCGAGGCGGTCGGCTGAGTATTCCTGTCCATCGCTCAGGGTCACGATAGTCACGCCACAATCGACGATGTCACTCACCAATCTTTGGACCCGACGCGGTATCATGCGGCTGATGCGGTCCAGACTTTCGACGACCAGATATGAACCGACAGGCACAAGACCACTCCGACAGGCGAAGATGAACTGGCCAAGACCTCGGTCCTCGTCGGTGTTTGATCCCCGGTATGCTGAGACGCCCTCGTCAAAAATGGCAAGCGCCGTGTCGAGGATGAGACCCTTTCGGGCTGCCCATTTTTCGGCGGCCTCAGTCTGGCGGCGGTAGCTGTCACCCTGCGCTTGTTCCGGTGTTGAAAAGCGGGTGTAGCTGTAGACGCGGGGCTGGGTAACGGCTTCTAGATCAGCGATGAATTGCGAACGGTCAACGTGAAGCATGGCGGATTTCCTACGGTTCAAGGTTTTTACTCCGTGACCCCTGACCAATTGCGGGGTCTTCACGTCATCTACGAGGTGATGATCGGGCCGCCCGGCGCGGGCAAATCATTGATGGCGGCGTGTCTGCCCGGCATTTTGCCGGACCTGACACCGGCAGAGGCGCTGGAGGTGTCGATGGTCGCATCGGTGGCGGGGGAATTGACGGGTGGACGGTTGATCCGTCAGCGCCCCTATCGCGCCCCGCATCATAGCGCATCGATGCCCGCTTTGGTCGGCGGGGGGCTGCGGGTCAGGCCGGGGGAAATCAGCCTTGCCCATTTGGGGGTGCTGTTCCTTGATGAATTGCCGGAGTTCCAGCGCGCCGTGCTCGATTCCCTGCGTCAGCCGCTTGAGACAGGCAAAATCATGGTCGCGCGGGCCAATGCTCATGTCACTTTCCCGGCGCGGGTGCAGTTGATCGCGGCGATGAATCCTTGTCGTTGCGGTCATTTGGCCGATGCGGCGTTGGCCTGTTCGCGCGCACCGAAATGCGCTGCGGATTATCAGGCGCGGGTGTCGGGACCTTTGCTGGACCGGATCGATCTGCATGTTGAGGTGCAGGGCGTGAGCGCCGCCGATCTTGTCCTGCCCCCGCCTGCGGAAGGGTCGGCAGAGGTCGCGGCGCGGGTTGCGGCGGCGCGGGCCATTCAGACGCTGCGTTACAAGGATCATCCTGTTCGCACCAATGCCGAGGCGGATGGGGCATTGCTGGATGCGGTCGCCACGCCCGATGTGACGGGGCAGCAATTATTGGGGCAGGCGGCAGAGGCGATGCGTTTGACGGCGCGGGGCTATCACCGGATGCTGCGGGTGGCGCGGACGATTGCCGATCTCGCGGGCGCGGCACAGGTGGGCCGGGTGCATATTGCCGAGGCGCTGAGTTATCGACGACAAGCGCCACGGAACTAAGTCTATGGACTATATCCCATGAATAACCTGACCATTCTATAATGGACACTATCCGATCCAGTGGCTATTCCAAGCGGGAATTTATAGGGCGTCGGGGAAAAACATCGTGAAATCAGAGGCGAAGATGGAGCCTGATGCAGAAAATGGCGAAGAAAATCGTGCGCGCACCCGTATGTTCGTGTTCATTTTTCTCGGGCTGCTCTTGCTGGGTGGGGCGTTTGGCCTGTTTCATTATCTGACCTATGGTCGTTATGTTGAAACCACCAATGATGCCTATTTGCGCGCAGATATTGTCGAGGTCGCGCCTAAATTGCCCGGCTATGTTGAACAGGTGCTGGTCAGCGATAATCAGGCGGTGAAGGCGGGCGATCCGCTGGTTCGTATTTCCGGCATCGATACCGCGTCACAAGCCGCGCAATTGACGGCGGAGCTGGCGGCGGCACAGGCCATGGTCGCGCAGTCGATCAGCCGGGTCTATAGTCAGGACGCCGCTATTCGCGCCGCGCGCGCCGATGAAATCGATGCGCGGTCGCGGGTGGAGTATCTCCGAGGTGAGGTGAAACGCTATGAACCGCTCACTCGGTCTGGCGCGGAGAGCGGGGAAAAGCTCGCCCAATTGCGTCAGCAACGCGATGGCGCACAGGCGGGCTTGGCGCGTGCCGGGGCGCAGGCGGTGCTGGCAGCCCAGCAACGTGATGCGGCGGCGGCGGAGGTCGATGGCGCACGCGCACGGGTGGCGGCGATCCGCGCCCAGCAACAACGCGCCAATAGCGATGTGGCGCTGTCCATTTTGCGGAGCAGCATCAATGGCCGCATCGGCGATAGCGGCGTGCGCGTCGGCCAATATGTGCGGCCGGGTCAAAGGCTGATGTCGGTCGTGCCGGTCGAACACATCTATGTCGTCGCCAATTTCAAGGAGACGCAGGTGCGACGGATGCGGATCGGCCAGAAGGTAGATATTTCGCTCGATGCAATGGAAGATGCGCCATTAAAGGGTCGGGTGGAAAGCTTTTCACCGGGGACCGGATCGGTGTTCGCCTTGTTGCCGCCGCAAAATGCGACCGGCAATTTCACCAAGATCGTGCAGCGCGTACCGGTGCGGATCAAGCTTGATGGCGCATTGCCTGCGGGCCGGGTGATCGTCCCCGGCATGTCGGTGGTGGCGAGCGTCGATACAAGGGATAACAAGGACTGAGCGCGGAGATGCGTTGCTTGTTGCCGACCCGTCGCATTTCATTCTCGTTTCGTCAGCCAGAAGGGCCGATCATCGCATGACCCGGATTGCCAATTTCCGCCTGATGGCGCTGCTGACGTCGCTGTTGACCACAGCCTGTGTCGCGGGGCCGACGTATCAAGGGCCAGCCGCTGTTGCCCCGGTGTCGGTGGCGCGTGGCCATTTCGAACAGGCGCAAATGCTGGACATGGCTGCTCATGATCCAGTCCAGCGCTGGTGGGATCAGGTCGGCGATGCGACATTGTCGAGTTTGGTGGACGAGGCGCTGGCCAATAGCCCGTCTATCGCTATCGCCGAGGCCCGGATCGCCAAAGCGCGCGCGCTACTGGCCGAGCGCCGGGCAGACCGCATGCCCAATATCGGCATGATTGCGGGCGCGGCGATGGGCCGGATCGAGAGCGCGGACGGCGCCATCAATCAGAATATTGCTTTTGCGGCTGGCGGCATGGATGCGAGTTGGGAGGTCGATCTCGCCGGACGATTGGCGCGCGGGGTCGAAGCCGGACGCGCGCGCGCGGATATGGCTGAGGCTGGGCGCGACGATGCGCGGGTGCAACTCGCGGCGGAAGTGGGGCAGGCTTATGTAACGCTGCGTGCGGCGCAGCAACGCCAGATATTGGCGGTGCGCGGCGTACAGTTGCAACAGGATGGACTGGCATTGGTCCAGCAACGGTATCAGGCAGGCGCGGCCAATCAGGCAGCGGTCGATGAACGCGAGGGTGCATTGCTGACAGCGGAAGGTGAGGCCGATGGCGCACACGTTGCGGTGGCATTGGCGCGTGACCGGCTGGCCTATCTGCTGGGGCTGGAACCGGGCGGGCTGGATGCACGACTGACGGATATTGGCAATGTCCCGCTGCCGCCCGCGGATATAGCGGTGGCCGATCCGGCGTCGCTGCTGCGCCGTCGGCCCGATATCCGGATGGCGGAGCGGCGACTCGCGGCGAGCAATGCGGTGGTCGGGCAGGCGATGGCTGCACGGTTTCCGCAGGTCAGCCTGACCGGACTATTGGGTTTTTCATTGCTGGATTTGAGCGGCACGGGGGTGCGCAATGGCCTGTCCGGTGCGGCATTGCCATTGTTGCGCTGGAGCCTGTTTGATTTCGGGCGCAGCCGGGCGCGGATCAATGGGGCCAAGGCCGAGATGAGCGAAGCCGAAGCTGCCTATCGCGAGACTGTCTTGGGCGCGTTGAACGATGCGGCGGGGGCGATCACGCGCTATGGGCTTGCGCGACAGCAATTGATCCGCGCCGGTCGCCAGCATCAATTGCTGCGTTCAACAGCGGCGCTGGCTGATGAACGGGCGCGGGCGGGCGCGATCAGCCGGATCGAGGCTATTGCCGCCGAGACAAATGCGCTTGTGGCCGAACAACGGGTGCGTGTGATGGAGGCGGGATTGATGACCGCCTATGTCGGATTGCAGAAATCGCTTGGTCTTGGCTGGGCGGTGCCAAAATAGGCCAAGGGCTTATGATGCCTTGGCCTTCTCTCGCCCCTCGTCATTCCCGCGAAGGCGGGAATCCATAAACTCCATCGGATTGAAGGGCGCGCAACCCTTGTTGGTCCGCCCTGTCTGGATTCCCGCCTTCGCGGGAATGACGATAGGAGGGGCGGACATGACGATAAGGGGGAGCGATAAGGAGGGGGACGATTTAGGCCGTAGGCAGCAAAACCACGGGGTCGCACCAAATGGCCCGACCCCGTATGCAGATATAAAAAGCTTAGTGCTTCTTCAAAAACTCAGTCCGCAGCACCAGACCCTTGATGCCATCGGTGCGGCAATCGACTTCTTCCGGGTTGGCGGTCAGGCGGATGTTCTTGACGACCAGGCCGCGCTTGAGCGTCTGGCCCGCGCCTTTGACCTTCAAATCCTTGATCAACGTCACGCTGTCGCCATCTTGTAACGGCGTGCCATTGCTATCGACGACATTGGTCGCCGTATCGGCAGTCGCAGCGCGTTCGCGGGCTTCCGAAGCGGACATCCATTCGCCGCTGGCTTCGTCATAGACATAGTCTTCTTCTTGATCGCTCATGCTGCGTTCCTTGTCAGCGTTTGAATATGAAACAGGCGGCGCTGCACCTTATAGCACAGCCCCGCCTGTTTTTTAGATCGGCAAAATGCGCTTATTTACCGCGCAGCATATTGATGATGTAGGAAAAGTCCTTGCCGCCTTCACCCGCCGAGGTGAGGATCTGGTAGAAGGATTCAGCCGCGGCCCCCATCGGCACGGCGGCATTGGCACCTTGCGCCGCTTCCATCGCCAGCTTGAGGTCCTTCAGCATCAACGCCGAGGCGAAACCGCCTTCATAGCCGCGATCGGCGGGCGAGGACGGACCAACGCCCGGGACCGGGCAATAGCTGGTCATCGACCAATTCTGGCCCGACGATACGCTGGAGATATCATAGAAGGTCTGGAGATCGAGGCCGAGCTTTTCCGCCAGCGCAAAGGCTTCGCAGGTCGCGACCATCGATGCGCCCAACAGCATGTTGTTGCAGATCTTGACGGCCTGCCCTGCCCCTGCGGCACCGGCGTGGATCACGGCTTTGCCCATTTTCGCGAGGATCGGTTCGGCTGCCTTGAACGCATCGTCCGGGCCGCCGACCATGAAGGTCAGCGTGCCGCCATTGGCCGCTGCGATGCCGCCCGAAACCGGCGCATCGACCATCGGATAGCCCTTGGCGGATGCCGCGGCTGCCACGACGCGCGCGGTGGCAACGTCGATGGTCGAGCAATCGAGCAGCAATGCGCCCGCCGGGGCATGGCCGATCACGTCATTTTCATACACGGCTTGCACGATCTTGCCATTGGGCAGCATCGACACCACCGCATCGACGCCCGCAACCGCTTCCTTCACCGTGGTGAACGGCTTGCAGCCTGCTTCCGCCGCCTTGGTGAGTGCGGCTTCCGCGAGATCGAATGCGTGAACAATGTGGCCGCCCTTGACGAGGTTGGCCGCCATGCCGCCGCCCATATTGCCAAGACCGATAAATGCGATGGTGCTCATAGGTGATCCTTTTATTTTCTGATAACGGCGCGGCTTATTTGCCGGTCCAGTTGCCGGGGCGCTTTTCGACAAAGGCGGTCATGCCTTCGGCCTTGTCGTCGGTGGCGCACAGGCCGTTGAACAAACGGCGTTCGAACAAAATGCCCATGTTCAGGCCGGTTTCAAATGCGGCGTTGACCATTTCCTTATTGGCGATGGCAGCAAGCGGCGGCATTGCGGCGATGGCGGCGGCGGTCTTGAGCGCCTCTGCCAACAGGTCCGCCACCGGCACCACGCGCGACACGAGGCTGGCGCGTTCGGCTTCGGCTGCATCCATCATGCGACCGGTCAGGCACATTTCCATCGACTTCGATTTGCCGACGGCACGCGTCAGGCGCTGCGAACCGCCCATGCCGGGGGCGACGCCGAGCTTGATTTCCGGCTGACCGAACTTGGCATTGTCACCCGCGATGATGAAATCGGCCATCATCGCCAATTCGCAACCGCCGCCGAGCGCAAAGCCGGCCACTGCGGCGATCCATGGCTTGCGCGTGCCGGTGACGCGTTCAAAACCTGCGAAGAAGTTTTCGCCATACATGGCCGAGAAGGCCTTGGGCTGCATTTCCTTGATGTCGGCACCGGCAGCAAAGGCCTTTTCCGAACCGGTCAGCACGAGGCAGCGCTGGCTCGGATCGGCATCATAAGCGGCGAAGGCATCAATCAGATCGGCCAGCACCTGCGTATTCAGCGCGTTCAGCGCCTGCGGGCGGTTGAGCGTGATAAGGGTAACGGCGTCGCGTTGTTCAACGAGGATGGTTTCATAGCTGGCGGTCATAATGCTTTCCATTCTTCATTGGCAGGAAGTGGCGCGAAAATCGCGTCGAGAAGATCTTCGGTGACATCGGCCGGGGAGGCCGGATTCCATTTCGGGGCATTGTCTTTGTCGACGATGACCGCGCGCACGCCTTCAGAGAAATCGGGGCGCATCAACATGCGCGACGCAATGCGATATTCGATCGCCATATTGTCGGCAAAGGTCGCGCATTGCCCACCCAATGCCAGCTGACGCAGCGTGACCTTGCAGGTCTGGGGTGATTTGGTGTTGAGCGTGGCCAGTTCCTTCAGCGCCCAATCCGAGCCATCGGCCTCCAATGCGGCGATGATGTCTTCATAGCGATCGGATGCAAAGGCGCGATTAATCTGGGCGATCAGGGCGGTGATCTTCGCTTCCGGGGGGGTGACGGAAAGCTGACCGAGAATGCCTTCGGCCCGGTCGGGATCATCGGCGATCCGCGCCTTGGCTTCGGCCAGTGCTTCGGCAGGCAGATAATGAGTGGCAAGGCCCAAGGCGAGGCATTCTGCCCCGTCGATGCGCGCACCGGTCAGGCCGAGATACTGGCCGACCCGGCCTTCAAGGTGCGACAGATACCAGCCGCCACCGACATCGGGGAACAGGCCGATACCGGTTTCCGGCATGGCGAACCGGGTGTTTTCCGTCACGACGCGGAAACGCGCAGGCTGGGAAATACCGACGCCACCGCCCATCGTCACGCCATCCATAAAGGCGATGATCGGCTTGGCATAAGTGAACATCAGATTGTTGAGCTGATATTCATCATGGAAAAAGCGACGACCCTCGACCCCGTCCTTGGCTGCGGATTCGGACAAAATCCGAATGTCGCCCCCGGCGCAAAAGCCACGGCCTTCCGCATGATCGAGGATGATCGCGCCGATGGCCGGATCATTGGCCCAATTGGTCAGCACTTCGACCATGCCATGCACCATCGGCAATGTCAGCGCGTGGATCGCCTTTGGGCGGTTGAGGCTGATATGCCCCGCCTTGCCCGTGACGCTGATGATGAGTTCGTCGGTCATTATTTTACCAGCTCCCGGCCAATAATCATCCGCATCACTTCGTTAGTGCCTTCAAGGATGCGGTGGACGCGCAGGTCGCGGAAGAAGCGTTCAATCGGATAATCCTGCAAATAGCCATAGCCGCCATGCAACTGGAGCGCGCGATCGACGATGGTCATGCCATGGTCGGTTGCAAGGCGCTTGGCCATTGCGGCAAAGCGGGTTTTGTCCGGCGCGCCGTTGGTGACCTTCACTGCGGCCGCATAGAGCATCAACCGCGCGGACTGGAGATCGGTTTCCATATCGGCCAGCGTGAACTGGGTGTTCTGGAAATCGGCAATCGCCTTGCCGAACTGGCGACGGTCCTTGGTATATTTGATCGCCTCGTCAAGGCAGCGCTGCGCACCGCCAAGCGAGCATGCGCCGATGTTGAGGCGACCGCCATCAAGACCGGCCATGGCGATCTTGAAGCCTTCACCCAATGAACCGACCATGTTCGATGCCGGGACGCGGACATTATCGAAATTGACCTGCGCGGTCGGCTGCGAATGCCAGCCGAGCTTCTTCTCCTGCGCGCCAAAGCTGACGCCCGGCATGTCTTTGTCGATGACGAAGCAGGTGATGCCCTTGGCACCATCTTCACTGGTGCGGCACATCGTCACATAGACTTCGTTTTCGCCACCGCCGGAGATGAACTGTTTCGACCCGGTGATGAGATAATCATCGCCATCCTTGACGGCCTTGGTCTTGAGCGATGCCGCGTCCGACCCTGCGCCCGCCTCGGTCAGGCAATAGGACGCAATCTGCTCCATCGCGATGAGGCCGGGGAGATATTTATCCTTGAGCGCCTGATCGCCATAGCAGTCGATCATCCAAGTGGCCATGTTGTGGATCGAGATGAACGCCGATGTCGATGGGCAGCCATAGGCCATGGCTTCCATGATGATCGCCGATTCGAGACGGCCAAGGCCGATCCCACCCGAATTTTCCGACACATAAATCCCGCCAAAGCCGAGATCAGCCGCGGATTTGATCACATCGCGCGGGAAATGATGTTCTTCATCCCATTTCGCGGCAAATGGCGTGATCGCGTCGGCCGTGAATTTTTGTGCCATATCCTGAATGGCAAGCTGATCTTCGGTCAGATCATACTGGCTGGTCATCATTCCCCCCTTTGGACGCTTGGCGTCATATATTTGGGCATCAAACTTGCGGCATCATGCATTGCTACCGCATGTGTTGCGCACAAAAACGCCCGCAACGGACGAGCCGTCACGGGCGTTTGTGAGCATTAGCTATGGATCGTCAAGTTCAAGGCGCTCACTTGGCCAGCTTGGCGATCACGTCCCCGAACAGTTCTTCGTCGCTCGGGATCGTCTTGGCGACGGCCAGCGGCTTGGAAACCCAGGTTTCGTTGATCAGATCGCGCCATGTGATGTTGTTGTTGGTACCATTGCCGCCCCAGCTGCCGCAACCGAGCGAGAAGGTCTGGCGCATGCCATTCCACAAATTGCCCGAGTTGGACGGTGCCTGCGGCTGGTTGACCATGACACGCGAGGTCTTGGTCGCCTTGGCCAGCTTCAGGATATTGTCATCCGAGTTGGAATAGATACCGCAGCTATGGCCCTGGCCCTGATAGGACTGGATGTTGTTGGTGAGCGCAATCGCCTCATCGATGTCCTTGACGCGATAGAGCGCCATCACGACCGACAGCTTTTCACCCGAGAACGGATATTCCGGGCCAAAGCCGGTTTCCGGCACGATGAAGAAGCGCTTGCCTTCCGGCAGGCCGATGCCGGCCATGCCAGCGATCTTTTCCGGCGGCTGGGCGACAATCGCGGTGTTGAGATGGCCATCGACCCAGATGGTGTTCTGCAACAACACCTTTTCTTCCGGGGTGACGACATAGCCGCCTTGATGTTCGAGCTTGGCCAGCATCTCATCATAGATCGCATCGAACAGGACGACGCTGTTGTCCGAAGAGCAGCTTGCCGCGAGATCGAGGGTCTTGGAGATGCGGATCTTTTCAGCCGCATCGTCAAGGTCGGCGGTATCGTCAACGGTGATGACGGCATTGCCGACGCCGACGCCAAGCGCCGGGGTGCCCGACGAATACGCAGCGGTCACCATCGCGCTGCCGCCGGTGGCGAGCACGCGGTCGCACTGGCGCATCAGTTCGTTGGTCTTTTCCACCGACGGGCTGTCGATGCTGATCACGAGATCGGCAGGCGCGCCGAGCTTGACCAGTGCTTCGCGCATCAGGTCGCAGATCAGCTTGTTGGTCAGCTTGCAGCGCGGGTGCGGCGCGATGATGATCGAGTTACGACCCTTCACCGCCGAAATGCCCTTGATCACCGGGGTTGCTTCCGGGTTTGTCGAAGGCGACAACGCGCCGATCACGCCGACCGGCTTGGCGATCTTGATGATGTTACGTTCGGCATCTTCTTCGATCACGCCGACCGACTTGTCGTTGATGATGTCGAGCAGGGCCGCACGGGTCTTGCGGAAAATCTTGAGATATTTGCCGTCGTAATTGCCGAGCTGGCTTTCATCGACCGTGTGCTGGGCGATCATTTCGGCGACATCTTCCTTGGCCACGGCCCAGACCATGCCACGGATCAGTTCATCGACCTGAGCCTGTGTATAATTGGCGATCTTTTCCTGTGCAGCGCGTGAGCGCGCAACCAAGGCGGCGATTTCAGCGTAATCGGGACGTTCGTCTGCTGATGGGATGGAAGCTGGCTGTGCCATGATGAAATCCGCTCCTGATGCTGCGCCCTGCCGCTTGCTGCGGCCTGACGACTCGTTTCACATGCTTTCTAGCCGCTTCCAGAAGGTATCGCCACGGCAATGCGGCGAAGTTCGGCGCTCGGCACTTGGGCATGCAACAAATGAGACGCCAGAATCGACGCCTCGGTGACGGCGCCCTATGGCCTATTGTGAAAACGCCCGCAAGAGTGCATCTCCGCATCGATAGACTGCAAAATTGCAGCATGAGGAGGCAGGATGTTCGATTGGGACGATTTACGCATTTTTCTTGGCGTAGCGCGGTCGCGCACATTGGCCGATGCTGCCCGCCAATTGGAGCTGGACGCGACCACTGTCGGACGGCGATTGACCCGTCTGGGCGAGTCGCTGGGGGCTAATCTGTTTGAGCAGGTAGGCGGCACGCGGCGGCTGACAGAATCCGGCCATGCATTGTTCCGCCATGCCGAGGCGGTTGAAAGCGCGGCCTTGTCCGCCGTGGCGCAGGTCACGGGCGAATCCCAAAGCCTTGCCGGGCAGGTCCGCCTGTCGGTGGCGGAAGGGTTCGGGACATGGGTGCTGGCCCCGGCAATGCGCGAATTCCATCAATCCAATCCGCGCATCCGGCTCGACCTCATCACGGCATCCGGCTTTCTCAACCCGTCCAAACGCGAGGCGGACATGGCGGTGATGCTGGCCCGACCCCAACGTGGGCGGCTGGTGGTACAACTGCTGGGCGACTATCGCCTGCATCTTTATGCGTCAGAGGCCTATCTCGCATCGCAAGGCACGCCGCGACGTCCTGCCGATCTGCGCCGCCATGTGCTGGTCGGCTATATTCCCGAACTGATCTATGCGCCGGAACTGGATTATCTCGGCGAAGTGCTGACCGGGCTGGAGGCGGTACTGCGCAGTACGAGCATCAACGTCCAGCACCAGATGATCAGCCATGGCGCAGGGATTGGCGTGCTGCCCGATTTCATCGGCGATCGCGATCCGGGGCTGGTCCGCATCCTGCCCGACCATGTCGAACTGACCCGCGATTTCTGGCTGGTGACGCATAGCGACCTTGCCAATCTGTCGCGTGTGCGTGCCGTGGCCCAATGGCTGCGCCACCGGGTGCAGGCATTGCAGGACCAGATCAAAACAGGCTGAGTTGCGGGCTGTCGGGACGAGGCGCGGCGAACTGGCTGCAATCCAGCTTGATGTCATGGCGGTCCAGCCCGTGCTGGCGACTGGCGATGCGGAATCTGGTGCGGATCAAATCGGCCCAGACGCCGCTTCCCTGCATCCGCCCGAAAAAGCGCGAATCATTGTCCTGCCCGTCGCGCAGGGAGCGGATGATCGCCATCACCTTACTGGCGCGGTCGGGGAAATGCATATCGAGCCAATCCTGAAAGATGCCGCTCACTTCAAGCGGCAGGCGGATCGGGATGTAGAAGCTGCCCTTTGCCCCGGCCTTGGCGACGGCGGCGAGGATGGCCTCGATCTCATGATCGGTGATCCCCGGAATGATCGGGGAAATCGAGGCAAATACCGGCACGCCCGCATCGCTTAACGCCCGGATCGCAGCCAGCCTTTTATCCGGGCGCGGGGCGCGGGGTTCCAGCGTGTGGGCGATCTTGGGATCGAGCGTGGTGACGGAAATAGCCACTGCCGCCAGATTGGCCGAGGCCATGTCGGCCAGCAGATCAAGGTCGCGGAGGATGCGGTCGGATTTGGTGGTGATGGTGACGGGGTGGCGACAGGCGGCCAGCACCTCCAGACAATCGCGGGTGATGCGCCAGTCGCGTTCGACCGGCTGATAGGGATCGGTATTTGTGCCAAAGGCGATGGGGCGGACCTGATAGCCCGGTTTCGCCAATTCCTTCCGCAGCAATATCGCGGCCTCGGGCTTGGCGAATAGGCGGGTCTCGAAATCGAGACCGGGCGACAGGTCGAGATAGGCATGGCTGGGCCGGGCATAGCAATAGACGCAGCCATGTTCGCAACCGCGATAAGGATTGATCGAGCGGTCGAACGGGATGTCGGGCGATTGGTTGCGGGTGATGATCGTGCGGGGATGTTCGACCGTGACCTCGGTGCGCGGTGCTGCCGCCTCGCCATCGATCAGGTCGCGGGCATCGATCCAATCGCCTTCATCATGGCGTTCCGGCAAGTTGAATCGGCCCGATAAGGCGTTACCCGTAGCACCCCGTCCGGACTTGCGATGATCCCTGCCTGTCATGGCATGATGTGTACATCAAGCGGGGCTGAGCACCAATTTTTACCTGTTGGTGATCACGCCTGTTTGCGGGAAGGGCTTTGGCTCTTCCGGCACGTCTGCGGCAGCGGCGAGCGTCTTTTGCCATAGGCCGACATCATGCCATTCGCCGAGTTTGAACCCGACCTGACGATATACGCCCGCCCTTTGAAAGCCGACGGATTCATGGAGGTCGATCCCGGTTTCATTCGGCAGGGGAATAGCGGCGATCGCGTTGACGAACCCCTGTTCATGCAGCGTATCGAGCAGGCATTCATACAGAATATGGCCCAATCCCTGACGATGCGATTGACCGGCAATATAGACTGCCGTGGACACGGTGAAGCGATAGGCCGGACGTGGCCGGAACGCGGTGGCATAGGCAAAGCCGAGCACGACATCCGGCACTTCATCGTCACAAATGACGATCCAAGGATACATTTCCAGCCCATCGGCGATCCGCTTGCGCATCTCCTTGATGGTGGGCGGTGTCGATTCGAACGTGACGGCGGAAGTGACGACATAAGGGGCGTAAATACCCGCAATGTCTTCGGCATCATCGGGGGTCGCGGCGCGCAACTGGAGCATCATTGGTTCCGGAGCAAGAGGGAAGCGAGACCGGCGGCGCGACGATCTGCCGTTATTGGAGAAATTGGCCGTGCGGCCATGTCGCATTCGAGGCAACGGACCTGCATGGCGGGACCGTTGAGAATGAACTGGGCATCATCAGCGGCACGCGCCAGCAACAAGGAGGGGCGCCCAGCGATCCGCGTCCAGATATCGCCTGCCCCGGCACGCTGCCCCGCTTGCCCATCTCGGGCGTCGGCAAAACCGGCACTGGCCAGTTCATCGAGCCATGACCGCTGCGGTTCGAGGAAGTTGAGTTTCACCGCTGCCGGGTCGATTTGGGCGGCCTTGGCGGCGGCTATAATGGCATCGTCCAGCGTGCCGAAATGATCGACCAGCCCCAATTGTCGCGCGCTGCTGCCTGACCAGACGCGCCCCTGCGCGATCTGATCGACTCGGGCGGGCGTCATATGGCGCGACGTGGCCACCAGCCCGACAAAGCGGCGATAAATATCCTCGACACCCGATTGGATGATCGTGCTCATATCGTTGGACGGCCCATGATAGAGATCTGGTTCCCCGCTGAACGGCGTAGTTTTCACGCCATCCGCATGAAGGCCGAGCTTGTTCATTGCGCCT
This sequence comes from Sphingomonadales bacterium UBA6174, assembly GCA_002422945.1. GTDB lineage: Bacteria > Pseudomonadota > Alphaproteobacteria > Sphingomonadales > Sphingomonadaceae > Alteraquisediminimonas. The sequence goes on along the minus strand of DITW01000091.1, from coordinate 15,713 downwards.
TCGAACGTCGGGAAGATGCCGAATACACCGATAGAGCCGGTAATCGTCCCCGGATCGGCGATGATCTGATCGGCGGCGGTCGCGACCCAATAGCCGCCGGATGCCGCCACCCCGCCCATCGACGCGATGATCGGGATTTTACGCGCCTTTGCTTCGGCCAAGGCGCGGCGAATCTGTTCCGAGGCGAGGACTGAGCCGCCGGGACTGTCGATCCGGACGACCAGCGCCTTGATCCTGCCCTTGGTTATGGCGTCGCGGATCAATGCGGCGATGGTATTGCCTGCCGCGCTGCCGGGGCCTGACTCGCCATCGATGATGGTGCCGGCGACCGTGACCACGCCGATGTCGCCATGGTCGTGATTTTCCTGATGCGCAGCGATCCAATTATCGAGGGGAATGGCCTTGAACGGGGGCTGGGATTGATCTTGATGCGCGGCATTGTCCGCGCCGACCAATTCAACCATGCGCTGGTTCCATGCGGTGCGGTCGCCGATGCGATCTACCAGTGCATAACGCTGCGCGAGGCTGGCAAGGTCGCCGCCCTTTGTGCGCAGCGCTGCTGCCATTTCGCTGACATAATTGATGGCACGGGCCTTGGGCCGTCCCTCGCGCACGTCTTTCTGCCAGTCCTGCCAAAGGCCGTTCGCCAATGCCTGTGCGGCTGCGCGGGCCTCTGGCGATGAATCATTGCGGGTATAAGGCTCGACTGCGGCCTTATAGGTGCCGACCCGATAGACGCGGGCTTCGATCCCTAATTTGTCCATCAGGCCGCGATAATAAAGTTGCTGTCCACCCGGCCCGGTGATGACCACCGCGCCCAAGGGGTCGAGCCATGCCTCGGTCGCATGGGCGGCAAGGCGATAGCTGTCATCGGCATAGGCCGTGGCGAAGGCGATAACCGGCTTGCCATTGGCGCGGACGCGATCGAGCGCGGTCGTGATCTCCGACAGTGCCGCCGGCTGTGCGCCGAGAAATCCATCAAGGTCGAGCGCGACCGCCTTGACCCGTTTGTCGGTCGCGGCGGTGGTCAGCGCATGAACGACGTCGCGCAACCGGATTTCATGGGACAATCGATCCGCATCACCACTTAGCAAGGCGGCAGGGCTGGTGCCGCTTGGCTGTTCGACAATCGCGCCGTCAAGGTCGAGAACCAGTGCGCCCTCTGATGGGATGACGGGCGTGGGGGTCATGCTCAGCACAGCATATAGAAGGCCGAAAAATAACAAGAGGAACAATAAGACGAGCAGATTCTTGATACCCATCAAGATACGCCAAATCCATCGCGCGATGGTCACTATTGCTACTCCTCGAACCGGTTTGTTCTGGTGCTAACCCGGCCCTGCGCCGAGGTAAACACCCGCTGAGGTGTAGCAGTCGATTATATCTATTGTTTCGGGGGAGGATGCGGCCAGAAAAGGGCTTTTGGGCGTCTTTACCCAGCGTATTGCCTAATTAACGCTTAGGCCCACCAAGGGCAACGCCGGGCACTGAATCGGCGGCATGCGCCTGAATGTTCATCAAATAATCAGTGGATTGCAGGAACGGTAGCGGGTTTACGGCGCGACCGTCGATCCGCACTTCATAATGGAGGTGGCTGCCGGTGGAACGGCCCGTCGACCCCATTAGCGCAATCAGATCGCCACGCTTGACGCGGGTCATCGGCTGCACGAGAATTTTCGATAAATGGCCGAAACGGGTCTGGATGCCCTTGCCATGTTCAAGCTCGATAAGATTGCCATAGCCATTGGCCCATTGGGCGCGGCCAACAATACCATCGGCAGTGGCATAGATCGGGGTGCCAATCGGGCCGGAAATATCTAGCCCTGCATGCATGGCGCGGCCACCCTTGAACGGGTCTGCCCGCACGCCAAAGCTGGAAGTCAGGACCATCGACTTGACCGGCTTGGACGAGGGAATGGCGATGACGCCGGTTTCGATCTGGTCCAGCTTCTTCCATGATTGGAACAAGGCCTTGAACGCGGGATCGGCGCGACCGGTGATCGCTTCGAACGGACCGCCGACGGCTGGGCCATTATAAGCGGCAGGCGCGCTCGCGGCGTTGGCGGTTGAGAGATTGATTGAGGTGACGCAAAGCGTGGCAAGGGCGGCAAAACTGATCTGGGCGGCAATGTTCATCTGCTTGCGACCCCAAAGGCGCAGGCGAGACGACACAGTCTTGATCCCGTTGCAGTTCATCATATGGCGACCCTATGTTGCGACACCGGCGAATGTTCGATTGCAGGCATGGACTGAAATCCTTGTGCCGGTTCGAAACATTCTAAAGCCACCGTCTATATCGACACCGAATCGGATCGAATTAAACGATGTGTCGTCATGTATTGATCCCGGACGCACGGCAAGCCTTGGTTCATAATCGCGGGATAGAACGGGTCGTCGATGCGTTGAGTCGTTGAATGGAGGCGTTTGCGCATCCCGGATCGACCGCCCGACGCATTGTTCAAACAGGGTTTTCCGATATCTGACGGGCGTCAGTTTTCGCCTGTTCCGCCCGACCCGCGCGGGGTAATCAGCGCGGATCGGGCGGCAGTTGAGACGGGTTAGCCAAGCGCCTTGGCAGCCTCCAGCACGATCTCGGCATGGCCCTTGACCTTGACCTTGCGCCAGACCTGATGGATCCGCCCATCGCGGTCGATCAGGAACGTAGCGCGATCAATGCCCATATATTGGCGGCCATAAAGCGACTTTTCGATCCATGTCCCCCATGCATCGCAGACATCGCCATCCATATCGGAGACGAGTTGAATTTTCAGTTCATGCTTGGCTGTGAATTTCGCATGTTTGGCGGGCGGGTCCTTGGAGACGCCGACGACCAGCACATCTGCCGCCGCAAACGCATCTGCCAGCACTGAAAAGTCCTTGGCCTCGGTCGTGCAGCCGGGGGTATCGTCCTTGGGATAGAAATAGACGACCAATTTGCGGCCCTTGGCATCCACAGGCCGCCAACTGCCGCCCTCCATAGTGGTCATCGCTACATCGGGGGCCATTTCGCCAATATCCGCCATTATGTCGTTTCCTGTTCCGGAGGGTGTTGATCTGCAAATCCATGCCAGAGGGTCGCGATGCTGTGGCGTGCCGAGGTGTAATCGGCAAGCAGGCTCTCCCAATTCGCGCGGCCACAGGCATGGGCAACGACCGGCTTGGCGGCCTCCGGCACATTCTGGCTGTCGGGCGCGATCAGCCGCAATGTGACGAGCATCCGGCCTAACAGGCGATGTGCCTCGATAATATTGGCGGGCAGCATCTTGGCCTCGACCAATGCCGCCACGGCCCGACCCAGTACCGGCGACAGGCCGATGCGATGCGTCAGTTGCAGCAGATGCAGCGTGAATTCGAGATCGACTAGCCCGCCGTCCGCCAGCTTGACATCAAGATCGCCCTTGGGTGGTTTGTGCTTGGCCATGTCGCGCCGCATCTTGACGATATCGGCCAGCAATTTGGCGGGGTCGCGGGCCAGATGGAGCGCATTGTCCACGATGGCTTGCAAGGCCGCGCGGGCATCAAGGGAGCCATATACAATGCGGGCGCGGGTCAGGGCCATATGCTCCCATGTCCAGGCCTGATGCAGTTGATATGTTTCAAAGCTCTCGAAATTGACGGCCAATAATCCCTGCGCGCCATTGGGGCGCAGCCTTGTATCGACCTCATATAAGGCGCCAGCCGCCGTTGCCACGCTCATCGCGGCGATAATGCGTTGCGACAGGCGGTTGAAATATTGCGTTGCGCCCAAGGGCTTGCGGCCATCGGATTCGGTCGCGTGGTTGCCGGTGAAGAGGAATACAAGATCAAGGTCGGAGGCATGGGTCAGCGCCCCGCCACCCAGCCGTCCAAGCGCCAGAATGACCAGTTCGCCGCCTGCGACCTTGCCATGTGTTATCTCGAATTCAGCGATGGTCGCATCGGTCAGCACCTGCAACGCGGCCTCGGCGATCCGGCTATATCCTTGCGCCACGTCCATCGGGTCGGACGTGCCTTCGACCAATTGCACGCCCAAGGCGAAGCGTTCGTCCCCGACCTGTTGGCGGACGCGGTCGAGCAATTGCTGATAATCCTCGTCCTTTTCGCCGCTGTCACGCAATTTGGCGATGAGATCGGCGATGGGGGCGGTCGGCTCAAAGGCGCGGGCATCGATCAGCCCTTCCAGCAACGCCGGACGCCGCGCCAGATCTTCGGCCAGCGCGGGGGCAAGGCCGAGAATATTCGCCAACAGGGTGGCGAGCGCGGGGCGGGCCTCCAACAGACGGAACAGGTTGATCCCGGTCGGGATGCGGGTCAGCAGATTATCGAAGCGATTGACCGCACTGGTCGGATCAGGGGCCTTACCAAGGGCGGCCAAGAGGTTCGGCAGCATCGCCTCAAATGCCTCACGCGCCGCCGGGGTACGCAGACAACGCACCCGGTCGGTGCGCCAACTGGTGATGCGCGCGCTCGTCGCCGCAGGATCGGGAAAGCCCAAGGCCGTGCAGCGTTCCAGCATCAGTTCGGGGTCCTGCGTAAAGCCGGTGTTCCCGTCATCGCTCAAGCTGTCATAGATATGGCCGACCTTATCGATATGGGGGCGGAGCGAGGCGAGCAATGCATCCGCATTCGCCAGTCCATGCAGTTGCGCGACATTGTCGATGGCATCCGCATTATCGGGCAGGCTGTGGGTCTGGCGGTCGTCCACCATTTGCAGCCGGTGTTCGATCTGGCGGTAATAGACATAGGCATTGGCGAGCGTCTCGGCCTCATCCGCGCCGATCCGGCCATGTGTCGCCAGTGCGTTCAAAGCATCGAGCGTCGCCGGGGTGCGGAGCACGGGGTCGCGTCCGCCGTGGATCATCTGGTGGATCTGGGCGAAAAATTCGCATTCGCGAATCCCGCCGCGCCCGCGTTTGAGATCATAGCCGGGGCCAAAGGCTTGACCCTGTGCATAATGATCGCGGATGCGCCGGGAAATGCCCCGAATTTCGTTGATCGCCCCGAAATCAAGCGAGCGCCGCCAGACGAACGGGCGCAGTTGATCGAGAAAATATTGGCCGAGTTGTGTATCCCCCGCCGCCGGGCGCGAGCGGATGAACGCCGCGCGTTCCCAAGGCAGGGCCATTGATTCATAATAATTGATCGCGGATTCGACCGGCAGGGCAATCGGTGTCGCCTCTGGCGAGGGGCGCAGGCGCAGATCGACGCGAAAGGCATAGCCGTCGGCGGTGCGGGTCTGGAGCAGATCAATCACCCTTTTGCCGAGGCGCACGGCGGCCTCGACCGGCTCATCGCGTTCGCGGCGCGGCAGGGTGTTGGGGTCGAACAGGAAAATCGGATCGATATCGGATGAATAATTCAGCTCGCGACTGCCATGCTTGCCAAGGCCGATGATGGCAAAGCCGCGCGGCGTCTCTCCCGGCGTGCGTTCATGAAAGGCCTGATTCAGCGCCTTGTCGAGCGCGCGATCGGCAAAATCAGACAGGGCATGGGTGATCTCTTCAAAGCTTAACACCCCCGCCAGATCGCCAATCGCGGTGCATAAGGCGACGGCATCGCGTTCGCGGCGGAGCGAGATGCCCACATCCTCAATCGCTAGCGCCTTTTCGCGGCCAAGGGACAGCGCCCCCCAAATATCGCCGCCCGCCAAATGGTCCACGACCTCAGGCTGTTTTTCGATCAGGCGGCGCAGGAAGGGCGAATGAGCGTTTGCACGCTGAAGCGCGTTGGCAATATCGGCGGTCATGGCTATGGCTTAGCGCAATTCATTTCCAATAAGAACAGGCTTTCACTTCTTATGCGCCCTGATCAAGACGCCGATCTTGCCCGTCAACTTGCCGATGCCGCCGGTAATGCGATTCGCCCATTTTTCCGCGCCCCATTTACGCAGGAAAATAAGGACGACGCCTCGCCCGTGACCGAGGCCGACCGCGCTGCCGAACTGGCGATGCGCGCGATTATCGAGCGCGAGCGCCCGAATGACGGCATTATTGGCGAGGAATTCGGTGAAAAGCCGGGGACATCGGGCAGGGTCTGGGTGCTCGATCCGATTGATGGGACCCGCAGCTTTATCGCGGGCCGCCCGATTTTCGGTACGTTGGTGGCGTTGATGCAGGAAGGCTGGCCGGTGCTGGGCGTGATCGATCAGCCGATTTCGGGCGAGCGCTGGGTCGGCCAGATGGGCAAGCCGACGCTGCTGAACGGCCAGCCGGTGAACAGCCGCCGCTGTCGTGCGCTGGAGGACGCGATTCTCGCCAGCACCGGCCCGCAATATTTCAGCCCGCACAAGGCCGAACATTTCTCGCAAATGGCGCGGGGCTGCCGCGATACGGTCTGGGGCGGGGATTGCTATAATTACGCGCTGCTGGCGACCGGCCATGTCGACCTGGTCGTCGAATCGGGCCTCAAGCTTTATGACATTGCGGCATTGGTCCCGGTGGTCGAAGGCGCGGGCGGGATGATGTGCGATTGGAACGGCCACCCACTGACCGCCGATAGTGACGGCGATGTCATCGCCTTGGGCGATCCGGCGCGGCTGGAAGATGTGTTGGAGGCGCTTGCCTGCGGGCATTGAGGAGAGGGAGGTACACTTCCCCAAAACTTGCGCTCTACGCCGCACCGGTATAGCGGGCGCGATATGAGCAAACAGGCGGTTATTCTCTTGTCTGGCGGACTTGATTCGCTGGTGGTTGGCGGGCTGGCGCGGGAGGCGGGTTATGATCTGCTCGCGCTGTCGATCGCTTATGGCCAGCGCCATACCTGCGAATTGGAGGCGGCCAATCGGGTTGCTGCCCATTTGGGGGTGGAGCGCCATATCGTCTTGCCGATGGATTTGCGCGGCTTTGGCGGGTCGGCGCTGACAGCGGATATCGACGTGCCGAAAGCGGGCGTGGATGAAGGGGCGATCCCCGTCACTTATGTCCCTGCGCGCAATACGATCTTTTTGTCCTTGTGCCTTGGCTGGGCCGAGGCGGCGGGCGCGCGGGATTTGTTTATCGGGGTCAACGCGCTCGATTATTCCGGCTATCCCGATTGTCGCCCGGCCTTTGTCGAGGCGTTCGAAAATCTTGCGAATATCGCGACCAAGGCGGGGGTCGAGGGGGATCGTTTCACGGTCCATGCGCCGTTGCTACATCTGGGCAAGGCCGAGATTGTGCGCGAAGGCACAAGGCTGGGTCTAGATCTGGGGTTGAGCTGGTCCTGCTATGATCCGACGCCGGAAGGTATGCATTGCGGCCATTGCGATAGCTGCCGGTTGCGTCATCAGGGTTTCGTCGATGCGGGCGTGGCCGATCCCACCATTTACAAGGCCCTGCCATGACCTATGCGGTGAAAGAAATCTTTCTCACCCTACAGGGGGAAGGGCGGCAGGCCGGGCGGCGCGCGGTGTTTCTGCGCTTTGCCGGGTGCAATTTATGGACCGGGCGGGAGGAGGATCGCGCAAAGGCGATCTGCCAGTTCTGCGATACCGATTTTGTCGGCACCGATGGCGCGGGCGGCGGCAAGTTCACATCGGCTGAGGCGTTGGCTGATCGTGTGGCTGATTATTGGGGCGCAGGCGAGGATCATCGCCTGATCGTCATTACCGGCGGGGAGCCGTTGTTGCAGCTTGATCCCCCGTTATTGGAGGCGCTGCATGCCCGTGGTTTTCAGGTCGCGGTCGAAAGCAATGGCACGATCATCGCGCCGCCGGGGATCGACTGGCTGTGCATCAGCCCCAAAGCCGGGGCCGAGATTGTGCAGAAATCCGGCGATGAATTGAAATTGGTCTGGCCACAGCCGGGGATTGACCCGGTAGCGCTGGAACAATGGGGCTTTGTCCATTTCCTTGTCCAGCCGATGGACTGCGCCGACCGCAAAGCATCGGAGCAAGCGGCGATCGATCTGGTGATGGCCCGTCCGCGCTGGCGCTTGAGCGTCCAGTCGCACAAGATGCTTGGCTTGCAATAAGCGACTGAAATAGGACGACTGGCCCAATATGGGGGCGTCTATAGTCGTGCCTGAGCTGGGATGTGCCTAGCTGGATGCATGACGCATCAATTTCCGCCGTTTTTTCGCGCCTTTTTCATGATGGTGTTGTTCGTAGGGCTGTGGGGGCCGGCAGAGGCGCAAATCCGCGATCTTGGCCTTATTGACGGGGTGCAGCTGAAGCTCTGCCGTCATCATGCCGACCGTCATTGCGTGATTGATGGCGATACTTTTCGCCTTGGCAGTACCAGCATCCGCATCGCCGATATCGACACGCCTGAAACACATCCGCCGCACTGCCCGCTTGAGGCGAAACTGGGGCGGCAGGCGACATTGCGATTGCAGGCGTTGCTGAATGCCGGGCAGTTCGAATTGCGTGGCATATCGCGCGACGAGGATCGCTATGGGCGTAAATTGCGGCTGGTCATGCGGGACGAGCGTTCGCTGGGCATGGTCCTTGTCGATGAAGGGCTGGCGCGGCGTTATCATGGCCAAAGACGGAAGGGCTGGTGCGGGGCTTAATTCGCCTGTGGCATCGGTGGGACGAGCATTTGCGGGTCGATCCGTTGATCCTGCCATTTCATCCCCCAATGGAGATGCGGCCCGGTGGAACGGCCACTGGTGCCAATCGTACCCAAGGCCTGACCTTGGGTGATAAGGTCGCCGACTGCCACATCGATGCGGGATAAATGGAGAAAGGCCGAGGTCAGCCCCATGCCATGGTCGATCATCAGCAAATGGCCCTCTAGCGTGAAGGGCGTCTCCTTGGCGGCGAGAATCACTACGCCATCGGCGGGCGCGACAATCGGCGTACCGCTGGGCCGTGCGACATCGACCCCGCCATGATAGCTGCCCGCCACGCCCTGATAAATGCGCTGCGATCCGAACAATCCACTCAATCGGCCGGTTGTCGGCCAGATAAAATGCTGTCGCCAGCCATTGCTATCCACCTTGGTCTGGCGAGCAGTGACCATTTGCGCGATTTCGTCCGCGCGGAGCCGTTCGAATTCGGCGGAGGGGATGGCGGCGGGGCGCATCGGGGTATCGACCCGTTCGATCTGCCATTGATGGGTGGCAATCGTGATGGATTGGGTGATCTGTTTGCCATTGCCAAGGGTGGCCACCAAATGGGCCGTGGGGGCTGCATCCCGGCCAAAGCCGATCAGGAAACGGCCATCCGCTGCAAATGGCACAATTGCGCCATCAAGCTTGAGCGAGGTAGTGCCTTTGGGGACAAAGCCGGTGGCGGTGCCGCCCTGTTCGATCCGACCGGATAATGGAATCGCTACAGATATGGCGGGCGATGCGCTGGTCGGCGTATCCGCCCGGACAATGGGGGCTGCCCATATCAAGGCGCTTGCCAGCAGTCCTGCGATCTGCCGACAAAAGCGCGGCATCACTGGCCGAGCGCCGCCTTGGTGGCGATGTCGGCAGAGGCATAAGGTTCCTGCTTTTCGACGCTCCAATAGCATAATTCATCAAGCGTGATTGGCGCACCCGAGACCGCGCATACGACATGATCGCCATGGCTGAGCAGGCGGAACGTGCCGGCCATATAATGCAATTTGGCGGGTCGGGACGCGGTGGATTTCAACATGACGGACAATACCTGTTCAACAAATCTAATGTGGAGATCAAAATAGCGATGGTTGCGTCGGTTTGCCAGTGCCATCGGCCTTGGAGCCGGATTTGGTCCCCGGTTGATCGATTCGGATATCGACTGCGCCGTCCGCGAAATGGAGTTTCATCTGCCCGGCCTTGCGCGCCTGCGCGGTGTCGGTGATCGCATGGCCATTGGCCTCGACCCGCGCATAACCGCGCTTCAACACCAGATCGGGGTTGAGCGATGCCGCCAGCCGCCACAGGGCATCCAGCCTTTGGCGTTCGCGGTCGATCCGCTGGACCAAGGTTTGTGGCCGGGGCGTGGCGGCGGTGAGCCGGGTCCGCGCCTGATCGAGCCGCGCCTGCAACAAGGCTGGACGCAACGAACCCGCCAGCCGGTCCAGTTCGCCACGCGCGCGGACATTGCGATGGGCAAGGGCGCGGGGCAGGCGGTCGGCCAGATCGTCCAGTCGTTGCTGGCGTTGTTCGATCAACCTTTGCGGCGGCGGCAACAGGCGCGACAAGGCGGCCAGACGTTCGCGGGCGCGTTCTTGATCGCGCCAGATCGCGCGGCTGGCGCGCAGGCCGAATTCGCGGATCATCGCGGTCAATTCTGCGACGACCGGCACGGCGATTTCTGCGGCGGCTGTCGGGGTCGGGGCGCGCATATCGGCGGCGAAATCGCACAAGGTCGTATCGGTTTCATGGCCGACGGCGGAGATGATCGGAATATCGCTGCCCGCAACTGCGCGGACCACGATTTCCTCGTTGAACGCCCATAAATCCTCAATCGAACCGCCGCCGCGCGCGACGATCAGCAGATCGGGGCGCGGCACCGGGCCATTGGGCGCGATCTGGTTGAAGCCATTGACGGCGGCCGCGACCTGCGCCGCCGCGCCTTCGCCTTGCACCAATACCGGCCAGACGATCACATGGGTTGGGCAACGGTCGGCGAGGCGGTGGAGAATGTCGCGGATGACGGCGCCGGTCGGTGAAGTGACGACGCCGATCACGCGCGGGAGATAGGGCAGACGTTGTTTACGCTCCGGCGCGAACAGGCCCTCCGCCGCCAATTGGCGTTTGCGTTGTTCGAGCAGGGCCATCAGTGCCCCCGCGCCCGCAATTTCCATCCGGTCGGCGACGATCTGATATTTCGACCGGCCCGGATAGGTGGTGAGCTTGCCGGTCGCGACGACCTCCAGCCCATCCTCCGGGCGGAACGGCAGGCGCGATGCCGTGCCTTTCCACATCACGCCATCGAGCAACGCATTCTCATCCTTGAGCGCGAAATAGAAATGGCCGGATGCCGCCCGTTTCACCCCCGATAATTCGCCGCGCACCCGGACAAGGCCGAAGCGATCTTCGACGCTGCGCTTCAATGCCGCAGACAATTCCGATACGCTAAGGGCTGGTGCGTTGTCCCCGGGCGTGGCTTCGGCTAACAGCCGGGCGTTATCATCATTGTCGGAAAGATCGTTCATGAATGTCCTGTTGATCGGATCGGGTGGCCGCGAACATGCGCTGGCATGGAAGCTGGCGCAATCCCCAACGCTCGATACGCTGTATGCTGCGCCGGGCAACCCCGGAATTGCGGCTTTTGCCGAATTGACCGATTTGGATGTGACGGACCATGCGGCGGTCATCGCCTTTTGTCAGGATAAGGCCATCGGCCTGGTTATGGTCGGGCCGGAGGCGCCTTTGGTCGATGGCCTGAGTGATTCGCTGCGGGCGGCGGGCGTGCCGATCTTCGGCCCCGGCAGGCTGGCCGCGCAGTTGGAAGGCTCCAAGGGCTTTACCAAGGATCTGTGCGCCCGTGCCGATATTCCCACGGCAGGCTATGCGCGCCATGATAACAAGGCGGCGGCATTGGCCGATCTGGAACGCTTTGGCCTGCCGGTGGTGATCAAGGCCGACGGCCTTGCTGCGGGCAAGGGTGTGATCATCGCCGAAACCCGAGCACAGGCGGTGGATGCGATCGAGGACATGTTCGGCGGCGGCTTTGGCACGGCGGGCGCATCGGTGGTGATCGAAGAATTCATGACCGGCGAAGAGGCGAGCTTCTTTGCCCTGACCGATGGCGTGAACGTCCTCGCCTTCGGGTCCGCGCAGGATCACAAGCGTGTCGGCGATGGCGATACCGGCCCTAATACCGGCGGAATGGGCGCGTATAGCCCGGCTTTTGTGCTGACGCCCGAATTGGAAGAGGCCGTAATGGCGCGGATCATTCGCCCGACCGTCAAGACATTGGCGGATGAGGGCATGCCCTATATCGGCGTGTTGTTTGCTGGGCTGATGCTGACGGACCAAGGGCCGAAGCTGATCGAATATAATGCGCGGTTCGGCGATCCGGAAACGCAGGTGCTGATGATGCGCCTGACGGATGATCTGCTGCCGATTTTGCTGGCGGCCGCGACGGGCACGCTGGATCGCATTGCGCCGCTGACCTTCGATGCGCGGGTGGCGTTGACGGTGGTGATGGCGGCCAAGGGCTATCCCGGCACGCCGGAAAAGGGCGGCGCGATCAACGGTATTGATCATGTGAGCGGCGACGATCTCGTCGTCTTTCATGCTGGGACGGCGTTGAAGGATGGGCAGCTCGTGGTCAATGGCGGGCGGGTGTTGAACGTGACGGCGCGTGCCGCAACGGTCGGCGCGGCGCAGGCGGCGGCCTATCGGGCGGTCGATGGCATTGATTTTGCCACCGGTTTCTGCCGTCGCGATATTGGCTGGCGTGAAGTCGCGCGGGAGCAGGCGGAGGGCTGAGGCGTAACGCCTCAGCTCAAAGGAATGGCTGCGATCTCGGCAAAGGCCGGGCGGGCCAACAGCCGGTCATACCAGTCACGCACATGTGGCCGGTCTGGCCGGTCGATGGCGAGCGTGAACCATGTATGGGCATAGATCCCCATCGGCACATCGAACACGCCGAATTGATCGCCCGATAGATAGGGCTGGGTGGCGAGGGCGGCATCCAATACCGCCATCATGTCGCCTGATTTCTTGGCGGAAAGCGCGATGGCCTCATGATTGCGGTCGGGGGCTGGCACGCGGATGAGATTGCCAAAGGCGCGACGCTGGGCATCGGCATAGGCAAATTGCCAGTCCATCCATTTATCGCCTTGGGCGCGGATCGCCGGGTCTGTCGGCCAGAAACGATCTGCGCCATATTGCGCGGCGAGATAGCGCAGGATGGCGTTCGATTCCCACAAGACCATCCCCTCATCCTCGATGGTCGGGATCAGCGCGTTGGGATTTTTCGCGAGATAGGCCGCATCCATGCCGAATTGCCCGCCGACATCATGGCGGACAAATGGCAGCCTCAGTTCTTGCGCGAACCAGACGATCTTTTTGACATTATGGGAATTGATGCGGCCCCAGATCGTCAACATGGCGGTCAGCTCCGATAATCGGCGTTGATGCTGATATAGCCATGGGTCAGGTCGCAGGTCCACACGGTGGCGCGGCCATGGCCGAGATGGAGGTCGACGGCGATGTCGATGTCATGGCCTTTGAGATGCGCGGCGACCGGGGCCTCGTCATAACCTTCGACCGCCAAGCCGCCCTCGGCCACGATGGTGGTGCCGAAACGGATGGAGAGCTTGTCGCGTTCGGCGGGTTCGCCCGCCTTGCCGACGGCCATGACGACGCGGCCCCAATTCGCGTCCTCGCCCGCGATGGCGGTTTTGACCAACGGGCTGTTGGCGATGGACAGCGCGATGCGGTGGGCGCTCATGTCATCGACCGCACCCGAGACATCAATGCGGATGAACTTGCTTGCCCCTTCGCCGTCTTTCACGACGAGATGCGCCAATTGCAGGCACAGGTCGGTCAGCGCCGCCTGAAAGGCCTCGGCCCCGGCATCGTCCATGTTATTAAGCGGTGCATTGCCCGCCGCGCCCGTCGCAAAGGCGAGTACGGTATCGGAGGTGGAGGTATCGCTATCGACCGTGATGCACGAAAAGCTGGTCTTGTTCGCCGCCGACAGCATATGCTGGAGCAATGCCGGGGCCACGGCGGCATCGGTGAAGATATAGCCGAGCATCGTCGCCATGTCGGGCGCGATCATGCCGGAGCCTTTGATGATGCCGACAAGGTTCACGGCCTTGTCGCCGATCACGGCCTTGGTCACGGCGGCCTTGGCAAAGGTGTCGGTCGTCATGATCGTCTCGGCGGCAGCTTCCCAACCGCAAGGTTCGGCATGGAGCGCATTGTCGATGCCGGCCATCGCCTTGTCGATTGGCAGCAGCACGCCGATGACACCGGTCGATGACACGAACACTTGCGCCGCATCGCAGCCCAGTTCCTGCGCGATGCGACTGGTGATCGCGTCCACCGCTGCGCGGCCACGATGGCCGGTAAAGGCGTTGGAATTGCCCGCATTGACGATCAGCGCGCGGGCCTGGCCCTTGCCATCCAACAGCGCCGAACGGCACCATTCGACCTCGGGTGAAGGGCATTTGCTGGAGGTGGTGACGCCTGCGGCGCTGGTGCCTGATGCAAGGGTGACAAAGGTCAGGTCGCAACGGTCCCATTGCTTATATTGGGCACGGGCGACGCGCAGGGTCACGCCTTCAATCGCAGGCAGAACAGGGAAAGCGGCAGGGGCCAGCGGCGAGCGTTCGGACATGATCGGTCTTTCGATGGGTATCTAGAATGTGGTGGGGATTATTGAGCGGTCCAGCCGCCGTCGACGGAGTAATTCGCCCCCGTAATCGACTTGGCCTCATCGCGGCAGAGGAAAAGTGCTAGCGCTGCGATTTCTTCCGGCATGGCCATGGATCGCTGCGGGCTGGATGCGAGCAGGACATCGTTCAACACTTGCTCGCGCGTCATGTTGCGCGTTTTCATCGTGTCGGGGATCTGTTTTTCCACCAATGGCGTCCAGACATAGCCCGGCGAGATGCAATTGGCGGTAATGCCATTACGCGCGGTTTCCAGCGCCACTGTCTTGGTGAGGCCCGTCAGCCCGTGTTTGACCGAGACATAAGCGGATTTGTTCGGGCTGGCGGTCAGGCTATGGGCAGAGGCGGTGGAGATGATCCGGCCCCAGCCCTTGGCCTTCATATGCGGCACGACGCCCCGGATCAGGAGAAACGGCGCGGTGAGCATGATCGCGACGATCTGATCCCATTTTTCCAGCGGGAAATCTTCGACCGGGCAGACATGCTGAATGCCCGCATTGTTGATGAGAATATCCACCCCGCCCAGATCGGCTACGGCCTGATCGAGCATTTGCTGCACGCCTTGCGGCTTGGCGAGATCGGCACCGCAGAAGGTGGCGGTGGTGCCGCTCAGGCCGCGCAGCTCGGCAAGCTGGGCCTCGATCTCTGCCGCATCGCCAAAGCCATTGATCATGATGGCCGCGCCCTCGCGGGCGAGTGCTGTCGCATAGGCCGCCCCGATGCCGGAGGTGGAGCCGGTAATCAGCGCCGTCTTGCCCTTGAGAAACATGAAGCCGTCCCTTTCACATCGCGCCGACATCCAAAGCGGAGTCGCGCGCATTGCCCTGTGTCTTGATCTTAGGCCCTGATATGGCCGGTCCAGTCATGATTGGGCAAGCTTTTTGCCAATGATGATGGGTCATTATAGTGCCAGACAGCGCGCACAGGGGCGGCTTAGAGCAGCTTTGGAGAGTATTCATATTCTTGGATTAAGACGAACGAGAATCTTCTATCCGAGTTTGCAAAATTGGGATAGGATGATTCGCTGCCTAAATGTTTTTCACTGAGGGCATCTGGAAGAATGCGGTCGGCCCGACGCAGTTTTCTTGCGATACGCGATACGGGCGACCTGGAAAGATTTGAAGAGCATGGGTTTTGATAGAGGGCGGCGCGGTCAGCGCGGTGGACGTGACAAGCGCGATGATTTCGGTGGTGAAGGCGGTTTTGATCCCTTCGCCAATCGTGGCGGCTTCGGCGGCGATCGTGGTGGCTTCGGTGGCGGTTTTGGCGACCGTGGTGGTTTCGGCGGCGGTGATCGCGGCGGCTTTGGCGGCGGTGATCGCGCGGGCGGCGGCGGCGGCTTCGGCGGCGGTCGTGGTGCTGGCGGCGGTGGCGGTATGCCCCCGCAGGTTATCGGCGAAGGTTCCGGCGTTGTTAAGTTCTTCAACGGCCAAAAGGGTTTCGGCTTCATCGTGCGCGATGATGGCGGCGAAGATGTATTCGTCC